>NZ_BSSF01000012.1:0-269183 GCF_030268985.1 Microbispora sp. NBRC 16548
GTCCTGAGCCAGGATCAAACTCTCCAAACAATGCTTGAAAAGAAATCACTCTGGCCGACACCCCCCGGCTAAGGAAGGATGCCGTCAAAGGAATCCGTCACCGACACCACGAGAGTGCCGCTATGACAGGGTCATGCATGATTCATGCACTGGCTTTTAGCACACTGTTGAGTTCTCAAGAAACGGACGCGACCACCATCACCCGAAACCCGCTAGGAGTCCCGAGATCCAGGGCGATGACTTCCGTTCGGCCGACTCTACGACGATCGCCGCACCGCAGACCTGGAGGGCCATACGATCTCGGCCGATGCTCTTGTTAGAGTGACCACCCCTCTCGGGGCAACCACTCCATACTAAACCCTCGGCCGCCTCGCGTCAAACCTTTCGGTCTGGCCGCGCCACGAACGACCCGGACTCGACGCGGACGCCTTGTCTGGATGGTTGTCAGAGTGGCTTGCCCGTCGGGTCCGGCCGCCTGTCGGCGTCCCGCGTTCCCCGGGGGCGAAGAAAACAATAGGCAACGCCGACCCGGCCGTCAAATCACGCCGAGATGGCTGAAACCCTAGGTCAGACGGGAACTTCCGGCGTCGGCCACCCTCCACGCCATGTGATTGTTACCTACGTCACAACAACTCTTGGCCATAAAACAGCCGCCCCGGTCCGGGACCGAGGCGGCTGCCCAGCGCCATCGTCAGCACAGCGTCAAAGTCAGCACAGCGTCAAAGTCAGCACAGTGCCATGGTCAGCACAGCGCCATAGTCAACTCAGCGCGGCAGGTCAGGCGACCTCTACGCCGCCGACCGTCTTCTTGCCCCTGCGCAGCACGAGGAATCGGCCGTGCAGCAGGTCGTCCGCCGAGGGCACGTACTCCTCGTCGGTGATCTTCGTGTTGTTCAGGTACGCGCCGCCCTCCTTGACGGCCCGGCGCGCCGCGGACTTCGACTCCACCAGGCCGCTCTGCGCGAGCAGCTCCACGTACGGCGCTCCCAGGGCGGGCAGGACCGCCTTGGGCACCTCGGCGAGCGCGGACTCCAGCGTGCGGGCGTCGAGTTCGGCCAGCGAGCCCTGCCCGAACAGGGCGCGCGAAGCGGCGATCACTCGGGCCAGCTCCTCGGAACCGTGGACCAGAGTGGTCAGGTCCTCGGCCAGGGCGCGCTGCGCCTCGCGAGCCGCCGGCCGCTCGGCCACGGCCTTCTCCAGCTCGTCGATCTCCTCCCGTGTCCGGAAGGTGAAGACCTTGAGGAACCGCACCACGTCCCGGTCGTCGGCGTTCAGCCAGTACTGGTAGAACGCGTACGGCGAGGTCAGCGCGGGATCGAGCCAGACCGCGCCGCCGGCCGTCTTGCCGAACTTCGTGCCGTCGGCCTTGGTGATCAGCTTGCCGGTCAGCGCGTGGACATGAGCTCCCTCGACCCGGCGGATCAGGTCGACGCCCGCGGTGATGTTGCCCCACTGGTCGCTGCCGCCGAGCTGCAACGTGCATCCGTGCCGCCGGTGCAGCTCGAGGTAGTCGTTGGCCTGCAGGATCTGGTAGCTGAACTCGGTGTAGCTGAGTCCCTCGCCGGCGAGCCGGGCGGAGACAGACTCCCTTGCGAGCATGCGGTTGACGGGGAAGTGCTTACCGACGTCCCGGAGGAAGTCGATCGCCGAAAGGTTCGCGGTCCAGTCGAGGTTGCTGACCAGCGTGGCCGCTGTCGGGCCCTCCTCGAAGGACAGGAACTTCTCGACCTGCACCCGAATTCGTGCAACCCATTCGGCGACGATGTCGCTGGAGTTCAGCGCCCGCTCGGTGCTGCGACCGCTCGGGTCGCCGATCAGACCGGTGGCCCCTCCGACCAGGCCGATGGGCCGGTGACCTGCCCGCTGGAAACGGGTCAAGATCAGCAGCGTGGCCAGGTTGCCCACGTGCAGCGAGGGTGCGGTCGGGTCGAAGCCCGCATATACGGTGACAGGACCGTCCGCCAGCGCCTTGCGCAGCGCGTCGATGTCGGTCGTCTGCGCGATCACGTCGCGCCACTCGAGCTCGTCGAGGATGTCAGCCATCTCCGACGTCGGCACGAGGTTGCCTGAAGTTGCGGTCACGGTCGTGGCTTTCGCTTATCGATGGTGGATGTACGGGCTTCCGTACAAGCCTGCCTGATCACGGAACCTTATCGCCACTTCTTACCTGCGCGTCAGCTCGTGGCACGGCCTCGGCGCCGGGGAACGTGGGCGCGGTATGGCGAGACGGTGGGATCGCCGTCGATCCAGAACCTCCAGGGCGTCTCGGCGCCCGCCGACACGCCGGTGCGAGGACCTGTCCTGACCTGGCCGGACGGCACGGGCCGGCCCTCGTGCACCTGGATCGGCCCGCCGACGCAGCAGTCGGTTCCGTTGTGCTCCCTGACCAGGCCGAGCGCCACCGTGAGCCGAGCCGGTCCACGCGCGAGGTCGCGGTCCGGGACACGCCGCACCAGCCCCTCCAGGTCCGGCCCGTCGGCGTGCGGCAGGCGCCGGATGCGCGCGGTGTGCACACCCGCGATCACTTCCCCGGCGCGTAACAGGACGGCCGCGCCGGTGCCCGCGGGCATGCACACAAGATTGGCGCAATAGTGCATGCCGTACGTGAAGTAGACGTAGAGGTGCCCCGGCGGCCCGAACATGACCGAGTTACGCGGCGTGCGCCCCCGGTAGGTGTGGGCGGCCGGGTCCTGCCCCGGCCCGCCGTACGCCTCGACCTCGCTCAGCCGCACCGCCACCGACCCGTGCACGACCACGCGCCCGAGCAGGTCGGGCGCGACCACGTCGGAAGGGCGGTCGAAGAAGTCGCGGCCGAGCGGGGCGCCCGCGACGTCCTCGATCAGCTCTCGTTCGCCCATGCCGCCTGACCGTCGACGACGTCCCTGAGGTTCGCGATCTGGTCGCGGACCCGGTCGGGCGCGGTGCCGCCGAAGGCGCTGCGGGCGGCCAGCGCGCCGTGCACGTTCAGTACGTCACGGACGCTCGCACCGGTCGCGTCGACGGCGAAGTGCGGCGAGACCTTGGCCAGCTCGTCGTCGGTGAGCTCACCGAGGTCCTTGTCGTTCACCTGGCACCACACCACCAGGTGGCCGACGGCCTCGTGCGCCTCGCGGAACGGCACCCCGCGGCGGACCAGCAGTTCGGCGAGGTCGGTGGCCAGGGCGAAGCCGTCGGGCGCGCTGGCCTCCAACTTGGCCTTGTTCACGCGCATCGTGGAGACCATGCCCGACACGGCGGGGAGCACCAGGAGCAGGGTGTCGACCGCGTCGAACACCGGCTCCTTGTCCTCCTGCAGGTCGCGGTTGTAGGTGAGCGGCAGGCCCTTGAGGGTCGTCAGCAACGACATCAGCGAACCGATCAGCCGGCCGCTCTTGCCCCTGGCCAGCTCGGCCACGTCAGGGTTCTTCTTCTGCGGCATGATCGACGAACCTGTGGAGTAGGCGTCGTCCACCTCGATCCACCGGAACTCCTGCGAAGCCCACAGCACGATCTCCTCGCCGAGCCGGGAGATGTGCACACCGATCAGCGCCGCGCAGAACAGGAACTCGGCCGCGAAATCGCGGTCGGCGACCGCGTCCATCGAGTTCGGCGCGGGCGCGTCGAACCCGAGTTCGGCGGCGACGGCGGCGGGGTCGAGCGGCAGGGAGGACCCGGCCAGCGCGCCCGAGCCGAGCGGCGAGACCGCCGCGCGCCTGTCCCAGTCCCGGAGGCGGTTCACGTCCCTGGTGAGCGCGTGGACGTGGGCCAGAAGCTGGTGGCCGAACGACACGGGCTGGGCGTGCTGCAGGTGCGTCATGCCGGGGGCGGCGACGTCGGCGTTCTCCTCGGCCTGGCTGATCAGCGCCGTCTCCAGCTCGACAAGCCGGGAGACGATCACGCGGACGTGGTCACGCAGGTAGAGGCGCAGGTCGGTGGCGATCTGGTCGTTGCGGCTGCGGCCGGCGCGGAGTTTGCCGCCCAGCGAGCCGAGCCGTTCGAGCAGGCCGCGCTCCAGCGCCGTGTGCACGTCCTCGTCGGCCACGGTGGGGCGGAACTCCCCCTTGCGGCACGCCTGGTCGAGGTCGTCGAGCGCACCCAGCATGCGGTCGAGCTCCTCCTGCGTCAGCAGCCCGGCGCGGTGCAGCACGCGCGCGTGCGCGCGCGAGGCCAGCAGATCGTACGGCGCGAGCCGCCAGTCGAACTGCACGCTCACCGACAGGCGCGTGAGGGCGTCCGCGGGTCCCCCCTCGAACCTGCCACCCCAGAGCCGCATCGGCTTGTTGTCCGCCACCGTCTTCTCCCTCCGATATTCAAGTCCCTGCAGAAAAGATGACCGCGCGCCGTTCCCGCCCGGGGCCGTCATATGTGGATCCTTGCGCCTTCTCCCGGTTTTCTCGGATGAACCTTCGGCGCGAATCCTTCACGCGGATCCTTCTGCGGGACTAATCCGCGACCTTAGCCGACGTACGCCCCGGTCCCTGCACCGGAACCGGGGCGTATGCCGGGTGGATCAGGCCTGGCGGGCGCCCCGCGCGGCCGCGATTTCCTTGTGGTCCATCGAGTGCGGCGATCTCCTGCTGACGTCGATCAGCAGGGCCTTCTCCGACGGCCTCCGCGCCGGTCCTCCCGGTGAGGCAAAGGATGGCCACCGACGTGCCGAGTCCGCCCGCGAGTGGGTCCGGCACGTCATGGTTCCTGCTTCTCACTGCCGTGGTCGCGGACCTCCGCGGCGAGCTTGTGCCTGCTCACGTCGGGCGGGCGGCGGGTGGCCAGGTTGAGCAGGGTTTCCGCCAGCGCCTGCCCCCCGGTCGGATCACGGCTGATGACGAGGATCGTGTCGTCGCCGGCCACCGTGCCGAGGATCGACTCCCAGCCCGCGTGGTCGATGGCCGAGGCGAGGAACTGTGCCGCTCCCGGCGGCGTGCGCAGGATCACGAGGTTGGCCGACGCCTCGGCCGACACCAGGAGCTCCTCCGCGATTCTCCGCAACCGCGCGTCGGGGTTCTCCGGCAAGCCGTTGGCCGCACCGGTCCGGTAGAGCGGTATCCGTCCCCCGCCCTCGCCGGGTAGCGCGTAGACCAGCGTGCCGTCGTCGGCCCGCAGCTTCAGCGCGCCCAGCTCGTCGAGATCGCGGGAGAGTGTGGCCTGGGTGACCTCAACTCCCTGCTCCGCCAGGAGCTTGGCCAGCTCGGGCTGTGAGCGGACCTTGTGCCTGGTCAGCAGCTCCACGATGCGCGCGTGCCGGGCCGCCTTGGTCAGCGGGATGGTCACGACCCCTCCGCACCCCGCGTCGCCAGCCAGTGCAGCAGCGCCTTCTGGGCGTGCAGCCGGTTCTCCGCCTGGTCCCACACCACGCTCTGCGGCCCGTCGATGACGTCCGCGGCGATCTCCAACCCCCGGTACGCCGGGAGGCAGTGCAGCACGATCGCGTCCGGGTCCGCCAGGCCGAGCAGGTCCGTGGACACCTGGTAGGAGGCGAAGGCCGCGACCCGCTCGTCCTTGCCGTCCTGGCCCATGGACACCCAGGTGTCGGTCGCGACGGCATGCGCTCCGGCCACCGCGGCCTCCGGATCACTCACCGCCGTGACGGATCCGCCCGTGGCCGCAGCGATCTCGGCAGCCCGCTCCATGACCAGGGCGTCGGGCAGGTAGCCCACCGGCGCCCCGATCCGGACGTGCATGCCGGCCGTGGCCCCGCCCAACAGGTAGGAGTGGGCCATGTTGTTGGCGCCGTCGCCGAGGTAGGCGAGCGTGAGGCCCCGCGGCGAGCCCTTGTGCTCCCGGATCGTCTGCAGGTCGGCGAGGATCTGGCAGGGGTGGAACTCGTCGGTCAGCGCGTTCACCACCGGCACCGAGGAGTGGGCCGCCATCGCCTCGATGCGCTCCTGGCCCGCCGTCCGCCACACGATCGCCGCGACCTGCCGGGACAGCACCCGCGCGGTGTCCTCGATCGGCTCTCCGCGTCCCATCTGAGACGTGCCGAGGTCCATGAGCAGAGGCTGACCGCCCAGCTCGGCGACGCCGACGGTGAAGGAGACCCGGGTGCGGGTGGACGGCTTGTCGAACAGCACGGCGACCGTGCGGGGGCCCTCGAAGGGCCGGTAGCCGAACCGGTCCTTCTTCATCGCCTCGGCGAGGTCGAGCACCTGCGCCTGTTCTTCCGGCGACAGGTCGTCGTCCCGCAGGAAGTGTCTGACTCGCGCCGGGTCCGCGCCCTGTCTGACTCGCGCCGGGTCCGCGCCCTGTCCGACTCGCGCCGAGTCCGGGTCGGTGACGGGGTTCACGAGGTCGTTCTCAGGCATCTGCGGCCTCCAGGATGCCGGGCAGCGCGTCGAGGAAGGTCTGCACGTCGGACTCGGTGATGACAAGCGGCGGCGCGAGCCGTACCGCGTCGGGCTGAAGGGCGTTGACCAGGAAACCGGCCTCCTGCGCCGCCGCCTGCACCTGCGCCGACTTCGGCGCGGTGAGCACGGCGGCCAGCCAGAGCCCGCGTCCCCTGATCCCCTTGAGCAACGGATGCCGCACGGCGGCGATGCCCTCGGACAGCAGCGCCCCCACCTTCACGGCGTTGCCGAGCAGTCCGTCGCGCTCGATCGTGTTCAGCACCGCGAGCGCCGCCGCGCACGAGACCGGGTTGCCGCCGAAGGTCGAGCCGTGGTCGCCCTTGGCGAAGACCTCGCCGGCCTCGCCGAAGCCGATGCAGGCGCCGATCGGCAGGCCCCCGCCGAGTCCCTTCGCCAGCGTCAGAACGTCGGGGACGACCCCCTCCGCCTGGTGGGCGAACCAGTGCCCGGCGCGGCCGATGGCGGACTGGATCTCGTCGGCCACGAGCAGTGCCCCCGCCGAGGAGCAGATCTCCCTGGCGGTGCGGAAGTAGCCGTCAGGCGGCGGTATGACACCCGCCTCACCCTGCGTGGGCTCCAGGAAGACCGCGGCGCAGTCCTCGGTCACCGCGTTCTTGAGCGCGTCCGCGTCCCCGTACGGGACGAACCGGACGTCGAGCGGGAACGGCCCGAACTGGTCGCGGATCGAGGGCTTGCCCGTCAGTGACAGGGCGCCGAGCGTGCGGCCGTGGAAGCCGTTCTCCGAAGCCACCATGTAGCCGCGGCCGTGCGTCTTGCCGTACTTGATGGCGATCTTGACTGCCGCCTCGTTGGCCTCGGTGCCGGAGTTGGAGAGGAAGACCCGCGCCGGCTCTCCGAGCAGGGCGAGCAGCTTCTCGGCGAGCAGCACCTCGGGCTCGTGCAGGAACAGGTTCGAGGTGTGCGCGAGAGTGGCCACCTGCCGGGACACCGCCTCGACCAGGTCCGGGTGGTTGTGGCCGAGCGAGGTCACCGCGATGCCGCCGATGAGGTCGAGGTAGCGGCGCCCGTCCACGTCCCAGACGGCGCAGCCCTCGCCGCGGGCGATGGCGACCGGCGGCACCCCGTAGTTGCGCATGAACGCCGCTTCGAAGCGTCCGCGCAGTTCGTCGTTGGTGGTCACCTGGCAACCTCCCCGTTCACGGCGCCGTCCGCCGTCGTTCCGATCCCGCCTCGCACCGCCGGGACGGCGTCGTCGGGCTCGACCATCGTCCCGATGCCCTCGTCGGTGAAGACCTCCAGCAGCAGCGCGTGCGGCACCCGCCCGTCGAGCACGTGGGCCTGTGGGACGCCTCCGCGCACGGCCGCCAGACATGCCTCCATCTTCGGCACCATGCCACTGGACAGCGAAGGCAGCAACGCGGCGAGCTCGGACGCGCCGATACGGCTGACGACCTCCTCGCTGTTGGGCCAGTCGGCGTACAGCCCCTCGACGTCGGTGAGGACGATGAGCTTCGACGCCTGGAGCGCCACGGCGAGGGCGGCTGCGGCGGTGTCGGCGTTGACGTTGTAGATCCCGCCGTCCTCGCCACGGGCCACGGACGACACCACCGGGATGCGGCCGTCGTCCAGCAGGGCCCGCACGGCACCGGCCTCGACCCGGACGATCTCTCCGACCTGGCCGATGTCGACCTTGACGCCGTCCACGACGACGTGCTTGCGCTCGGCGGTGAACAGGTGGGCGTCCTCGCCGGACATGCCGACCGCGAACGGCCCGTGCCCGTTGATCAGTCCGACCACGTCGCGGTTGACCTGGCCGACCAGGACCATCCGGACGACCTGCATCGCCTCGGGTGTGGTCACCCGCAGCCCGGACACGAAGTGGCTGTCGATCCCGAGCAGATCGAGGTGCGACTGGATCTGCGGGCCGCCGCCGTGCACGATCACCGGCCGCAGGCCGGCGTAGCGCAGGAACACCACGTCGGCCGCGAACTTGGCCCGCAGGTGCTCCTCCGTCATCGCGTTGCCGCCGTACTTGATGACGACGGTCGCGCCGTGGAAGCGCGCGAGCCAGGGCAGCGCCTCGATCAGGGTGTGCGCCTTGTCCAGGGCGCCGTTCCGCCTGACGTTCATGACGAGTACGCCGAATTCTCGTGCACGTAGGCCGCCGTGAGGTCCGTGGTGTGCACGGTCGCCGTGTGCGGGCCGGCGGACAGGTCGATGGTGATGGTCACGTCGCGGGGCCGCAGGTCGACCTTGGCGCGGTCGTCTCCCGCCGCGCCGCCACGGCAGATCCAGATGCCGTTGACCGCCACGTTGACCCGCTCGGCGTCGAACACGGCGTCGGTGGTGCCGACCGCGCTGACCACCCGGCCCCAGTTGGGGTCCTCGCCGTGGATCGCGCACTTGAGCAGGTTTGAGCGGGCGACCGAACGGCCCACCGCCACCGCGTCCTCCTCCGACGCCGCGCCGACGACCTCGATGGAGATCGCCTTCGAGGCGCCCTCGGCGTCGACCAGAAGCTGCCGGGCAAGGTCCGCGCAGACGGCGGTGACGACCTTCTCGAACTCGGCGAGGTCGGGGCGCACACCCGACGCTCCGCTCGCGAGCAGCAGCACGGTGTCGTTGGTCGACATGCAGCCGTCGGTGTCGAGCCGGTCGAACGTCACGGAGGTCGCTTTGCGCAGCACCGTGTCGAGTTCCTCGGACGTGAGATCGGCGTCGGTGGTCAGCACGCACAACATCGTGGCGAGCGCGGGCGCGAGCATCCCTGCGCCCTTGGCCATGCCGCCCACCATGTAGCCGTTCTCGCCGCGGCGGAAGGAGATCTTGCTGACGGTGTCGGTGGTCCGGATCGCGTCGGCCGCCGCCAGGCCGCCGTCGCGGCTGAGCTGGGCGGCCGCGGTCCCCACGCCGCCGAGCAGCGCGTCCATCGGCAGCCGCTCGCCGATCAGTCCGGTGGAGCAGACCGCGATCTCCGCCGCGGAGTCGTCCAGGACCTCCGCCACCTTCTCGGCGGTCGCGTGGGTGTCCTGGAAGCCCAGCGGGCCGGTGCAGGCGTTGGCGCCGCCGGAGTTGAGGACGACGGCCCTCACCCGGCCGCCGCCGAGGACCTGAGCCGACCACAGGACGGGCGCGGCCTTGAAGCGGTTGCGGGTGAAGACGCCGGCCGCGGCACGTGAGGGGCCGTCGTTGACGACCAGGGCCAGGTCGCGGGCGCCGCCGCTCTTGATTCCGGCGGCGACTCCTGCGGCGCGGAAGCCCAGCGGTGCGGTCACGCTCATGCGCGCTCCTCACAGGGGACGATCTTGGTCACGGGGCGACTCCATTGGTGGGAAGGCCGACTTCTTCCGGAAGGCCGAGAGCGAGGTTGGCACTCTGGATCGCGCCGCCCGCGGTCCCCTTGGTGAGGTTGTCGATGGCGACGACGGCGACGATCCGCCCGGCCCGCTCGTCGAGGGTGACCTGCAGGACCGCGGTGTTGGCCCCGACCGTCATCGCGGTCGCCGGCCAGACCCCCTCGGGCAACAGGTGGAGGAACGGCTCGTCCTTCACCGCCGTCTCGTACGCCTCCCGGACCGTGGCGGGGGTGACACCTGAGGCGGCGGGAGCCGTGCAGGTGGCGAGGATGCCGCGGCTCATCGGCGCGAGGGTCGGCGTGAACGACACCCGGACCGGCCGTCCGGCGACCGCCGACAGGTTCTGCTCCATCTCCGGAGTGTGCCGGTGCACCCCGCCCACGCCGTACGCGCTGACCGAGCCCATGACCTCGCTGCCGAGCAGGTGGGTCTTGGGCGCCCGGCCGGCTCCGGAGGTGCCGCTCGCGGCGACGACCACGACGTCGGGCTCGGCCAGCCCGGCCGCGAAGGCGGGGAACAACGCCAGCGTCGCGGCGGTCGGGTAGCAGCCCGGGACGGCGATGCGCCGCGCGCCGCGCAGGACCTCGCGCTGACCGGGCAGCTCGGGCAGGCCGTAGGGCCACGTGCCGGCGTGGACGCCGCCGTAGAATGCTGTCCACTCTTGCGCGCTGGTCAGCCGGAAGTCGGCGCCGCAGTCGACGACGAGCGTGCCGTCGCCGAGCTCGGCGGCGACCGCGGCCGACTGACCGTGCGGGAGGGCGAGGAAGACGACGTCGTGACCGGCGAGCACGTCGGGGGTGGTCTGCTCGATCACCCGGTCGGCCAGCGACGGCAGGTGGGGCTGGTGGGCGCCGAGCCTGGTGCCCGCGCTGGACGCGGCGGTCAGCGCGCCGATCTCGACGGCGGGGTGTCCGAGCAGCAGACGGAGCAGCTCTCCTCCCGCGTAGCCGCTGGCTCCGGCGATCGCCGCCCTCATCCGCGCCCCCCGATTCTTCGCGATCCCTGCATGATCATGCATCGGACCTCATGTTCTTGCTGGTGTAGAGAGTATGCATCGCAAAGCATGAGCATGCAAGCAGCATTCCGAAGGATGGACATCTAGCCGACGTACCTACCGGTCGGTATCGTGAAACCTCCGGTTAACGAACGAATCCGGGAGTGCGCCAGCATGACGATCACGAACGAACAGGTCCAGGCCCAGCTCACGGCGCCCGGGCAGCTCTTCGAGATGGAAGAGGTCGAGGTCGGCGGTCACAAGATCCGGGTGTGGAAGCACGCTCCGGCGTCCTTCCGGGCCCTCCTGGAGATCACCCGGTTTCACGGGGACAAGGTGTTCATCGTCTACGAGGACGAGCGCATCACATACGAGGAGCACTTCCGGCTGGCCGCGACGCTCGCCAACCGCCTGGTGGACGACTACGGCGTGCGCAAGGGCGACCGCGTCGCCGTGGCCATGCGCAACTACCCCGAGTGGATCGTCTCCTTCTCCGCCGTGCTCGCCGCCGGGGCGGTGGCCGTGCCGCTCAACGCCTGGTGGACCGAGCAGGAGCTGGAGTACGGCCTGAGCGACTCCGGCGCCAAGGTCGTGATCGCCGACGGCGAGCGCGCCGCCCGGATGGCCGGCAGCGGCCTGCCGATGATCGTCACCCGCGGCGAGGGGGCCAACTGGGCCGAGGTCCTCGGCGAGGTCCGCGCCGACGTGACGCTGCCGCAGGTCGAGGTCGGCCCCGACGACCCCGCCACGATCTTCTACACCTCCGGCACCACGGGCAGGTCCAAGGGCGCCCTCGGCAGCCACCGCAACCTCGGCCAGGCGCCGATGACCGTCGCGTACGCGATGATGCGCACAGTGGCGATGGCCGGCAGGGACGTGGCCGCGGCGGCGGAAAAGCGCAGGATCACCCTGCTGACCGTGCCCCTCTTCCACGTCACCGGGTGCTTCGCCGTACTGATGACCACGATGTTCAGCGGCGGCGGGCTCGTGCTGATGTACAAGTGGGACCCCAAGCGGGCCCTGGAGCTCATCGAGCGCGAGAAGGTCACCGTGATGAGCGGTGTGCCGACCAACGCCTGGCAGCTGCTCTCGCACCCGGACCTGGACAAGCACGACATCTCCTCGCTCGGCTCCGTCTCGTACGGCGGCGCCCCGGCCCCGCCGAAGCTGCTGGAGCGGATCACCGAGTCGCTCCCCAACCGCACGCCCGCCAACGGATACGGCATGACCGAGACGACGGCGCTCGCGATCTACAACAGCGGCGGGGACTACCTGGCCAAGCCCGACAGCATCGGGCTGCCGCTCGCCGTCGTGGACGTCAAGGTCTGCGACCCGCTCGGCGCCGAGCTGCCGCCCGGCGAGGTCGGTGAGCTGTGCATGCGCGGGCCCATTGTGATCATGGGCTACTGGAACCGCCCGGAGGCCACGGCGGAGACGTTCGTGGACGGCTGGCTGCACACGGGCGATCTGGCCCGCATCGACGAGGACGGCTACGTCTACATCGTCGACCGCGCCAAGGACATGGTCATCAGGGGCGGCGAGAACGTCTACTGCGCCGAAGTCGAGGCCGCCCTGTTCGAACATCCCGCGGTGGACGACGCGGCAGTGATCGGCATCCCGGACGACGAGCTGGGCGAGCAGGTCGGCGCGGTCGTACGGCTCAAGCAGGGCGCCGGCGCCACCGGCGAGGAGCTCCAGGAGTTCCTGCGCGGCCGCATCGCGGCGTTCAAGGTGCCGGTGCGGTTCTGGTTCAGGGAGGCCGAACTGCCGCGCAACCCCGGCGGCAAGGTGCTCAAGACCCACCTGCGCAAGGAGACGCTGGGTCTCTAGCCTTACCTGCCGCGTAATCGCCTTTCCTCGGGGCTCCGTGACACCGTTCACGTGTCACACGGAAGACATCCCCGAAGGAGTGGACAATGACCGACTACACCGCCCTGGCCGAGCGTTACATCGCCGCCTGGAACGAGCGGGACGCCGACGCCAGGGCGAAGGCGGTGGCGGACCTGTGGACCGAGGACGGCGGCTACACCGACCCGCTGGCCGCCGTCACCGGGCACGAGGGGATCGCCGCGGTGATCGCCGGAGCGCAGGAGATGTTCCCCGGGTTCGTGTTCACCTTGGGCGGGCCCGTGGACGGCCACCGCGACATCGCGCGCTTCACCTGGCACCTCGGCCCGGAAGGCGCCGCCGAGCCCGTAGTGATCGGCTTCGACGTCGTGGCGCTCGCCGAGGACGGCCGGATCCGTAACGTGTACGGCTTCCTCGACAAGGTCCCCGCCTGATCGGTCACCCGGGAGCGCGGCGCCCCTCGGAGCCCGGTACTCGCGGGAGCCCGGTGCCCCTCGGAGCCGACGGCTGCGAGGGGACCGGGGTCGCCGGGCAGAACTCCGCGATGTTCGCCGCCGTGGTGAGCTCCCCCTGGTTCACCTTGTCGCCGTTCAGGTCGAAAGACAGCGTGTGGCGGCCGTCACGGGTGCCGGCCATCCAGGTGAGCGAGCCGAAGATCGTGCCGCCGTGCCCGTACACGGTGACGCCGCAGGGCAACGTGACCATCATGACGCCGAGCCCGTAGCGGTAGGGGCCGGGCCCGTGGAAGACGTCGGACTTCAGCACCGGGGTGAGCATCTCCCGCATCAGGGGCGCGGGCAGCAGGCGCCCGGACAGCAACGCCGAGTCGAAGCGGTTCAGGTCGCCGACCGTGGAGACCATCTCACCTGCGGCCCAGGCCCAGGACGGGTTGAAGCGCGAGAGCCCGTCCTTGCTGTACGCGTGGATGAAGGGGGCGCGGACGTCCGGCGACGTGCCGGGGAAGTAGGTCGCGCGCAGGCCCAGCGGGCGCAGGACGCGTGTGGTGATCTCGGTGGAGTACGCGTGCCCGGTCACGCGTTTGATGATCATCGCGAGCAGGACGTAGTTGGTGTTCGAGTACTCCCAGGACGTCCCGGGCCGGAACACCGGAGGGTGGCTGAGCGCGTACCCCACCAGTCGTCGCGGCGTGAAGGTCGTGAGCGGATCGCGTTCGAGCCCCTCCGGCACGCGCTCGTCCTTCGTGTAGTTGAACAGCCCGCTGGTGTGGTTGAGCAGCATCCGGATGGTGATGGCCCGTCCGTCGTTGCCGGTGCCGGTGACCAGCCCCGGCAGCCACCGTTCGACCGTGTCGTCCAGGCGGAGGCGGCCCTCGGCGACCAGTTGCAGGACGACGGTGGCGACGAACGTCTTGGTCGTGCTGCCGATCCTGAACCGCATGTCCGCCCGGGGCCTGCGCCGGGTTCCGGTGTCCGCGAATCCGCGCGTGACCGTCGTCGTACCGCCCGCCCGGGACACCTGGGCCAGCGCGCCCGGAGACCCCTCGCTCACCGCCCGGTCGAGCACGGCGCCCAGCGCCGCCTCCGCGTCACGCGGTCGCCGCCCGGGGTCGGCCGCTCCCGGTGCGGGAGCGACGGGAGCCGCGCCCAGGAGGAGAGCCGACACGGTCAGGAGGCGAAGCGTGATCGTCCGGCACCGGATGACGCCCATGCCGACTCCCTCCGCCGGGGCCGGGCGTCCCTTCGGTCGCGCCGGCCGAGTCGCAGGACCAGCATTCCCTCCACGCCCGCACCGTCACGCGGCGTGGAGGGCGGAACGGCCCGGAAAACGGCTTGCCTCTTCCGGGGCCGACCGGATGAGATGGCTCGTCGTGCCGGACGCTCCTGCCCGTTCCCTCGTGTCCCTCGCCCGGCGGCTGAGACTCGATCTCAGTCCACTGCGCGAGTTCCGCGACTTCCGCCTCCTGCTCGGCTCGGGGCTGATCACGATGCTGGGCACGGTCATCACGACCGTGGCCGTGCCCTACCAGATGAAGCAGCTCACCGAGTCCTACGTCGCGGTGGGCCTGGTGGGCATGGCCGAGTTCGTACCGATGGTGGTGTGCGGCCTGTGGGGCGGCGCGATCGCCGACGCGCGCGACCGGCGCACGATCGTGATACTCAGCGAGCTGGGGTTGTGCCTCTCCTCAGTGCTCCTGCTCGTCAACGCGCTGCTGCCCCGGCCGCAGGTGTGGGTGCTGTACGCCGCAGGGGCGCCGGCCGCCGGGCTCGGCAGCATACGCGGGCCAAGCGAGCAGGCGCTGATCAACCGGGTGCTGCCGCTGGACCGGATGCCTGCGGCGTTCGCCGTGCAGGGCCTGGTCCGCAACGCCGCCATGATCGCGGGGCCGGCCGCGGGCGGTCTCATCGTGGCCACGCTCGGCCCGGCCGCCTCCTACGGCGTCGACGTCGCCACGTTCCTGCTGTCCCTCGCGCTGCTGATCAGGGTCGGCACGGTCCCCCGCGCCGACGAGCCCACCCCCGCGTCGCTGCGTTCCTTGCTGGAAGGCGTACGGTACGCGCTGCGACGGCCGGACCTGATGGGCACCTATCTCGTGGACATCGCCGCGATGGCCTTCGCGAGTTCCACCGCGCTGTTCCCCTTCCTGGCCGAGAACC
This sequence comes from Microbispora sp. NBRC 16548, assembly GCF_030268985.1. NCBI lineage: Bacteria > Bacillati > Actinomycetota > Actinomycetes > Streptosporangiales > Streptosporangiaceae > Microbispora > Microbispora sp. NBRC 16548. The sequence continues at coordinate 15,098 of NZ_BSSF01000012.1, forward strand.
TCGGCGCGCCCAAGGCCGTCGGAGTGCTGTACGCGGCCGGCGGCGTGGGCGCGGTGATCGCCTCACTCACCTCGGGCTGGACGGCCCACGTCCACCGGCACGGGCTCGCCGTCATCGTCTCGGCCACCCTGTGGGGCGTCGCCGTGGCGCTCGCCGCCCTGATGCCGGACATCTGGCTGGTCTTCCTGTTCCTCGCCGTCGCGGGCGGCGCCGACATGGTGAGCGGCCTGTTCCGCGGCACTATCTGGAACCAGACGATCCCGGACTCCTATCGCGGGCGGCTCGCCGGCATCGAACTGCTGTCCTACTCGACCGGGCCGATGCTGGGCGACGCGCGGGCGGGGTTCATGGCCCAGTTGGGCGGCACCCGGTTCTCCCTGGGGGCGGGCGGACTGCTCTGCCTGGCCGCGGTCGGGCTGATGGCCGCCGCGTTGCCCAAATTCCGGCGGTACGACGCCAGGACCGACGAGCACGCGCTCGCTCTCCGCCCGCCGGAGTCTGCGACGGCGTGAAAGGTTCATCGGCGTTCGCAGCGCGACCCGCGCTTGGCCGATCCTCGCTGAAATATTTCTAATAGATCTTTGACATGTTTCAACGGCGCTTCCCAGAATGATCCTCCCGGCGAACCCCCGGGCCGGGCGGCGCCATGATGTGCCACCAGGCCTGTTCCCGGTGTCCGATCAGAGTCCCTGACAGGAGGAACAGACATGGCCGACAACGCCGTGCCCATCGGAAGACGTACAGGCTTACGCAAGGCGGTCGCCACGGCGCTCGCGGGCGTCGTCACCGCGGCGCTCGCGACCGTGGCCCTGTCCGCCACGGTCGCGCGGGCGGCCGACTGCAGCGGCGGCTACGTCGGCCTGACCTACGACGACGGGCCCAACCCGAGCAACACCACCAACCTGCTGAACACGTTGAAGGCCAACAGCCTGCGCGCCACGTTCTTCAACATCGGGCAGAACGCCCAGAACTACCCGTCCCTGGTCCGGGCCCAGGTGGACGCGGGCATGTGGGTCGGCAACCACAGCTACACCCACCCGCACCTTACCCAGATGAGCAGCTCGCAGATCCAGTCCGAACTCCAGCGCACCCAGCAGGCCATCCAGCAGGCCACCGGCTCCGCACCCAAGCTGTTCCGCCCGCCGTACGGCGAGACGAACTCGACGGTCCAGTCGATCGAGCAGCAGCTCGGTCTCAGGGAGATCATCTGGGACGTCGACTCCCAGGACTGGAACGGCGCGAGCACCGCCCAGATCGTCCAGGCCGCGAGCCGCCTACAGAACGGCCAGATCATCCTCATGCACGACCAGTACTCGACAACGGTCCAGGCCATCCCGCAGATCGCGGCCAACCTCCGCAGCCGCAACATGTGCGCCGGCATGATCTCGCCGTCCACCGGGCGGGCTGTCGCCCCCGACGGCGGCGGCCCGGTCTCCCCGTCCCCGTCCCCGTCTCCGTCGAGCCCGCAGTCCCCCAGTCCCAGCCCCACTCCCACGGTCACGCCCACTGCGGGAACCGGCGCATGCACGGCGACCATGCAAACCGTCAACTCCTGGGGCGGCGGATTCCAGTCCAATGTGACGGTACGCGCGGGCAGTTCGGCGATCAGCGGCTGGACGGTCACCTGGAGCTGGCCCGGCTCCCAGTCCATCAGCCAGCTGTGGGGAGGCCTGCAGTCCGGTTCCGGCTCCTCCGTGAGCGTGCGCAACGAATCGTGGAACGGCAGCCTGGGCGCGAGCGCCTCCACCACCTTCGGCTTCGTCGCCAACGGCACCGCCGCCACGCCGACACTGACCTGCAGCGCGTCCTGACACGCACAACCGCGACGGCAACCGCCCGACACCCCGGTCGTGCGGCGGGGAGAGCTCGCTTCCCCACCGCACGACTGTCGCGTCTCCAGGTGCGGCCCTGCCCGGAAGCACGCGGATCGTCCCTACCGAACGCTCCCGTCATGAAATCTTCATCCGATGTTTCGGCAGTTCAACGAGCACATCAACAGATCAACTCCTGAAACATTTCTGCGATTCTTTGACATGTTTCAGCGTCGTTCCTCAGAATGATGCCCGGCGAACCCCTGGGCCGGGCGGCGCTCACCTACCGGTGAACGGCGCCGTCCGGCCCTCCCCCCGATCGAAGGAGCGAGAGATGGCCGACAGCGCCGTGCCCCTCGGACGACGTCCCCGCTTACGCAAGACCCTCGCCGCCGCGATCGCGAGCGTCCTGACCGCGGCGCTCGCCGCCGTGGCCCTGTCGGCCGCGCCCGCGAGCGCGGCCGACTGCAGTGCCGGATACGTCGGCCTGACCTACGACGACGGCCCCAACCCCAGCAACACGACGAACCTGCTGAACACGTTGAAGGCCAACGGCCTGCGGGCCACCATGTTCAACATCGGGCAGAACGCCCAGAACAACCCGTCTCTGGTCCGGGCCCAGGTGGACGCGGGCATGTGGGTCGGCAACCACAGCTGGACCCATCCGCACCTTACCCAGATGAGCAGCTCGCAGATCCAGTCGGAGCTGCAGCTGACCCAGCAGGCCATCCAGCAGGCCACCGGCTCCGCGCCGAAACTGTTCCGCCCGCCGTACGGCGAGACCAACTCCACCCTCAAGTCGGTCGAGCAGCAGCTCGGCCTCAGGGAGATCATCTGGGACGTCGACTCCCAGGACTGGAACGGCGCCAGCACCGCCCAGATCGTGCAGGCCGCCGGCCGGCTCCAGAACGGCCAGATCATCCTCATGCACGACCAGTACGCGACGACGGTCCAGGCCATTTCGCAGATCGCGGCGAACCTCCGCAGCCGCAACCTGTGCGCCGGCATGATCTCGCCGTCCACCGGCCGCGCGGTCGCCCCCGACGGCGGCAGCGGCGGCCCGACCGGCCAGCCGACCGTCACGCCCACGAACCCCGGCGGCGGCAGCTGCACCGCGACACTGTCCGCGGGTCAGCAGTGGAGCGACCGATACAACCTCAACGTCTCGGTCAGCGGCTCCAGCAACTGGACCGTGACCATGAACGTCCCCTCCCCCGCGAAGATCATCGCGACCTGGAACACCAGTGCCAGCTGGCCCAGCTCACAGGTGATGGTCGCCAAGCCGAACGGCAGCGGCAACAACTTCGGGGTGACCATCCAGCACAACGGCAACTGGACCTGGCCGTCCGTCTCCTGCCAGGCCGGCTGACCTCCGCCTAGGGGTGCGGCGCTCTTCCGGGGGAGCGCCGCACCCCTGTCGTTTGCTCGTCGCAGAAGCCGCAACTCTACGCGGAGGCGGGGATCGCCCACTTCTGGCGGATCGAGAACCAGTCCGACCGGCCCACGGTCTACGTCTACGAACTCGACCCGGCAACCACGTCGTACGCGCTGACCGGGATCTACCACGACCGGCTCAAGCTGTCGGTGCCCTTCGAGATCGACATCGACCTCACCGAGATCGACGCTCTCTGACCTTCGCCTTCACGAAACCGGCGGCAGAGCGGACGCGGGGCTGCCGCCACCGGCGAGGAATCACCCATTGCTCCTCTGGTTACCCGCGCGTATCGTCCAGAGTTGAGCATCGCTCACATTCACGCGCGTGAACAGCACCACCCTCGGTCCCTTCACCCCCTGACACCGCGAAGGGAAGTTCCCCCATGCACGCGCGCCTTCGACGGGCGATCACCGCTGCCGCCGCGCTGGCCCTCATCGCCGTCGGCCTGCCGGCGGCGCCGGCCGCCGCGGCCCCCTACTACCCGCCCGACGACTACTGTCTCGGCCAGTGTGCGGACGTCCTGCCGCCCGGCCAGAACGGCAACGCCACGCTCGTGGACATCCTGGGCAACCAGACCCTCGGCACGTACCCGGCCCACAGCAAGGACCAGCTCGGCAAGTACGCCGACCTCGTCTCGGGCTACACCGGCCTGACCGACGAGCAGATCTCCGCGTTCTTCAACGACAGCGCGTTCGGCGTGCCGGCGAACCAGGTCGACAGCACGGTCAGCCCGCGTTCGGACGTCACCATCGTCCGCGACAAGGCGACCGGCGTCCCGCACGTCACCGGCACCACCCGCGAGGGCACCATGTTCGGAGCGGGATACGCCGGCGCGCAGGACCGCCTGTGGCTGATGGACCTCATGCGCCACGTCGGCCGGGGCGAGCTGACGCCGTTCGCCGGTGGCGCCGCCGGCAACAGGGAGCTGGAGCAGAGCGTCTGGCGCAACTCCCCCTACACCGAGGCCGACCTCCAGGCCCAGATCGACCGGTTGAAGACGGCCGGAACCCGGGGCGCCCAGCTCTACGCGGACGTGCAGAACTACATCGCCGGGATCAACGCGTACATCGACCACTGCATGGCCAACCGCGATTGTCCGGGTGAGTACGTGCTCACCGGCCACCTCGACGCGATCACGAACAAGGGCGGCCCGGAGGACTTCCGGATGACCGACCTGATCGCGATCTCCGGCGTGATCGGCGGTCTGTTCGGCGGTGGCGGCGGCGCCGAGATGCAGTCCGCCCTGGTACGCGTGGCCGCGCGGGCGAAGTACGGCGCCGCCGAGGGCGACCGGGTGTGGGCGGCCCTCCGCTCGCAGAACGACCCGGAGACCGTGCTGACCCTGCACAGCGGGCAGAGCTTCCCCTTCGGGGCGGCCCCGGCCGGCGCGACCGGAGTGGTGCTGCCCGACGCGGGCACGACCGCGCCGGTCGACATCACGGCCAACGAGACCGGCACCGCGACGTCCGCGACCACGCAGGTCAAGAGCGCGCTGACCGGGCTCACGGTGGACAACTCCAAGCCGGAGATGTCCAACGCCATCGTGGTCTCGGCCGCCAAGGCGACCGGCGGCCACCCGATCGCCGTCTTCGGCCCGCAGACCGGCTATTTCGCGCCGCAGCTGCTCATGCTGGAGGAGCTGTCCGGGCCCGGCATCCGGGCGCGCGGCGCGGCCTTCGCCGGGCTCAACCTCTACGTGCTGCTCGGACGCGGCACCGACTACGCCTGGAGCGCCACCTCCGCCGCCGAGGACATCACCGACACGTACGCCGTGACGCTGTGCGACCCGAACGGCGGCACGCCCACGATCTCCAGCGACAACTACCTCTACCACGGCGTCTGCACGCCGATGGAGACGCTGAAGAAGACCAACTCCTGGAAACCCAACACGGCCGACTCCACCGCCGCCGGGTCGTACGACCTGGTCGTCAAGCGGACCAAGTATGGCCTGGTCACCTGGCGGGGCACGGTCGGCGGCGTGCCGATGGCGTTCACCGCGCTGCGCTCGACCTATCAGCACGAGGCGGACTCCGCGATCGGCTTCCAGATGTTCAACGACCCGGCAGAGATGGGCTCGGCGGCGGCCTTCCGCAACTCGGCCTCCACCATCGGCTTCGCGTTCAACTGGTTCTACGTGAACTCCGCCGACGCGGCGTACTTCATGTCCGGCAACGTCCCCGTGCGGTCGGCGGTGTCCGACCCGAACCTGCCCATGACGGGCGACGCCGCCCACGAGTGGAGCGGCTTCGACCCGGCGGCCAACACGGCGTCCTACGTCCCGCCCTCGGCGCACCCCCAGGCGGTCAACCAGGACTACTTCGTGAGCTGGAACAACAAGCAGGCCAAGGACTTCGGCGCGGCCGACGGCAACTTCAGCTTCGGCGCCGTCCACCGGGCCGACCTGCTCGACGCGCCGGTCAAGGCGGCCCTGTCCTCGGGCACCCTCGACCGCGCCGGGGTCGTGAAGATCATGGCGTCGGCCGCGACGACCGACCTGCGCGGGTGGAAGGTGCTGCCCAAGCTGCTGCGCGTGATCAACAGCGCGTCCGTCTCCGATCCCGCACTGGCCTCGGCCGTCTCCAAGCTGTCCGCCTGGGCCGCCGCGGGCGCCAAGCGGGAGGAGACCGCCAAGGGCAGCAAGACCTACGCGCACGCCGACGCCATCCGAATCTTCGACGCGTGGTGGCCGAAGCTGGTGCGGGCGCAGTTCCGGCCCGGGCTGGGCGACGGGCTCTACCAGGCGCTGGTCAACGCGCTGCAGATCAACGAGTCGCCGTCCGGGCACCAGCAGGGCGACGTCTCCTCACTGCCCGGATCGGCCAACGAGGCCCAGGCCCACAAGGGCTCGTCGTTCCAGTACGGGTGGTGGGGCTACGTGGACAAGGACATCCGGGCCGTGCTGGGCGACCCGGTGACCGCTCCCCTGGCGGCGAAGTACTGCGGGGCGACCGTGGCGGCCTGCCGTACGGTCCTGCTGGACAGCCTGTCGGCGGCGCTGGCCGAACCGGCGGCGACGACCTACCCGGGTGACGACTCCTGCTCGGCGGGCGACCAGTGGTGCGCCGACGCCGTCCGGCAGTCGCCGCTCGGAGGCGTCAAGCACTCGCTGATCTCCTGGCAGAACCGGCCGACCTACCAGCAGGTCGTCTCGTTCCCGGCGCACCGCGGAGACGACGTGACCGATCTCGCCCTGGGCCGTACGGCGAGCGCGTCCAGCACCCAGGGCTCCAACAGCGCGGCGAAGGCCGTCGACGGGGACCCGGCCAGCCGGTGGGCCAGCGGGTGGAGCGACAACCAGTACGTCCAGGTCGATCTCGGCTCGGCGAAGACCGTGGGACGGGTGATCCTGCGCTGGGAGACGGCCTACGGCTCGTCGTACCGGATCCAGACCTCGCAGGACGGCGCCGCGTGGACCACCGTCGCGCAGACGACCACGGGCGACGGCGGCGTGGACAACGTCACGTTCGCGCCGGCCGGCGCACGGTACGTGCGGATGCAGGGCGTCAAGCGCGCCACCGGCTACGGCTACTCGCTGTACTCCTTCGAGGTGTACGGCACGTAGGACGACGGTCAGCCCGGCTCGCGCCAGCCCTCGCCCTCCTCGGCGAGGGCGTCGAGCCGGGCGAGGTCGGCCGGGCCGAGGGCGCCGTCCGGGTCGTCCACGACGACCACCCACTGGGCGTCCTCGGCGTCGTCCTCGCCCGCGAGCAACTCACGGACGACGCCGGGAACGCCGAGTGCCGGGAACAGCTCGGCCACGCTTTCTGCGGATTCCTCCGCGCTGTCCCGCTCGGGGAACACCAGCAGGTGACGCACCGCTCCTCCGCAAACAGACAGGTCGCCCGGTCACCCACCGGTCGACAACGCCCAGCCGATCCCGAGCCGGCCGGGCGTGAACACCGCAGTCTGCCCGCGCCGTCTCTCCACGGCGCCGGGCGCACAACGTCCAGAATCCCCGAGATCACGGCGAGCCGCAAAGTAGCGAGGTGTCGGCGGCCCGGGACAGGACAGGCGTGCCGGTGGTGACCGGGGTTCGGTTTCCCGAACCCCGAATTCGGGGGCGGGCACGATCGATCGCCGTGTCCCGCTCGCCGAGGATGAGGGCATGGCGGAGATCACGAGAGATATCGAGGTGGGAACAGGCGCCCGCGCGGAGAACCTGCATCGTGAATACGGGCGCGGGGCTGCCGGGGTGCGGGCGTTGCGCGGGGTGTCAGTGGCCTTCGCACCCGGCACGTTCACGGCGGTGATGGGGCCGTCGGGCTCCGGCAAGACCACCTTGCTGCACTGCCTTGCGGGGATGGACCGGCCTACTCGGGGCTCGGTCTGGTGGGGCGGTACAGAAGTGTCCCGGCTGCCGGAGCGGCGGCTGGCGGAACTGCGGCGCAGCCGGGTCGGGTTCGTGTTCCAGGCGTTCAACCTGATGCCGGCGATGACGGTCGCGCAAAACGTTGAGCTTCCCGTCCGGCTCGCCGGCGAGCGGCCTGACCGGGGCCGGGTGCTGGACGCGCTCGCCCGGGTGGGGCTGGCCGGGCGAGAGCGGCATCGGCCCGGCCAGCTGTCCGGTGGGCAGCAGCAGCGGGTGGCGATCGCCCGGGCGCTGCTCACCCGCCCTCAGGTGCTTTTCGCCGACGAGCCGACGGGTGCGCTCGACCGGGCCACCGGCCACGAGATCCTCGCCCTGCTGCGGGCCGGTGTGGACCGGGACGGCCGGACCTGCGTGATGGTGACTCACGATCCGGTGGCCGCCGGTTACGCGGACCGGGTGCTGCTGCTCGCCGACGGCGTGGTGGTGAACGAGCTTGACCGGCCCACCGCCGCCCAGGTCGGCGAACGCCTGAGCCGGTTGGGTGGGTGAGCGTGATGGCCGCGATCGCCCTCGGGCAGATGCGTCGGCGTCCGGCGGCCTTCATCGGCCTGGCGGTCGCGCTCTTCCTCGCCGTCGCCACCGTGACGCTGTTCGGCTCGCTGTTCGCCGCCGATGTCATGGCCTCGGCGGCCACCCCCGGGGCGCCCGCCGGTCCCGGACTGGTGGTGATCGCCGGAGTCTTCGGTGAGATCGCCGTGCTCGTCGCGTTCTTCGTGGTGGTCAACGCGCTGGGTTTCGCGGTGCGTCAGCAGCATCGTGAGCTGGCCCTGCTGCGCACGATCGCGGCGACACCCCGTCAGGCACGGCGGCTGGTCCGCGGCCAGGTCATCGCGACGACGTTGCTGGTGACCGCGCCGGGATGGGGCGCCGGCGCGGCGGCGGCCCGTCGCCTCCTCACCGAGTTGCAGCGGCGGGGAATGGCGGCGCCGGGCGTGCGGGTGCCGGGGACACCGGTGCCGATGCTGGTCGCGCTGGCCGCCGCGTTCGCCGTCGGCCTGGCGGCGTCGGCTGTCGCCGCCCGGCGGATCACCGCGATCGCGCCCGCGGCCGCCCTCACCGCGAGCTCGGCCGAACAGGGGCGGACGGGTGCGCCACGCCTGCTCGCCGGAATCGGTGCCCTGGTCGGCGGCGTCCTGCTGCTGCGACTGGCCGCGACGCGGCCGCCGGAGCAGTCGGACAAAGCGGGGCAGGCGGCGTTGCTCGGTGCTCTGGTGCTGCTGATCGCGGTCGCCCTGGCGGGGCCGCTCGCGGCGCGCGTCCTGGCGGCCGCGCCGGGCGCGCCGGTACGACCTCTGGCGCCGGGTGCGGGGTGGCTGGCCGACGCCAACCTGCGGGGATACGCGCGGCGGTTTTCGTCCGCCGTGGTGCCGGTCGCACTGCTCGTGGGACTCTCGGGCACCATGGCGATCATGACACGTACCGCCGAGCACAGCGGGAGTGGGACGGTGACCAGTGTCGCCTCCGCCACGGACGTCTGGCTGCGCCAGGCCGAGTTGGCGCTGCTGGCCTGCTTCGCCGCCGTCTCCACCGTCAACACCTTGGTCGCCGTGACCGCCGACCGGCGCCGCGAGTTCGCCCTGCTGCGACTGGTCGGCGCCACCCGGTCGCAGCTGCTGCGCATGCTGACCACGGAGGCGGTGCTGACCGCGGCGGTGGGTGTGCTGCTCGGCACGGCGGTCGCGGGCGCGGCGTCGGCGGCGTTCAGCACCGCGGTGACCGGCTCGGTGGTGCCGTCCGTCCCGGTGGCCGCCTGCGGGTGGATCGCCGCGGGCGCGGCGGCGCTGACCGTTCCGTGCATCCTGGCCACGGGCCTGGCGGCGATTCACGGCCCGGCGGCGGAGCTGGTGAGCGGTGGCCGTGGCTGAGCGGCGCCGGTACTTCTCCGTGCGGGGTGGCGAATGGGCCTTCGCCGTCGTCGGGCTGCCGCTCGCGATGCTCGGCGCCGTCTACGCACTCGCCGTTGTGTACGCGGGAGCGCTGCTCTCGCTCACGGTGCTCGGCCTGCCGTTCGTGGCCGCCGCGCTGCTGGGCGCGCGTGGGCTCGGCGCACTGCACCGGTGGCTGCTCCAGCGGTTGCTCGGCGAGCGCGTCGAAGCCCCGGACGGGCTGCCCCGCCCGGTGGGCCTGGCCGCCCGCGGCCGTGTCGTGCTCACCGATCCGGTCGCCTGGCGGACGCTGCTGTATCTGGTGCTACGGTTGCCGCTCGGTGTGCTCGGGTTCGCCGCCGCCGCGGCGCTTCCCCCGGGTTGCGGTTGGCTGATCGGCTTTCCCCTCTGGGGCCGCCTGCTGGAACCGGGCCCGCGACCGATCACCTGGATGGATGCCGCCTCCGTCGTGCTGGGCCTGCTTCTGCTGTCCGCAGTGCCCGGCGTGGTCCGGGCGCTGACCGGGGTCGACCGGCGGCTCGCCCGGTCGCTGCTCGGCCCGGCCCGTGCCCAGCGGCGCGTCCGGGAGTTGGAGACCGCCCGCGCCACCCTCCTGGCGGAGAACACCGACCGGCTTCGCCGTCTTGAGCGCGACCTGCATGACGGCACCCAGGCGCGGCTGGTCGCCCTGGCCATCACCCTCTCGCTGGCCGAGGACGCCCTCGTTCCCGCCGAGGGCCCGGACCTCGGGCGGCTGCGCACCCTGGTGGACCGTGCCCGAGGCCAGACCGACGACACCATCGCCGAGCTGCGACGGCTCGTGCGGGGCATTCATCCGGCGGCGCTGGACAACGGCCTCGGCGAGGCGTTGCCGGAGCTCACCGCCACTACGCCCTTGCCGGTTACCGTCTGCCTTGACCTGAGGGAACGTCCGGACGAGGCAGTCGAACGTGCGGTCTATTTCTGCGCCGCCGAGCTGCTCACCAACGTCGCCAAGCACAGCGACGCCCGCTCGGCCGAACTCGCGGTCAGCGCGGCCGACGGCCGGGTCAGCCTGACCGTGCGCGACGACGGCTGCGGCGGCGCGGCACTCGGCGCCGGCACAGGTCTGACCGGTCTGGCCGGGCGGCTCGCGGCGGTGGACGGCGTCCTGCGGATCGACAGCCCGCCCGGCGGGCCCACAGTGGTCACCGCCGAGCTGCCGGCTCGTCTGTGCTGAGAGATCGGCTTCCGCTCTCCGCCAGGTAGGTGAGAACGGCCTTCACCCGCCGGTTGTCGGCGTCTGTCGCCCGCAGGCCGAACTTGGCGAAGACCGCGGCGACGTGCTTCTCCACCGCCCGCTCCGACACGACCAGCAGCGCGGCGATGGAACGGTTGGAGTGGCCCTGCGCCATCAGCTCCAGCACCTCGCGCTCGCGTGGCGTCAAGGTGTCCACCCGGCTGCGCCCTCCACCGCGCACCAACCGGGTGACCACCTCCGGGTCGAGCGCCGTGCCCCCGTCGGCGACCCGGTGCAGCGCGTCCACGAACTCGGAGGTGCGGGCGACGCGTTCCTTCAGCAGATACCCGATGCCCGCCGCGCCGTCCGCCAGCAGCCGGGAGGCCGCGGCGATCTCGACGTGCTGGGAGAACACCAGGATGCCGACCTCGGGCATCCGCGCACGGATCTCCACGGCCGCACGGATGCCCTCGTCGGTGTGCGTCGGCGGCATCCGGATGTCCACCACGGCCACGCTGGGCCGGTGCTCGACCACCGCGGCGAGCAACTCGGGCGCCGTCCCGGCGGTGGCCACCACCTCGCATCCCCGGACGCCGAGCAGCTCGGCCATCCCGTCACGGAGCACGACGGAATCCTCGGCCAGTACCACGCGCAGCCGCCTGTCCATCACGACGCCATTATGGGACCCGGCCGACGGCCGGCGCTGCTCGGTGCTGTGGCCGCGAAACAGCGGCGGGTGCCGGCACCGTGTCGATTCACACCGTGCCGGCACCCGCTCAGGCGATCATGCTCAGGCGCCGCGGAGCTGGGCTCCGGTGCGCTCTGCGGCGAGAGCGACGGCGGCGTCGCGCGCCGCCGTGGTCTCCTCGACCGTGAGCGTGCGGTCGGGCGCCCGGAACCGCAGCGTGTACGCCAGGGACTTGTTGCCCTCGCCCACCTGCGGGCCGGTGTAGACGTCGAACAGCCGGATCGACTCCAGCAGCTCGCCCGCCCCGGCCCGGAGGGCGGCCTCGACCTCGGCGACCGGGGTGGAGGCGGCGACGGTCAGCGCGACGTCCTGCGTGGCCACCGGGTAGGCGGACACGGCGGGCGTCTGCACCGGCCCGTCGGGGCTGAGCAGCGACAGCTCCAGCTCCATCGCGCAGGTGCGCGGCGGCAGCCCGTAGGCCTCGACGACCCGGGGGTGCAGCTCGCCGGCGTGACCGACCAGCACCGGCTCGCCGGTCTCGGCGTCGGTGACGGTCAGCGCGGCGCACCGCCCGGGATGCCACGGCTCGTGCTGGTCGGCCCGGACGCCGAGCTCCACGCCCGCCGCCCGCGCGACCGTGCGGGCCGCCTCGACGGCGTCCGCCCAGGACGCCTGCCGGCCCTCGCCCCACCAGCCGGAGCGCTCGAACTCACCCGCCAGCACCACGGCCACCCGGAGCGGCTGCCTCGGCAGCGCCGTCTCGATCGCCGCCAGCTCCTCCTCCGTGGGCCTGCGGTCGACCGGGAGGACCGGAGCCGTCGCCGGGGCCTGCGGCTCGGGCCGGTAGACCAGCCCGGACTCGAACAGCGCCACGTCGGCGAAGCCGCGGCCCACGTTGCGCACCAGGATCTTCAGCAGGCCCGGCAGCAGCGTGGTCCGCATGTACGGCTCGTCCTCGCTGAGCGGGTTGACCAGCCGGGTCGCCCGCCTGCGGGGGTCCTGCTCGGGCAGCAGCAGATTGTCGAGGTCGCGCGGCCCCATGAACGGGTAGGCGAGCACCTCCACGTATCCCGCGTGGGCCAGGGCGCCGCCCACCCGGCGGCGCAGCCGCTGCGCCTCGGTCAGCCCGCCCCCGGCAGGAGCGGGCGGCAGCACCGACGGGATGAGGTCGTACCCCTCAAGCCGGATGACCTCCTCCGCGAGGTCGTTCGGGTCGGTCAGGTCGGGGCGCCACGTCGGCGGCGTGACCGTGATCAGGTCGTCGCCGTGGACGGCCAGCCGGTCGGCGAGGTCGCCGGAGGCGAGCACGCCGGTGGCCGCGACGCCGTGCCCGGCCGTCGCGGCGGGGGCGGCGCCCTCCGTCACCACGCAGCCGATCTGCTCCAGCCTGCGGATCACGCTCTCCCGCTCGTACGTCACGCCCGCCACCCGGCTGGGGTGGTCGGCCGGGATGGTGATCCGCACCGGCGAGACCTCCACCTGGGCGTGGGTCACTCCGGGACCGGCGACGGCCCCGCCCAGCTCGACCAGGAGCTGGACGGCACGCCACGACGCGGCCAGGGGCAGCTCGCGGTCGACGCCGCGCTCGAACCGCTTGGACGCCTCGCTCACGAGGTTGTGCCGCCGCGACTCGCGGGCGATGCCGGTGGCGGAGAAGTGCGCCGCCTCGATGACGATGTCGGTCGAGGTCTCGGAGATCTCCGTGTGCAGGCCGCCCATCGTGCCGGCCATCGAGATCGGGCCCGAGTCGTCGGTGATGAGGATGTCCTCGTCGTGGAGCGTGCGCACCACGTGGTCGAGCGTCTCCAGCGTCTCCCCCGGCCGGGCCCGCCGTACGACGATCGGGCCGGACAGACGCGACCGGTCGAAGGCGTGCAGGGGCTGGCCGAGCTCCAGCATCACGTAGTTGGTGATGTCGACGGCCAGCGAGACCGAGCGCATGCCGGCGCGGGCCAGCCGCACCCGCATCCACAGCGGAGACTCGGCGGCCGGGTCGAAGCCGGTGACCGAGCGCAGCACGAACCGGTCGCAGGCGGTGGGGTCGGCGATCGCCGCGGGCCAGGACTCCCCGCCCCCGGACTCCGCCTCGCTCGCGGCAGGGTCGCGGAACGGCACGCCGAACGCGATGGCCGCCTCACGCGCGACGCCGCGGATCGACAGGGCGTATCCGCGGTCGGTCGCGACCTCCAGTTCGAGCACGTCGTCACGCAGGCCGAGCAGCTCGACCACGTCGGCGCCGATCGGGGTGTCCTGCGGCAGCAGCAGGATGCCCGGGGAGGACTCGGCGATGCCGAGCTCGGCCTCCGAGCAGATCATGCCGTCGGAGAGACGCCCGTAGGTCTTGCGGGAGCCGATCTCGAAACCGCCGGGGAGCACCGCGCCGGGCAGCGCGACCGGGACCACGGCGCCCTCGGAGAAGTTCGTCGCGCCGCACACGATCTCGCGCGGCGTCGCCTCCCCCACCTCGACCTTGCAGTGCCGGATGGGCTTCTTGAACCCGGCCAGCTCCTCGATCTCGAGGACCCGGCCGACCACGACGTTCTTGATCTCGTGGCCGTGCGAGTGGATGGCCTCCAGCTTGAGGCCGGCGGCGGTGAGCCGGTCGGCCACCTCCTGGGCGGTGACCGCGGGGAGATCGACGTACTCCCGCAGCCATGAAAGCGGGACCTTCATCAGACCTCCATTCCGAACGGCAGGGTGAACCGGATGTCGCCCTCGACCATGTCACGCATGTCCTCGGCGTTGTGGCGGAACATCAGCGTCCGCTCCACGCCCATGCCGAAGGCGAATCCCGAGTAGACGGCGGGGTCGACGCCGCAGGCGAGCAGCACGCGCGGGTTGACCATGCCGCAGCCGCCCCACTCGATCCAGCCCTCCGACTTGCAGGTGCGGCAGGGCGGGTTGCCCGGCACCGCCGAGGAGCCGCGGCAGACGAAGCAGCGCAGGTCGAGCTCGGCCGACGGCTCGGTGAACGGGAAGTAGTGCGGCCGGAAGCGGGTGGTGATCCCCGCGCCGAACATCACCTCGGCGAACCGGTCGAGTGTGCCCTTCAGGTGGGCCATCGTCAGGCCCTTGTCGACCGCCAGGCCCTCGACCTGGTGGAAGACCGGCGTGTGCGTGGCGTCCAGCTCGTCGGTGCGGAAGGTCTTGCCCGGCGACACCACGTACACCGGCAGCGGGCGCGACAGCAGGGCCCTGATCTGCACCGGCGAGGTCTGGGTGCGCAGCACCTTCCCGGAGTCGACGCTCTCCACGAAGAACGTGTCGTGGTCGGACCTGGCCGGGTGGTCGGGGGCGATGTTCAGCGCGTCGAAGTTGAACCACTCGCCTTCGAGCTCGGGCCCCTCCGCCACCTCGTAACCCATCGCCACGAACGCGTCGGCGATGCGCTCCTGCAGGGTGGTCAGCGGGTGCCGGGCGCCGCGCGGCGCGCGGTCCCAGGGCAGCGTGACGTCGACCGTCTCCTCGATGAGGACCCGCGCGTCCCGCTCCGCCTCCAGCTCGGTCTGGCGCGTGGCGAGCGCCTCGCCGATCGCCTTGCGCGCGGCGCCGATCCGCTTGCCCGCCTCGGCGCGCGCGGCGGGCGGCAGTGCGCCGATCTCACGGTTCGCCAGTGCGATGGGCGAGCGGTCGCCCACGTGCGTCAGCCTGGCCTGCTTCAGATCGTCGAGGTCGCGCGCCGCGGCGATGGCGGCGAGAGCGTCGGCCTGCGCCCGCGCGACCTCGTCGGCGTGCAGCGGCGTCACCTCGACCGGGTCATAGGTGTTCGACAAGAGAGAGCTCCGTATCCAGGGGCCTGCGAGCGCCCTGCGCTCAGCGTGGTCAGTTTAGTGCCCATCCCGTCAATCCTTGCCCCGTCGCGTCGCCCGGAGCGGCACCTCGCGGCGTTGTCGCCCCACCCACGAAAATTCCTCGCAAGCTCAGAATTTCCGCGGGGCCCGGGGTTGCAGCGGCCGATAACGCTGTTATCGACTCCTCCTCCGCCTTGCGACGCACCACTCCGGACACCGCTCCGTCCGGGCAAATCTTGCCGGTCAGGGAACCCGTCCGATCAGCCCACCGGGCCGTCCTTCGCGCGCCACGGCCTGTGCGACGGCCATGTGGAAAAGGCTCAGGCGAAGTCAGGGGTGCCGGTGGGCAAGGTAAATCGGAACTCCGCGCCGCCGCCGGGCGCGCGCTGCACGCTGATGGTGCCGCCGTGGGCCTCGACGAGGCCCTTGACGATGAACAGCCCGAGTCCGGTCCCCCCGCGGCGGCGGCCGTTTCCCCGCCAGAACTGGCGGAAGACGCGGCCGACCAGCTCGGGCGCCACGCCCTCACCCTGGTCCCGCACCGACACCGCCACACCCCATTCGACCGGCTCCACCACTATGGTCACCGTACCGCGTCCGTGGCGCACCGCGTTTTCCACCAGGTTCGCGAGAATCTGGTCAATCTTGTCCTGGTCGAGCCACATCTCCGGCAGCTCGCCGAGGACCTCCAGCCGGAAGCGGTCCTCCGGCTCCCCCGCCGCCACCCGGCCCGCGATGATCTTACGGGCCCGGGCCGGCACGTCCACGATCTGGCGGTGGATCTCCACCCTGCCCGACTCGATGCGCGAGACGTCGAGCAGCTCGGTGATCAGCCGCGTCACCCGGTCGGCGTCGGCGTTGACCGTCTCCAGCATGACGCGCTTCTGGGCGTCGGTGAAGCGCTCCCACTTGGCCAGCAGTGTCGCGGTGAACCCCTTGACGCTGGTCAGCGGCGAGCGCAGCTCATGGGCCACGGTCGAGACCAGGTCGGCGCGGCTGCGCTCGATCCGGGCGCGCGCCGAGGCG
Organism: Microbispora sp. NBRC 16548; assembly: GCF_030268985.1. Classification (NCBI taxonomy): domain Bacteria; kingdom Bacillati; phylum Actinomycetota; class Actinomycetes; order Streptosporangiales; family Streptosporangiaceae; genus Microbispora; species Microbispora sp. NBRC 16548. The sequence goes on from NZ_BSSF01000012.1 coordinate 31,302, forward strand.
TCGCGCAGCGTGATCACGACGCGCTCCACGCGTCCGCCGCGCGGCGGCGTGCGGACGAAGCGCGCGGCGACGAGCATCTCCTGGCGGCCGGGCAGGTGCAGCGGCCGTTCCGGCTGGCGGCTGCGGATGGACAGCCCGCCCTGCGGGTCGAGCCACTTCCACCAGTCGCGGCCGTCCTGGTCGCGCATCGGCAGCACGTCGCCGATGAGCCTGCCCACCGCCGCCTCGCGGGTCACCCCGGTCAGCCGCTCGGCGGCCCGGTTGACCATCAGGATCACGCCGTCGGCGTCGGTGGCGACGAGGCCGTCGGGAAGGTCGTCGACGTCGATGCGCGCCCGCCCTCCGGCGTCCCCCTCAAGGGCGCCGCCGGGGGTGTCGTCACCTCGCACGAGACCGCCTCCTCGAGCTCCGGAACTGCGCGCGCCGCCGCGTCCTGCGCGACTCCTTCGCCGACAATAGCGGGTTTCCCGGGCTCGGCAGCAGCCTCAGAGCGCGGGGGTAGTGGGATCTTCCACGGAATGTAAGGTCTGCCGCTGAGCGCGCGCGGAGGCGTACAGGCAGACCGCGGCAGCGGTGGCGAGATTGAGGCTTTCCGCCCGCCCGTAGATCGGGACGCGCACCACCTCGTCGGCCAGCGCGAGGAGCTCGGGCGGCAGGCCCCACGCCTCGTTGCCGAACAGCCAGGCGGTGGGCACGTCCATGGCGACCTCGTCGAGCGTCCGGGTGCCCGCGCCGTCGGCCGCGAGCACGCGCAGCCCCGCCTCCCGCGCGTGCCGTACGGCGTCCGCCACGGGAGTGCCGGTCACGACCGGCAGGTGGAACAGGCTGCCCGCGCTGGCCCGCACACACTTGCCGTTGTACGGGTCCACCGACGCGTCGGTGAACACCACCGAGTCGGCGCCCGCGGCGTCGGCCGTACGCAGGACCGTGCCCGCGTTGCCGGGATCGCGCACGTGGGCGAGGATCGCCACCAGCCGGGCCCCCCGCGGCACCGCCTCGGCCAGCGGGACGTGCACGAACCTGCACACGGCCAGCAGGCCCTGCGGGGTGACCGTCTGGGTCAGCTCCGACATGACCTCGCCGCTCGCGTGGTGTACCGGGACGCCCGCCGCCACGGCGGCGGCCACGATGTCGGCGTGCCGCGTCTCCGCCTCGACCGTCGTGAACAGTTCGACCGTGACGTCCTTGAGCGCGAGGGCCTCGCGGACCGCCTGCGGCCCCTCCGCCAGGAACGCCCGGTCGCGGTCCCGGAAAGCCCGCTTGGTCAACCTGCGGGCCGCCTTGACGCGCGGCGACTTGATATTGGTGAGCTCCGCCATGCCCCGCTTGTTCCCCCTTGACGTGAATGAGGGCCCGCCGCAGGCGGCGAGCCCTCGTCTTTGCGCAGGTGTCAGGCGACCGGCGCGTTCACGTCGGACGGGAGCGCCTTCCTGGCGGACTCGACCAGCGTGGCGAAGGTCTGCGTGTCGTTCACCGCGAGGTCCGCGAGGATCTTGCGGTCCACCTCGATGCCGGCCAGGCGCAGGCCCTGGATGAACCGGTTGTAGGTGATGCCGTTCGCGCGGGCGGCGGCGTTGATCCGCTGGATCCACAGCCGGCGGAACGTGCCCTTCTTGTCCTTGCGGTCCCGGTACGCATAGGTCATCGAGTGGAGCATCTGCTCCTTGGCCTTGCGGTAGAGCCGCGACCGCTGCCCGCGGTAACCGCTCGCCCGCTCGAGAACGACCCGGCGCTTCTTCTTGGCGTTGAGCGCCCGCTTCACGCGTGCCATGTTGTTCTATCTCCCCGGGTCGTTACTTCGCGAGCAGCTTCTTGATCTTCTTGGTGTCGGCGTCGGACATGACGACGACACCCTCGAGACGGCGCGTGCGAGTGGACGGCTTGTGCTCGAACAGGTGCTGCCGGTTGGCGCGGCGGCGGACAACCTTGCCGGATCCGGTGAGCCGGAACCGCTTCTTCGCACCGCTGTGCGTCTTCATCTTCGGCATCTCAGCCGTCTCTCCTCTTTCGTCCGTGCCGACGGCCCGGGCCGGTAACCCGGGCCGGCGGCCTGCCTTACTCCGCGAGACCGCCCCGGTCTCGGTTTCCGTGTACGTCTGCGGCGCCCCGCCTGGTGGTTCAGGCGGGCGTCACTGCGGCTGCGCGGCCTGCTCCTCGGCGGGCTCCGCCTCCTGCTGGTCGGTGCCGCGGGCCTTCGCGGCGGCCTTCTCGGCCTTCGCCTCGGCCTTCTTCTTGTGCGGCCCGATCACCATGATCATGTTGCGACCGTCCTGCTTCGGCTGCGACTCGACGAACCCCAGGTCGGTGACGTCCTCGGCGAGGCGCTGCAGGAGCCGGAAGCCCAGTTCCGGCCGGGACTGCTCGCGACCCCGGAACATGATCGTGACCTTGACCTTGTCTCCCGCCTTCAGGAAGCGCACGACGTGACCCTTCTTGGTCTCGTAGTCGTGCGGGTCGATCTTCGGCCGGAGCTTGATCTCTTTGATGATCGTGTGCGCCTGGTTGCGACGGGCCTCGCGCGCCTTCATGGCCGACTCGTACTTGAACTTGCCGTAGTCCATGAGCTTGCAGACGGGCGGGCGGGCCGTGGCCGCAACCTCCACCAGGTCGAGATCGCTCTCCTGCGCCAGCTTCAGTGCGTCGCCGATGGAGACGATGCCGACCTGTTCGCCGTTCGGGCCGACGAGGCGCACCTCGGGCACGCGAATACGGTCGTTGATGCGGGGCTCGGTGCTGATGGGACCTCCAAAAGACTTCCGCTTGTCTCGACCGCGCGGAGCAAAAACAAAACCCCGCACGTCACGCATGCGGGGTCACTGAGCTCTCCTGCCGAAAACTCCGGTGTGATCCTGGACCCGTCCGCCTTTCGGCGAAGCAGGTGGGAGGAGGACCTCCGCTTGCGCGTCCAGCTCATGCCGGACCGATCGAGTTCCTACGTTACCACAAACCCGAAGGCCCCCCGACGTATTCCAAGGCCACCACAGGGGCCGCCACGGGGGGCGTCACGGTGCCGCTCAGGTGGCCGCGCGCCGGGCGATCTCGGCCTCGCCGGCGGCGCGCATCGCCTCCACCGGCACGTCCGCGCGGCCGGTCATCAGCTCGGCCTGCCGCACCGCCTGGTGCAGCAGCATCGGGAAGCCGCCGATCACGGTGCGCCCCCGCGCGCGTACGGCCGCGGCCAGCGCCGTCGGCCAGGGCGCGTAGACGACGTCGAACAGAGCCGCCTTCTCGGGCAGGCGGGCCGCGACCCGTTCGGCCAGCGCGTCGGCCGCGCCGGACGGCAGCGTGGAGACGACCAGGTCGGCCGCGGGGTCGAAGTCGCCGAAGGAGCGCACGGTCACCGTGGTGCCGAGGCGCTCGGCGACCCGCAGGGTCTCTCCCGCGCGGTCCGGGTCGCGCACGACCAGCGTGACCTCCGCGAGGCCCGTCTCCCGCAGGGCGGCGACGGCCGAGGCCGCGGTGGCGCCGCCGCCGAGGATCACCGCCGAGGCGGGCGCGGGGACGCCCGCCTCCGCGAGCGCCTGGACGATGCCGTACACGTCGGTGTTCTCGCCGTGGCGCGCGCCGTCGCGGAACACCACCGTGTTGGCGCCGCCGACCGCCACGGCGAGCTCGGAGACGGTGTCGAGCAGCGGCAGCACGGCGCGTTTGAGCGGCATCGTGAGCGACAGCCCCGCCCATTCCGGGCCGAGCCCGCCGACCAGGTCGGCCAGCCCGTCCTCGGCGCACTCGATCGCGTCGTAGCGCCAGTCCGCCAGGCCCATCGCCGCGTACGCCGCCCGGTGCAGCACCGGGGACAGCGAGTGCGCGATCGGGGAGCCCAGCACGGCGGCCCGGCGGCCGGTCACGGTCATTTGTTGTTCCTGTTGAACTCGTCGCGGAGCTTCCAGAACTCCGTCTCCTTGTCGGTGAACTTGGTGATGCCCCGCTTCGGGTCGACCGTCACGAAGTACAGCCAGTTGCCGTCCGCCGGGTGCAGCGCGGCCTCGATCGCGTGGTCGCCGGGGTTGGCGATCGGGCCGGGCGGCAGGCCGAAGTACTTGTAGGTGTTGTACCGCGAGGTGCTCTCCAGGTCGGCGTGCGAGGCCGCGATGCCGTACTTGTTCAGGCCGTACATGACCGTGCTGTCCATGCCCAGCTTCATCTGGGGGTTGGAGGTCAGCCGGTTGTAGACGACCCTGGCGACCTTCGGCATGTCCTCGGCGCTGCCGGACTCCGCCTGCACGATGCTGGCGATGATGATGATCTGCCTGGCGCTGAAGCCGAGCTGCTTCGCCTGTGCCTCCAGGTCGACCCGATCCGCGGTCTGGTTGAACCGGTCGACCATCTTGGTGAGGATCTGCTGCGGGGTGAGCTTGCTGCTGATCTCGTACGTGGCCGGGAACGCGAAGCCCTCCAGACGGCCCTTGGCGTACGAGGGAAGCCCGATGTCGGTGCGGGCGGCCTTCTTGAAGTCCTCGACCGGCTTGCCGGTGGCGGTCGACAGCTCCTCGTAGATCTTGCTGAGCCGCAGTCCCTCGCGGATCGTCAGCCGGTTGAGCACGCGGTTCTTGGGGTCGAGCAGGGCCAGAGCGGACTCCGCGGACATGCCCTTGCGCATCTCATACTGACCCGGTTGGAGCGAGGAACTCTTGCCCGCTGCGCCGATGGCGTTGATGAACGCCCGGGCGCTGGCCACGACGCCCTGGTCCTCCAGCATCTGGGCGACGTCGGTGGCGCTCGCGCCCTCCTCGATCTCGACGACGACCTCCCCGCGGCCCTCCCCGGTGTAGTCCTTGGGGATCATCACGCCGCGCGCCCAGGTGAACCCGAAGTAGCCGAGGCCGCCGAGGACCCCGACGATGATCACGACGGCGAACAGCGTGGCGACCCTGCCCTTGCGCCGCTGTTTCTTGCGGCGTCTGCGGCTGCGCCGCTGCTGGGTCCGGCTGCCAGAGGGCCGGCGCCGGGGAGAACCGTCGTCGTCCTCGGCGCCGAGCAGGAAGTCCATGTCCAGATCATTCATAGTGCGCTGGCCAATCTCTCGGTACGAGAGGCCTCCCGTCAAGCGAGTGTGCCAAACCGAGGGGGTTCGGGACAGGGGGTTCCGCGGGGGGCGTTCCCGATATATGGAGCCCCGCCCGGGGGCGGCGGGGCCGTGCGGACGCACCGGGCGCGCTCCGGAACCCCGCGGGCGGCGCCGCGCGGATGCCCCGGGGAACGATCAGTTCGTCCCGAGATACCTGTTCAGCTCCTCCCGATATTTCCTGAACTCCGCCTCTTTGTCAGTGAATTTGGTGATTTTACGCCGGGGATCGGTGGTCACGAACCAGTACCACGTGCCCTCGGCGGGGTGGAGGGCGGCCGCGAGCGCGCTCTCCCCCGGGTTGCCGATGGGCCCGGGCGGCAGCCCGGGGCGCGCGTAGGTGTTGTAGGGCGACTCGACCCGCGTGTCCTGGGTGCTGACCTTGAGGGTGTGGCGGTTCAGCGCGTAGTTGACCGTGCTGTCCATCTCCAGCTTCGCGCCGCGCGCGAGACGGTTGTACACCACTCTGGCGATCTTGGGGTAGTCGGCCGGGACGCCGCCCTCGGCCTGCACGATGCTGGCGACCGTCACCGCCTGTTTGGGCGTGAGCCGCACGCGCGGCGCCAGCTCCTCCAGCTTCACCTTCGCGGCGGCGACGCGGAACCGGGCCGTCATCTTCCTGAGCAGATCGACGGCGGTCATCCCCGGCTCGATCTCGTACGTCGCGGGGAACAGGAAGCCCTCGGCCGTCCCCTCGGCATACGCGGGCAGGCGCAGGCGCCGGGGCTCGGCGACGGCTTCGGCGAAGTCCTTCAGGGGGATGCCGGTCCGGTCCGCGAGCGTGCGCAGCACCTCGCTCGTGCGCAGCCCCTCGGGCACGGTGACCGTGCGCACGACCCTGCTGGCGGGCGAGAGCAGCAGATCGAGGGCGCTCTCGGCGGCCATGCGACGCCGCAGGGTGTAACGGCCCGGGTGCAGGCCGCTCTCCTTGGAGCGCGTGATCACCTGCTCGACGAACGACTGGGCACTGGCCACCACGCCGGCCCGCTCCAGCGTCTCGCCGATCTCGCCGGCGCTCGCCCCCGGCGTGATCTCGACCGTGACCGTGCCCGAGCCGCCGCCGGAGTAGTCGGGGGCCTTGTCGGACTGCCCGACCACCTGGTGCACGCCGTACGCCACCGCCACCGCGACCAGGGCGAGACCCCCGGCCAAGGCGGCCGCGGTCCGCTTCACCGTGCGGTCCCGCCGCTCGCTTCCTCACCTGGCCCGTTGCCGGGCCGCGGTGGTTCGAGAGGTCTGCCGGGGGGATTGCCGGTGGCCCGTTCGCCGTCGAGCGCGGCCTGCAGCAGCACGACGGCCGCCGCCTGGTCGATCACGTCACGCTGGTTGCGGGCCTTCACGCCGCTGGAACGCAGGCCCTGCTGGGCGCTGACCGTGGTGAGCCGTTCGTCCACCAGCCGGATCGGGACCGGAGCCACCCGGGCGGCCAGTCGCGCGGCGAACTCGCGCGCGGCCCCGGCGGCGTGGCTCTCCCTGCCCGACAGCGACGTGGGCAGCCCGACCACGATCTCGATCGCCTCGTGCTCGGCCACGATCTCCGTGATCCTCGCCAGGTCGCCGCGGCCGCGCCGTACGGTCTCCACCGGCGTGGCCAGCAGACCCGACGGGTCGCTGCGGGCCACGCCGATGCGGACGGAGCCGACGTCGACCCCGATCCTGACGCCGTGCCTCATCGGCCGCTCACGCCACCGCGGAGGAGATGGCCTCCTCGACCGCGCGAAGCGCGTCGCCGATCGCCTCGGGCCGCGTGCCGCCGCCCTGGGCCACGTCGTCCTTGCCGCCACCGCCACCCCCGAGTGCCTTGGCGGCGACGCCGACGAGCCGGCCCGCCTTCAGGCCGCGCTCGCGTCCCGCCTCGTTGACCGCGGCGACGACGACCGGCCGGTCGGAGGGGACGCCGGAGACGACGACGACCGCGGCGCGGTCGCCAGGGAACCTGCCGCGCACATCGAGGGCGAGTTTACGCAGGTCGTCGGCGGAGGTGCCATCAGGCGCGCGGTGCGTCACCACGGAGACGCCCTGCACGTCGCGGGCCTGCGCGGCGAGTTCGCCGGCCACCGCGAGCACCTGGGCCGAGCGGACCTTCTCCAGTTCCTTCTCCGCTGCGCGCAGCCGGGTGACGATGCCCTCGATGCGCTCGGGCAGCTCCTCGCGGCGGGTCTTGAGCTGCTCGCTGAGCTGGGCGACCAGCACGCTTTCGCGGGCCAGGAACCGGAACGCGTCGAGGCCGACGAGCGCCTCCACACGGCGCACGCCCGCGCCGATGGACGACTCGCCCAGCACCTTCACCAGGCCGAGCTGGCCGGAGCTGGCCACGTGCGTGCCGCCGCACAGCTCGCGGGAGTAGTCGCCGACCTCGACCACCCGGACCTCGTCGCCGTACTTCTCGCCGAACAGCGCGAGCGCGCCCATCGCGCGGGCCTGCGCCTGGCTGGTGTAGAACGCGTTGACCTTGAGGTCGTTGATCAGGACGGCGTTCACCTCGTCCTCGACGTCGCGCAGCATCGACGGGGAGACGGCCCCGGCCGCGGTGAAGTCGAAGCGGAAGCGGCCCGGGGAGTTCTCCGAGCCCGCCTGGGCCGCCGACTCGCCGAGGGCGTTGCGGAACCCGCGGTGGACCAGGTGGGTCGCGGTGTGGCTGCGGGAGATCGCGCGGCGCCGCTCCAGGTCGATGTCGGCCTGTGCCTGGTCGCCGACCCGCACCTCGCCGGTGCGCACCTTGCCGCGGTGCACGACCAGGCCGGCCACCGGCGACTGGACGTCCACGATCTCGATCTCCGCGCCGCCGGTGCGGATCAGGCCCTGGTCGGAGAGCTGACCGCCGCCCTCCGCGTAGAACGGGGTGCGGTCGAGCACGACCTCCAGCGTGGTCCCCGCGCCGGCCGCCGGGACGGACGCGCCGTCGACGAGCAGGCCGATGACGTTGGCCTCGGCGGTGGTGTGGTCGTAACCGAGGAAGTCGACCTTTCCAGCCTTCTCCAGGATGCCGGTGAACACCGAGATGTCGGCGTTGCCGGTCTTCTTCGCCGCGGCGTCGGCCTTGGCCCGGTCCCGCTGCTCCTTCATGAGCCGGCGGAAGCCCTCCTCGTCCACCTGGAGGCCCTGCTCGGCCGCCATCTCCAGGGTGAGGTCGATCGGGAAGCCGTAGGTGTCGTGGAGCTGGAACGCCTGGTCGCCGCTGAGCGTCGCGGCGCCCTTGCGCTTGGTCTCCTCCACCGCGACGTCGAAGATCGCCGTACCGGTGCGGAGCGTGCCGAGGAACGACGCCTCCTCGGCGTCGATGACCGTGTGGATGTTGGCGGCGTCTGCCTTGAGCTCGGGGTACTGCTCGCCCATCACGTCGATGGTGACGGCGGTGAGCGCGTGCATGTGCCGCTCCTCGCCCGCGCCGAGCAGGCGGAGGTTGCGGATCGCGCGGCGCAGCATGCGGCGCAGCACGTAGCCGCGGCCCTCGTTGGACGGCAGCACGCCGTCGCCGACGAGCATGACGCCCGCCCGCATGTGGTCGGCGACCACCCGCAGCGACACGTCGGCGCGCTTGTCGCGCCCGTAGCGCGACCGGGTGAGCTCGGCCGCCGTATCGAGGATCTTGTACGTCGTGTCGATCTCGTAGATGTTGTCGACGCCCTGCAGGATCGCCGCCATGCGCTCAAGGCCCATGCCGGTGTCGATGTTCTTGGCCGGCAGCTCGCCCGCCACGTCGAAGTCGATCTTGCTGCGGACCTTGCTGAGCTGGAACTGCATGAAGACGAGGTTCCACACCTCGAGGAAGCGGTTCTCGTCGGCGATCGGCCCGCCCTCGCGGCCGTACTCGGGGCCGCGGTCGTAGTAGATCTCCGAGCACGGCCCGCCGGGCCCGGGGACGCCCATGTGCCAGTAATTGTCGGCGAGGTCGCGGCGCTGGATGCGGTCGAGCGGCAGGCCCACCTTGCGGTGCCAGATGTCCTGGGCCTCGTCGTCGTCCAGGTAGACGGTCGCCCACAGGCGGTCCTCGGGGAAGCCGAAGCCGCCCTCGGACTCGGACCGGGTGAGCAGCTCCCAGGCGAACGGGATCGCCTGCTCCTTGAAGTAGTCGCCGAAGGAGAAGTTGCCGAGCATCTGGAAGAAGCTGGCGTGCCGGGTGGTCTTGCCGACCTCGTCGATGTCGAGGGTGCGCATGACCTTCTGCGCGCTCGTCGCCCGCCGGTACGGCGGCGTCTGCTGCGCCAGGAAGAAGGGCTTGAACGGGACCATCCCCGCGTTCACGAGGAGCAGTGTCGGGTCCTCGGCGACCAGGCTGGCCGAGGGCACGACTGTGTGCCCGCGCTCCTCGAAGAAGCGCAGGAAGCGGCGCGCGATCTCTGCCGACTCCATTTCAGCGGCCGTCCTTTACGTCGTAGATTCTGTTCTTGCCGGTGGTGGTTACATCAACCGTGTCGAGCCCGAGCTCGGCACGCAACTCGGTTTCCCTGCTCGCCGACAGCCGGCGCACCTCGCCGGCGAAGTCCCTGAGCTGGTCGGCGAGGGTCACCGCGCGGTCGGCGGTGCGCCTGGCCACGTGGTCGGGCCGCAACGACTGAAGCTTACGCATGGTCCAGACCGCGAGGAACGCGCCCAGGGACATGTAGAAGAGCCGCCGGATCATCCGCGTCCCCTCCCGATCGCCCGGCGCTCCACGGCGCGCTCGGCCGTGTGCCGCTCGCTGATCCTGTCTCCGGTTCGAGGGCCGGTGCGGGGGCCGCCGCGGGCGACCCGCCGGGCCGGGACCCTGCGGGCGGCGCGCCGGGCCAGCGCCAGGCGGAAGCCGTCCCTGAAGGCGGAGATCTTGAGCACCGGACCGGCGAACAGCGTGGACGCCACCCCGGTGATCTTGACCATGTTGCCGCTGACGTCACGCATGTTGTCCGTGATCTCCTCGGCGGCCACCAGCCGCCGGTTGGCCTCGGAGACGGTCTGGCTCATGTCGTCGAGGAGCGGGGCGATGCGGTCGCTCAGCTCGGCCACCGACTTGCGGGTCTCGGTCAGCAGTCTGGCCAGTCTGACCAGCACGACGACCATGAAGCAGACCAGGATCACCCAGAAAATGGCGACCACGAGGCCCGCCAGCTCTCCCGCGGTAAGCATGTGCCGATCTCCCTAGATCAACGGAGCTGGAATGGCAAGACCTTACCGCGAACGACCTGCCCGCCGTTCCGCACCACACACCTGGGCTGCTCCGCATCACACACCTAGGCCGCTCCGCATCACACACACCGGACCGCAGACCGGCGGTGCTCAGCCGCCGCGCAGGAAGCTCCGGATCTTCGCCCAGCGCTCGGCGAACCGCGCCTCCGCGCCGTGCGTGGTCGGCTCGTAGTAGCGGCGCTCCCGCAGCTCCTCGGGCGCGTAGTCCTGGCGGACGAGGCCGTGTTCGAAGTCGTGCGGGTACTGGTAGCCCCTGCCGTGGCCGAGCTTCTTCGCGCCCGGATAGTGGGCGTCGCGCAGGTGGTCGGGGATGCGGCCCACCATGCCGCGCCGCACGTCGTCGGAGGCCGCGCCGATCGCCTTCACGACCGCGTTCGACTTGGGCGCCAGCGCGCAGTGGATGACCGCTTGAGCGAGGTTGATCCTGCCCTCGGGCAGGCCGATGAACTCCACGGCCTGGGCGGCGGCCACCGCGACCTGCAGGCACGTGGGATCGGCCATCCCCACGTCCTCGCTCGCGAAGATCACGATCCGTCGGGCGACGAACCGCGGGTCCTCCCCCGCCTCCACCATCCGGGCGAGGTAGTGCAGCGCCGCGTCGGCGTCCGAGCCGCGCATGCTCTTGATGAACGCGCTGACCACGTCGTAGTGCTGGTCGCCCTGCCGGTCGTAGCGCACGGCCGCCTTGTCGACGGCCTTCTCCACGACCTCCACCGTGACCTCCGCCGTGACCTCGTCGGCCAGCATCGCGGCGGCTTCCAGGTAGGTCAGCGAGCGCCGCGCGTCGCCGCCGGCCAGCCGTACGAGCTGGTCGAGGGCGTCGGGGTGCAGCGTGACGCGCCCGCCGAGGCCGCGCGGGTCGGCCACCGCGCGCTGCAGGACGGCGCGGACGTCGTCTTCGGCCAGCGGCTCCAGGGTGAGCAGCAGCGAGCGGGACAGCAGCGGGGAGATGACGGAGAAGAACGGGTTCTCCGTCGTCGCGCCGATGAACGTGACCCAGCGGTTCTCCACCGCGGGCAGCAGCGCGTCCTGCTGCGCCTTGTTGAACCGGTGGACCTCGTCCACGAACAGCACGGTCTGCCTGCCGGTCATGCCGAGCTCGCGGCGGGCCTGGTCGATGGCGGCGCGCACGTCCTTGACCCCGGCGGAGACGGCCGAGATCTCCACGAACCTCCGCTTGGTCGCGCCCGCCACGACGTACGCCAGCGTGGTCTTGCCGGTGCCCGGGGGTCCCCACAGGAACAGCGACATCGGGGCGTCGCTCTCCACCAGCCGGCGCAGCGGCGTACCGGGCCCCAGCAGGTGCCGCTGGCCGATCACCTCCTCAAGCGAGCGCGGCCGCATCCGCACGGCCAGCGGCTCCTGGCCCCGGTGCGCCTCCTCGGCGGCCGAGTCGAACAGGCTCTCCACATCGCCGACACTACCGTCACTCGCTCCAGACGGCCGTCGCGCCCGTGTGCCCGGTCCGTACGGCGTAGTAGCCGACGGCCAGGGCGAGGATCACGGCGGCGGCCGACACGACCAGGGTGAGGGCCCGCGAACCGGCGCCCTCGGGGGCGCGGCGGGCCCGGGTGAGCCACACCATCACCAGGGACACGACGGTGAGCACCGCGGTCACCGGCACCAGGATCTCGGCGAGCCCGCTGTGGACCTCAATCGCGTCAGAGGGGTGGCCCTGGAACATCCGGTGCTCCAGCGCCTCCCCGCTCTCCTTGGCCACGAACACCGAGCCGAGCGCCACCACGGCGGTCGCCACCAGGGCCCAGTCGAGCTTGTGCCGCAGGCGGGGCAGCGCGGCGTACGCGATCGACAGCACCGCGAGCAGCGGCGCGAAGATCACCGCCGCGTGGACGAGGAGGGCATGGGCCGGGAGTCCGAAGACCTGGTCGAACATCGTGCATCGCTCCTGAGACGGCGGCCGGGGCGCGGTTTGCGGGCCGTCCCCCGGTATACGGATTCGCTGAGCAGGAGGTTCCCAGGCGGATCTGAGAGCAAGATGAGCGCAAACTGTCGTGATACCCCTGGGACGCCTGCTTTACACGAAGCCGACGGGATCACGGATAGAGTGGCGCCTCAGTCGTAATAAAAGGGGAAAGGGAAGGCATAGCGGTGACCGACACTGATCGGCAGAAGCAACCGGCTTCGCACGTGAGCACGGCCGGGCGCGCGACCACCCCCCGTCGCCGCCTGCGTGGCACCCTCGGCGCCGGGCTGGGGCTCCTCGTGCTGGCGGGCAGCCTGGCGGCCTGCAGTGACGGCTCGGCCGGCAACACAGCCAAGGCCACTCCCTCGGCCTCACCCTCGGCCTCCGACTCCGAGGGTCCCACGGTGCAGCACACCGAGCTGGCCGGCCCCACGCCGACGGCCAGGCCCACCGACCTGCGTCAGGTCACCTGCCAGTACCGCAAGGACGACACGGGCGCCCCGTCGAAGAACGTGGGCTTCCCGCCCAGCAAGCTGACCAGGAGGGTCATCCTGGCCAAGCAGATGATCATCACGACCAACCAGGGTGAGATCGTCATCGACCTGGCCACCAAGGACGTGCCGTGCGCGGTGAACTCGCTCGCGTTCCTGGCGAGTAAGAACTTCTACGACAACACCGTCTGCCACCGCCTCGCGACGGTGGAGACCGTCGGCCTCGGCATGCTGCAGTGCGGCGACCCCCTGGCCACGGGCAACGGCAAGCGCAAGGAAGACGGCGCGGGCGGCCCCGGCTACCTGTTCGACGACGAGAACCTCGGCGGCATGCCGCTCGTCCGGGGAACCGTCGGGCTGGCGCAGGCCACGGAGGACGCCAACTCCAACGGCAGCCAGTTCTTCATCTCCTTCACCGACGAGAACTCCCAGCTGACCGCAGCGGGCGCCGCCTTCACGATGATCGGCGTGGTGAGCAAGGGGATGAACGTCATCGACAAGATCGCCAAGGGCGGGATCATCCCGTTCAACGGCGACCCCACGGCCGACGTGCGGGGCGAGGGCTCCAACGCCCCCAAGAAGAAGGTCGTGATCAAGGACGTGGCCATCGTCTGACCGGGCCCCGGACACAGGACGGCCCCCGCGACCGGTGTCGCGGGGGCCGTCTCGCGTTCTACTGCGCGGACTCGGGCTTGTCGGCCTTCGGCGTGGCGTCCACGCCGGCCTCCTTGCGCTGCTCCACGCTGATCGGGGTGGGCGCCCCGCTCAGCGGGTCGTAGCCGGACGCCGTCTTCGGGAACGCGATCACGTCCCGGATCGACTCACCGCCCGCCAGCAGCATGCAGACGCGGTCCCAGCCGTAGGCGATGCCGCCGTGCGGCGGCGGGCCGTACTTGAACGCCTCGAGCAGCCAGCCGAACTTGCTCTCGGCCTCCTCCTTGGAGATGCCGAGCACGTCGAACACGCGCTGCTGCATCTCGGCGCGGTGGATACGGATCGAGCCGCCGCCGATCTCCATGCCGTTGCAGACCATGTCGTAGGCGTAGGCCAGGGCCTCGCCGGGGTTGTCCTGGAAGTTGTCGGCCCACTCCGGCTTCGGAGAGGTGAACGGGTGGTGGACCGGGGTCCAGCCGCCCTCTCCGTCCTCCTCGAACATGGGGGCGTCGACGATCCACAGGAACGACCACTGCGACTCGTCGATCAGGTCGCAGCGGCGGCCGATCTCCAGGCGGGCCGCGCCGAGCAGGTCGCGGGAGGCCGCGGGCGCGCCGGCCGCGAAGAAGACCGCGTCGCCGGGCTTGGCGCCGGTCGCCCCGGCGAGGCCGCCCAGCTCGGTCTCCGAGAGGTTCTTGGCCACCGGGCCGCCCAGCGTGCCGTCCTCCTGCACCAGCACGTACGCGAGACCGCGCGCGCCGCGCGACTTGGCCCAGTCCTGCCAGGCGTCGAGCTCCCTGCGGGTCTGCGAGGCGCCGCCCGGCATCACGACCGCTCCCACGTACGGCGCCTGGAAGACGCGGAACGAGGTGCCGGAGAAGTAGGCCGTGAGGTCGGTCAGCTCGACACCGAAGCGCAGGTCCGGCTTGTCCGAGCCATACCGCGCCATCGCCTCGGCGTACGTCATCCGGGGCAGCGGCGTGGGCAGCTCGTAGCCGAGCGTCTCCTTCCAGATCCGCCCGATGAGCGCCTCGCCCAGCTCGATCACGTCGTCCTGGTCCACGAACGACATCTCGATGTCGATCTGGGTGAACTCGGGCTGCCGGTCGGCCCGCAGGTCCTCGTCGCGGAAGCAGCGGGCGAGCTGGTAGTAGCGCTCCAGGCCGGAGACCATGAGGAGCTGCTTGAACAGCTGCGGCGACTGCGGCAGGGCGTACCAGTTGCCCGGCTGGAGCCGTACGGGCACCAGGAAGTCGCGGGCGCCCTCGGGTGTCGAGCGGGTCAGGTTCGGGGTCTCGACGTAGACGAACCCGCGCTCGCGCATGACCTCGTTGGCGAGGTAAGTCGCCTGCGAGCGCATCCGCAGCGCGTCGGCGATCCGCTGGCGGCGGATGTCGAGGTAGCGGTACTTCAGCCGCGCCTCCTCCGACACGCCCGCGCTGCCCTCGATCGGGAACGGCAGCGGCGCCGACTCGCTCAGCACCTCCACCTCGGAGGCGACGACCTCGATCTCGCCCGTGGGCAGATCGGGGTTCTCGTTGCCGGCCGGGCGCTGGCGTACCTCGCCTGTGACCTTCACGCAGTACTCCGCGCGCAGGTCGTGGGCGTGGTCTTCCTCCCGGAAGACCACCTGGGCCGAGCCGGAGGCGTCGCGCAGGTCGATGAAGACCACGCCGCCGTGGTCGCGCCGACGCGCCACCCATCCGGCGAGCGTCACCTTCTGGCCCGCGTGCTCCTTGCGGAGCGTGCCTGCCTCGTGGGTGCGGATCACGAGAGTTTCCCCTTCAAGAACTCGACGACCTCCGCGAGCGGAACCGCGGTCTGGTCGGCTGTGGTCAGGTCCTTCACTTGCACGGCGCCCGCCTCGATATCTCGGTCGCCGAGGATGAGCGCGTACCGCGCGCCGCTGCGGTCGGCGGCCTTCATCGCGCCCTTGACGCCACGGCCGCCGAAGGCCATGTCGACCGCGAGACCGGCCCGGCGCAGCTCGCTCACGAGCGGGAACACGCGCCGCCTGGCCTCCTCGCCGAGCGGCACGGCGAACACCTCGACGCCGCGGGGGCGCTCGGCCAGCAGGCCCTCGGCCTCCATCGCCAGCACCGTGCGGTCCACCCCGAGGGCCCAGCCCACGCTCGGCAGCGCCGGGCCGCCGATCTGCTCGCTCAGCCCGTCGTAGCGTCCTCCCCCGCCGACCGCCGACTGGGCGCCCAGGCCGTCGTGCAGGAACTCGAAGGTCGTACGCGTGTAGTAGTCCAGGCCGCGCACGAGCCGGGGGTCGTCCTCGTACGCCACGCCGGCGGCCGTCAGCAGGCCCCTGACCTCCTCGTGGTAGGCCTTGCAGGCCCCGCACAGGTGATCGGTGACCAGCGGCGCGTTCTCCAGCTGCGCGCGCACCTCGGGGCGCTTGTCGTCGAGCACCCGCAGCGGGTTGATCTCGATCCGGTCGCGGGTGGGCTCGTCGAGGTCCAGGCCGCGCAGGAAGTCCTGCAGCGCGGCGCGGTAGGCCGGGCGGCACTCCTTGCAGCCCAGCGAGTTCAGCAGCAGCCGGACGCCGCGCAGGCCCAGCGAGGCGTAGCCGTCCATCGCCAGCACGATCAGCTCGGCGTCGAGCGCCGGGTCCTCGGCCCCCAGGGCCTCCGCCCCCACCTGGGAGAAGTGGCGGTAGCGCCCCGCCTGGGCCCGCTCGTAGCGGAAGTAGCTGCCCGAGTACCAGAGCTTGATCGGCAGCGGCCCGCCGTACAGGCCGTGTTCGAGCACGGCCCGCATCACGCTCGCGGTGCCCTCGGGGCGCAGTGTCAGCGACTGGCCGCCCCGGCTCGTGAACGTGTACATCTCCTTGGTCACGATGTCGGTCGACTCGCCGACGCCGCGCGAGAACAGCGCCGTGTCCTCGAAGGCCGGCGTCTCGATGTAGCCGTAGCCGGCGCGGCGGGCCGGCGCGGCCAGGGCGTCCCGTACGGCGAGAGCCCACTCCGAACGCGGGGGCATCCAGTCGAAGGTGCCCTTGGGCGCCTGAAAGGTCATCACAATCCCCTGGTCGGGCCGGCGTGCGGCGCGACGTCCCTGAGGAAGGGGTTGGTCGCGCGCTCGCGGCCGATGGTCGTCTGAGGTCCGTGGCCGGGCAGGACCGTGGTCTCGTCCGGCAGCGTCAGCGTCTCGGCGAGGCTGCGCAGGATGGCGGCGTAGTCGCCGCCGGGCAGGTCGGTACGGCCGATGGAGCCGGCGAACAGCAGGTCGCCCGCGAACAGGACCTGGAAGTCCTCGACGGGCGTCCGGAACGTCACCGACCCCCTGGTATGGCCCGGCCTGTGCTCGACCGTGAACTCGAGCCCGGCCAGCGACAGCACAGCCCCGTCGGCCAGCTCCCGCACGTCGTCGGGCTCGGAAAGTTTCAGCCCGCCGAACGCCTGGCCCGCCTGCGGCGGGAACCCCTTCGCCGGGTCCGACAGCAGATCGCGGTCCTCCGGGTGGATCCACGCGGGCACGTCGCGGGCGCCGCACACCGGGGCCACCGACCACACGTGATCGATGTGACCGTGGGTGAGCAGCACCGCGACCGGCTTCAGCCGGTGCTCGCGCAGCAGCGCGTCGAGATCCTCCACGGCATCCTGACCTGGGTCGATGACCACGCACTCCTCGCCTGCTGCGGGAGCGACGACGTAACAGTTGGTCTGGAACGACCCTGCGGGAAACCCGGCGACGAGCACGGAAGCGGCCTCTGCGTCTCTACGGATCAATCAAGGATTGCGCGAGCGAATGTAACCGAAGGGTACCGGTGCGGGTCGGCAGGCTGCGAACCAATACCCGTCAGCCGATACGATTCGCCCACCTCAATAGTCATTCTTGGAGCAGTCGAGCCGGATGCTATAGAACAGGTCGCCGTTCCCGGAGCACCTCCCGGGTGTGGCGGGCACGCGCCGGCGAGATCGCGTCCGGGCGTACGACCATGGGAAACAGGACGAGTCGGGAGGTCGAAGTGGTCACCGGCAAGGACCGGCAGAAGCAGCTGGCCCGGGAGCACTACGAACGGCAGTTGCAGGCACGCGTGGAGCGCGAGCAGAAGTCGCGGCGCAACGCGATCATAGGCACCACCGCGGCCGTGGTGGTGGTGATCGGCGGCGTGGTGGCGGCGACGACCCTCCTCGGCCGCGACGACAGCGACGCCACCGCGGCCGCGTCGCCGTCGGCGAGCATCAAGCCCGCGGTGGCCGACCCCAAGCCGTACGACCCGGTCAAGGGCACCTGCGGCTACGTCGCCGACGAGGGCAGCGGCCAGGTCAAGAACGTCGGCACGCCGCCGGAGAAGGTGAGCACCGCCCCGGCGATGATGACCATCAGGACCAACCTCGGCGACATCGTCGCGAGGCTGGACAGCGAGAAGGCGCCCTGCACGGTCAACTCGTTCAAGTTCCTGGCTTCCAAGGACTACTTCGACAACACGAAGTGCCACCGGATGGGCACGGACTTCCCGATCCTGCAGTGCGGCGACCCGCTGGCCAAGGCCGACGGCAAGAACCCGACCGACGGCCAGGGCGGCCCGGGCTACCGCTTCGCCAACGAGAACCTCGCGGGCGCGAAGTACACACGGGGCGTGCTCGCGATGGCGAACAGCGGCCCGAACACCAACGGAAGCCAGTTCTTCATCGTGTTCGGGGACACCGGACTGACGCCCGACTACACGCCTTTCGGTACGGTGACCAAAGGACTCGAAATCGTGGACAAGGTCGCCAAGAAGGGCGTCATCCCCAGTGCCGGCGGGGACGGCACTGGTGCCCCGAAGCAGCCCGTGGTCATCAAAGACGTGACAATCACCAGCAAGAGCTGACGTAATACAACCAAGGGCACATCGAGCCCTGGAGGCTGATTCAAGTGCGGGAGGACACGGTGAGCACCGACCCGTGGGGCCGGGTAGACGAGGACGGCACCGTCTACGTGCGTACGGCTGAGGGAGAACGGGCCGTCGGGTCCTGGCAGGCCGGTGAGCCGGAGGAGGCACTGGCCTACTACCGCCGGAAGTTCGACGAGCTGGCGGGCCAGGTGCAGCTCCTCGAGCAGCGGGTGCGCGGCACCGACCTCGCGCCGGCCCAGGCCGAGTCGAGCATCGCCAAGCTGCGTGAGTCGGTGGCCGAGGCGCACGCGGTCGGCGACCTCGGCTCGCTGCAGGACCGGCTGACGGCGCTGACCGAGCTGGTCGGCAAGCGGCGCGAGGAGCTGCGGGCCGCGCGCGACCAGGCCCGGGCGCACGCGCGTGAGGTGAAGGAGCGCATCGTCGCCGAGGCCGAGCGCATCGCCGAGGAGACGACGCACTGGAAGTCCGGCGGCGAGCGGCTGCGGCAGCTCGTCGAGGAGTGGAAGGCCGCCGAGCGGGTCGACCGGGCCACCGAGGCGACGCTGTGGAAGAGGCTGTCCACGGCGCGTACGGCCTTCGCCAAGCGGCGCAAGGCGTACTTCTCCTCGCTCGACCAGCAGCGCGACGCGGTGCGCGGCACCAAGGAGCGCATCGTGAGCGAGGCGGAGGCGCTGGCGGACTCGACGGACTGGAACGCCACCGCGGCGGCCTACCGGGAGCTGATGCGCGAATGGAAGGCCGCCGGGCGCGCCTCCCGTGAGGTCGAGGACGAGCTGTGGGCGCGCTTCAAGGGCGCCCAGGACCAGTTCTTCCAGACCCGCTCGGCGGTGTTCGCGGAGCGGGACGCCTCCTTCGCGGCCAACGCGGAGGTGAAGGAGGCCCTGCTGGCCGAGGCCGAGAAGCTGCTGCCGGTCACCGACGCGCGTACCGCGCGCTCGGCGCTGCGGGGCATCCTGGAGCGCTGGGAGGCCGCGGGCCCGGTGCCGCGCGACCAGCGCGACCGCCTGGAGGGCGGGCTGCGCAAGGTCGACGACGCGGTCCGCAGGGCCGAGGACACCGAGTGGAAGCGCTCCAACCCCGAGGCCAGGGCTCGCGCCCAGGACACGGTCAACCAGCTCCGCAGGTCCATCGACCAGTTGGAGACGCGGCTGGCCAAGGCCCAGACGGCCGGCCGGGACAAGGACGTCAAGGAGGCGGAGGAGGCCCTGTCCGCCCGCCGCTCCTGGCTCGAGGAGGCGGAGCGGACGCTCGCCGAGTTCTCCTGACCCGCTTCGAGCGCGTCCCGGCGTGACCTCGTGTCGCGCCGGGATTCGCATGTCCGCCGCCGCTTCGTGAGGACGCGCCCCGCCGCAGCCTTGTGAGGTCGCGCCCCGCCGCCGCTTTGTGAGGTCGCGCCCCGCCGCCGGGCAGGGGCCGTCCGGTCGTCGGCCCGCCGGGCCGTGGTTCCGGCCGCAGGGGCCGCGGGTCGTTAGTTGGTGACGCGGTAGACGTCGTAGACGCCCGCGACGTTGCGCACCGCCTTGAGCACGTGGCCGAGGTGCTTGGGGTCGCCCATCTCGAAGGTGAACTTGCTGATCGCCACCCGGTCGCGGCTGGTCGCCACCGAGGCCGACAGGATGTTCACGTGCTGGTCGGAGAGGGTCCGCGTGACGTCCGACAGCAGGCGGGGCCGGTCGAGCGCCTCCACCTGGATGGCGACGAGGAAGACCGAGTCGTCCCCGGGCGACCAGGAGACCTCCACCAGCCGGTCGGGGTGGGAGTTGAGCTGCTCCACGTTGGGGCAGTTGGTGCGGTGCACGGAGACGCCGTGGCCCCGCGTGACGAACCCGACGATCTCGTCCCCCGGAACCGGGGTGCAGCAGCGCGACAGGCGGACCCATACGTCCGGGTCGCCCGCGACCATCACGCCGGCGTTCGAGTTGGCCCTCAGACGGCCCTTGAGCCGCGTGGGGACCTGGGCCTCGGCGATGTCCTCCTCGGCCCCCTCGACGCCGCCCAGGGCCTGTACGAGCTTGTCCACGACCGACTGTGCGGTGAGGTGTCCCTCGCCGACAGCCGCGTACAGGGCCGAGACGTCGGCGTAGCGCAGGTCTCTGGCCAGGGCCAGCAGCGCCTCGCCGGACATCAGCCGCTGCAGCGGCAGGCCCTGCTTGCGCATGGCCCGCCCGATCGCCTCCTTGCCCGCCTCGATGGCGGTCTCGCGGCGCTCCTTGGTGAACCACTGACGGATCTTGTTGCGGGCCCGGCCGCTCTTGACGAACTTGAGCCAGTCCCTCGACGGCCCTGCGTCCGGCGACTTCGACGTGAAGATCTCGACCGTGTCGCCGTTGCCGAGACGGGACTCCAGCGGGACCAGCCTGCCGTTCACCCGCGCGCCGATACATCGGTGGCCGACCTCGGTGTGCACGGCGTACGCGAAGTCGACGGGGGTGGCGCCCTCGGGCAGGGCGATCACCTGGCCGCGCGGGGTGAAGACGAACACCTCCGAGACCGACAGGTCGAAGCGCAGCGACTCCAGGAACTCCCCGGGGTCGGAGGTCTCCTTCTGCCAGTCCAGCAACTGGCGGAGCCAGGCCATGTCGTTGACCTGCTTGACCTTGCCGGCGCCGGCCCCGGTCATCTCCTCCTTGTACTTCCAGTGCGCGGCCACGCCGTACTCGGCGCGGTTGTGCATGGCCCGCGTGCGGATCTGGAGCTCGATGGCCTTGCCCTCGGGTCCCATGACCGTCGTGTGGAGCGACTGGTACATGTTGAACTTGGGCATGGCGATGTAGTCCTTGAACCGCCCCGGCACCGGCTTCCACTGGGCGTGGATCGTTCCGAGCGCGGCGTAGCAGTCGCGGACCGTGTCGACCAGCACGCGGATGCCCACCAGGTCGTAGATGTCGTCGAAGGCCACGCCCTTGGCGATCATCTTCTGGTAGATCGAGTAGTAGTGCTTGGGCCGGCCGCGCACGGTCGCCTTGATCTTCGCCTCGCGCAGGTCGGCGGAGACCTTCTCGATGACCTCGTGCAGGAACAGGTCGCGGCGCGGCGCGCGCTCCGACACCATCCGGGCGATCTCGTCGTACCGCTTCGGGTAGAGCATGGCGAACGCGAGGTCCTCCAGCTCCCACTTGATGGTGTTCATGCCGAGCCGGTGGGCCAGCGGCGCGAAGATCTCCAGCGTCTCGCGGGACTTCTGCTGGCGCTTGTGCTCGGGCATGTAGCGCATGGTCCGCATGTTGTGCAGCCGGTCGGCCAGCTTGATCACCAGCACGCGGATGTCGCGCGACATCGCGACGACCATCTTGCGCACGGTCTCGGCCTGCGCGGCGTCGCCGAACTTCACCTTGTCGAGCTTGGTCACGCCGTCGACGAGCAACGCGATGTTGTCGCCGAAGTCGGCTCGTAACTCGTCGAGGCTGTAGGCGGTGTCCTCGACGGTGTCGTGCAACAGGGCGGCGCACAGCGTCTCGTCGTCCGTGCCCAGCTCCGCCAGGATCGTCGCCACCGCGAGCGGGTGGGTGATGTACGGGTCGCCGCTCTTGCGCTTCTGATCCCGGTGGTGATAGGCGGCGACGTCGTACGCGTGCTCGATCAGCCGCAGGTCTGCTTTGGGATGGGTGGCACGGACCGTCTTGAAGAGCGGCTCCAACACCGGATTCATAGCACCCCACTGCCCCCCGAAACGGGCGAGCCTCCGTCGCGTGGCCGGCGACGCCGGCTTGTCCTCCGGGACCGCCGCGGGGTCGCGCGCCGCGTCGGGGGGCACGTCTGCGACGGGCTCGGGGGCGTCGCGGGAGATCACTCCGCGATCGACCCGCGCGCTGTCGGGTACGACCACATCACGGGGCACACAGACTCCTCACGTCGAGTCCAGATTCCACAGTGTATCCGTGCCGCCACAGCACTCTCGGCCGCGTGCCCCCTGACCGGCCCGCGCGGCTCAGACGGTGAGCAAAGTGCGGACGTCCAGGCCCGGCAGCCGGTCGCGGCCGGAGAGGAAGGACAGCTCCATCAGGAAGGACACGGCCACGACCTCCGCGCCCGTCCTTCTGACCAGCTCCACGGCCGCCCGGGCCGTGCCGCCCGTGGCGAGGACGTCGTCCACGATCAGAACCCGGTCGCCGGGGTCGAAGGCGTCGGCGTGCACCTCGATCGTCGCGGAGCCGTACTCGAGATCATAGGACGCCTCGTACGTGTCGGCGGGCAATTTGCCCTTTTTGCGCACTGGTACGAACCCGGCGCCGCTGCGGTAGGCCACCGGCGCGGCGAGGATGAAGCCCCGCGCCTCGATGCCGACCACCTTGTCGAACGCCAGGCCGTCCCCGAGCTCGCCCACGACCTGCGTGAAGGCCGCGTGGTCCGCCAGCAGCGGGGTGATGTCCTTGAAGAGGATGCCCGGCTTGGGGTAGTCCGGGACATCCCTGATGAGAGCCGTCCAGTCAGTCACGACGCCCAAGCCTAGTGCCGCGACCGGCGAGATCTGCCCGGACGGAGCGGTGTCCAGAGTGGCGCATCGCAAGGCGGAGGAGGAGCTCGCAGCCGGAGGCTACGGGCGGTCTTCCGGGGCCCTGCGCGGAGATTCCGAGCTTGCGAGGAATCTCCGTGGGTGGGGCGACAACGCGGCGAGGGGCCGCTCTGGGCGACGTGACGGGGCGAAGATCGGCGGGAGGGGCACTGGTAGGGAGACCGGAACACGAAGGCGCCCCCGGAACCGGGAGGGTTCCGGGGGCGCCCTGCGACGAGCCGGGATCAGCGCTTCTTGCGCTTCTCCGTGGTCGTGGTGGTGACGTTCTGCGAGCCGGCCGAGACGGGCTCCTTGGCGGCGGCCTTGGCGGCCGAGACCTGCTTGGCGTGCACCCGCTGGGCCAGGGCCTGCCACTTGGGCTCCCGCTCCTTGAGCGTGACCAGGATCGGCGTCGCCACGCACAGGGACGAGTAGGTGCCGACGATCATGCCGACGAACAGCGCCAGCGACAGGTCCTTCAGCGTGCCGGCGCCGAGCAGCGTGGTGCCGATGAACAGGATCGCCGCCACCGGCAGGATCGCCACCAGCGAGGTGTTGAGCGACCGGATCAGCGTGTGGCTGAGCGCGTTGTTGGCGGCCTGCGTGTAGGTCATCTTCGCGCTCGTGCCGAGCTTGCCCGTGACCTCCTTGATCATGTCGAAGACGACGACCGCGTCGTACAACGAGTAACCGAGGATCGTGAGGAAGCCCAGCATGGTCGCCGGGGTGACCTCGAAGCCCGACCAGGCGTAGACGCCCGCCGTGATCACGAGGTCGTGGACGAGGGCGACGATCGCCGCGAGGGCCATCCGCCACTCGAAGGCCACCGACAGGTACAGCATGATCGCGATCATGAAGACCGCGAGGCCGATCCAGGCCTTCTGCGAGACCTCGCCACCCCAGGTCGCGCCGATGACCTGCGAGCTGACCTGGTCCTCCGTGACGCCGTACTTCTGGGCGACGGTCTTCTGGACCTTGGTCACCTCGTCGCCCTTGAGGCTCTCGGTGGTGACCCGCCAGTTCGGACCCGCCTGCTGCACGATGACCTGGTGGACTCCGGCGTCCGCGACGGTCTCGCGGACCTGTTCGAGGCTGGAGCCCGGTGTGCGCTTGAAGTCGAAGACAGAGCCGCCGCGGAACTCCACGCCCAGGTTCAGCCCGTTCAGCGCCAGGCCCAGGATGGAGACGGCCAGCAGGAACACCGACAGGCCGTACCAGATCTTGCGCTTGCCGACGAAGTCGATGTTGATGTCGCCGCGGTAGAGGCGGCTGATCACTCCCGGCATCACGCCTCCTGCAGGGTCTGCTCGGCGGGGCTGGTGCGGCCCATGCGCTCCGCGTCGAGTCCGGACAGCTTGTGGCCCTTCGAGAAGAACCGCAACCGCGCCACGAGGGACATCAGCGGCTTGGTGAACAGGAACACCACCACGATGTCGATGAGCGTGGTCAGGCCCATCGCGAACGCGAAGCCGGCCACGTCGCCGACCGCGAGGAAGAACAGCACCACCGCGGCGATGAACATGACGGCGTCGGCGACCAGGATGGTCCGCCGGGCGCGTCGCCAGGCCACCTCCACGGCCGAGCGCAGTGTGCGGTGGCCCTCCTTGATCTCGTCGCGGATCCGTTCGAAGTAGACGATGAACGAGTCCGCGGTGATGCCGATCGAGACCACCAGACCGATGATGTGCGGCAGCGAGAGCCGGAAGCCGGCGTTGTGGCTCAGCACGTCCACCGTCAGGTACGTGAACACGGTGGCCACGCCCAGGCTGGCCATGCCGATGAGCCCCAGGCCGCGGTAGTAGAGCAGCAGGTAGATCATGACGACGATCAGGCCGAGCGCGCCGGCGATCAGACCGCCGTGAAGCTGGTCCTGGCCGAGGGTCGAGGAGACCGACACGACCGAGCTCTGCTGGAACTTCAGCGGCAGCGCACCGTACTTGAGCTGGTCGGCCAGCTCGGTGGCGGTCTTCTGCGTGAAACTGCCGGAGATGCGGGCGCTGCCGCCGGGGATGGCCTCCTCGATCGTCGGAGCGACGATGACGACGCCGTCCAGCACGTTGGCGAGCTGGTTGCGCGGGGCCGGCAGGCTCGTGATGCGCCGGGTGATGTCGGCGAACTGCGTGGCGCCCTTGGACTTGAAGTCGACCTGGACGATCCACTCACCGGTGGTGGGGTCGGTGCCCGACTGCGCGCCGCTGATCTCGGTGCCCTGCACCGCGGCCTTGTCCAGGATGTACCGCGCCGAGCCGTCGTCGCTGCAGGCGACGATCTGCTTGTTCGGGTCGTCGACGGCGCCCTGGCCGCGGTTCTTCGCGGTGCAGTCGATCGTGCGGAACTCGGCGAGCAGCGCCGGGTCGATGCCGCTGGTGTCCTGACCGGCCAGTGGGTCGCCCGTGTCCTGCGGAGCGGCCGTCGGCGTGGGGCTGGGAGCCGCCGCCGAGGGCGAGGCCTTGGCCCGGTTCGCCCGGGCGGTCCCTGCGCCGGCCCTGCGGTGCGTCGTGGCCCTCGCCGAGGTGCTCGGGTCCGGCGACGGCGCGGTCAGCGCCTTCGACAGGGCACGGCCCGCCGGGGTCGCGTTGCCGTTCGGGGCCCCGCTCTCCCTGGCCGGCGTGGACGCCTTCGAAGTGGTCGCGGGCGTCGCCGCGGCCGAACCGCTGGGCGTGGGAGCCGCGGTGGGCACCTGAGCCGGCTGGTTCGTCGCGGCTGCCACCGCGAGCACCTGCCGCATACGCAGTTCGGCGGTGGTCGACACCAGCCGGAGCGCCTCGTCACGGCCCGCGCCCGGGATCTGGATCACGATGTTGTCGTTCGACTTCGCGACCTGGGCGTCGGAGATGCCGGTGCCGTTGACGCGCTGCCGGATGATCGTCACGGCTCGGTCGAGGCTCTCCTGCGACGGCGTCTTCCCGTTCGCCATGACCGGCGTGAGCGTCACGGTGGTGCCGCCCGCGAGGTCGAGACCGAACTTGGGGACGAACGCCTTCTGGAGGGCGACCGTCGCGCCCATGACGAGGATGAGCGCAAGGAGCAACAGGAGTGTGCGTCCAGGCTTGCTCTGGCTACTGGTCGGTGGGGCCACTGGAGGTCAGTTCTTTCGTCGAAAGGTTGTGATCAGCCTACTTAGGACTGCTTGGTGCTCGTATCGTCACCGTTCCCCGTGTCGGAACCGTCCGTCACGGTCTCCTCGGCCTCCTCGTCCGTCACCTCGTCCACGGGAGTGAGCACCCTGCCGATCGCCGCCTTCGCCCAGCGGGTCTCGACGCCGGGGGCCACCTCCAGCACGACGTCGTCGTCCTGGAGTGCGACGACCGTCGCGAACAGGCCTGTCGTGGTCATGACCCGGACGCCCGGGGTGAGGGAGTTCTGCATCTGGACCTGCTCCTGCTGCCGCTTGCGCTGGGGGCGGATCAGGAGGAAGTAGAAAACCACTACCAGCAAGATCAGTGGCAGGAACGTCCCAAGCGGGTTGTTACCCACGGGGGCCACCCTTCCGTAACGTGATGAACCGGCCTGACGCCGGAGGTCTTGTGCGCTTCACACGCGGGCCACCGCGACTTCTCGCGTGTGCGGCCAGTCAAGCCACGCAGTGTATTCGAGCCCGCAGAAGCCCGGCAACGAACCCACGGCTCGACGGGCAGGAAAGTTCCCGTTTCATGGGCTTCGCAATCGGTCTGTTACCTCTTTGCCCCGGTTTCCGCTTCCAGCCGCCGCGGGGGCGCAAAGCGTGGCGGGAGGGGCGCTCAGGCGTCGTCGAAGAGCGTGGGCACCGCCACGGAGCCGACGGCGTCAGGAGGCGGAGTCAGGCCGAGGTGCGCCCAGGCGGTGGCGGTGGCGACGCGGCCCCTCGGGGTGCGGGCCAGCAGCCCCTGCCGCACCAGGAAGGGCTCGGCCACGACCTCGACGGTCTCCGGCTCCTCCCCCACGGCCACCGCGAGCGTCGACAGGCCCACCGGGCCGCCGCCGAACTTGCGCAGCAGCGCGTCGAGCACGGCCCGGTCGAGCCGGTCCAGCCCCTCGGCGTCCACCTCGTAGAGGTTGAGCGCCGCCGCCGCGACCTCCCGGGTGATCACGCCTTCCGCGCGGACCTCGGCGAAGTCGCGCACCCGCCGGAGCAGGCGGTTGGCGATGCGGGGCGTGCCGCGCGAGCGGCGGGCGATCTCGAGGGCGCCCTCGTCCGGCAGCTCCACCGACAGCAGCCGCGCCGAGCGCCGCAGCACCTGCTCCAGCTCGGCCACCTCGTAGAAGTCCATGTGGGCGGTGAAGCCGAACCTGTCGCGCAGCGGCGCGGGCAGCAGTCCCGCCCGGGTGGTGGCCCCGACCAGCGTGAACGGGGCGATGTCGAGGGGGATCGAGGTGGCGCCGGGACCCTTGCCGACGACGATGTCCACCCGGAAGTCCTCCATGGCGAGGTAGAGCATCTCCTCCGCCGGGCGGGCCATGCGGTGGATCTCGTCGATGAACAGGACCTCGCCCTCGGTCAGCGTGGACAGGATCGCGGCGAGGTCGCCCGCGCGCTCCAGCGCCGGGCCCGAGGTCATCCGCAGCGGCGCGCCGAGCTCGGAGGCGATGATCATGGCGAGCGTCGTCTTGCCGAGCCCGGGGCCGCCGCTCATCAGGACGTGGTCGGGCGGGCGGTTGCGGCGCAGGGCGCTCTCCAGCACCAGCGACAACTGCTCGCGCACCCGGCCCTGTCCGATGAACTCGTCCAGGCGCCGGGGGCGCAGCGCGGCCTCGATCGCCCGCTCGTCGCCCTCCGGTTCCGGCGACACGAGATCCCGCTCGAAGCTCACTCGACACCATCCGCTCGACCCGCCGGGATCCGTCCGCTTCCCGGTGAAACTTTCATCGAACCATCAGCCCGCCACGCGCCCCGCACGGCGCGCGAGGCGCGGCCCTTCACGAGGTCACCGCACGCTCAGCGCGCGCAGGGCGGACTTGAGCAGCGCGGCCACCCGCGGGGTGCGGCCGGCGGCGACCTCCGCCTCGGCCTCCGCGCTGACCGCCGCGACCGCCTCGTCGGCGTCCCTGGACGAGTAGCCGAGCCCGACCAGTCCCGCGTGGACCTGGTCGCGCCAGACGGGCGCCGCCGCCGCGCCGTTGATCGCGGCGTCGACGGCCGCCGCCGGGGTGCCGAGCTTGTCCTTGAGTTCGAGCACGATGCGCTGCGCGCCCTTCTGGCCGATGCCGGGCACCATCGTCAGGGCCTTGATGTCGGCGCTCGCCACCGCGACCCGCAGCGCGTTGGGCGCGTGGACCGCGAGCATGGCCAGGGCCAGGCGCGGCCCGACCCCGCTGGCCGTCTGCAGCAGTTCGAAGACCGTGCGCTCGTCGTCGGAGGCGAAGCCGTACAACGTGAGCGATTCCTCGCGGACGACGAGCGAGGTCGACAGCCGGGCGGGTTCGCCGACGCGCAGTCCGGCCAGGGTGCCCGGGGTGCAGTGGACGAGCATCCCGACGCCGCCCACCTCGACCACGGCGCTGTCGGCTCCGATCGCCGCCACCTGCCCCGCAACGGATGCGATCACCGCGTGCTCCCTCCCCGGTCCGGACGCCCGGCCGCGACTTCGCCGGGCCTCCCAGTCCTACCAGAGCCCCCAGAGCCCCCAGTGCCAGCAGTGCCAGCAGTGCCGGCAGCGCCCGCACCCCCGGAACGGGCCCGGGCCAGGGCGTCGGCCAGGCGGTTTTGCACGCCGCCGCGCCAGACGTGGCAGATGGCCAGGGCGAGCGCGTCGGCCGCGTCCGCGGGCTTGGGCATGGCGTCGAGTCGCAGCAGCCGGGTGACCATCGTGCCGACCTGCTTCTTGTCGGCGTTGCCGTTGCCCGTGATGGCGGCCTTGACCTCGCTGGGCGTGTGCAGCGCGACCGGCAGCCCCCGCCGGGCCGCGCAGACGATCGCGACGGCCGACGCCTGGGCCGTCCCCATGACCGTACGGACGTTGTGCTGGGCGAAGACCCGCTCGACGGCGACCGCGTCGGGCCTGATCTCGTCGAGCCAGCGCTCGATCTCCGCCTCGATGACGACCAGCCGGGACCCGATGTCGTCGTCGGCCGGGGTGCGGACCACCCCGACCGACAGCAGGCTCAGCGGCGCGCCGGGACGGCCCTCCACGGCGCCGAGACCGCATCGCGTCAGCCCCGGGTCCACGCCCATCACCCGCAGTTGGGGCAACCGCACCGGCACGCCTCCCTGATCCCGGCGGCGCGGCCGCCGCTGCGCCGAACATCTGTTCGGTCGGTCATGCTATCGCGATCAGCGGCCGCGCGGGCGCGTCAGAAGTAGTCGATCATGTACGCGGCGCAGCCGAACGCGGCGTCCAGTGCGTCGTCGGCGTCGGGAGAGCCGCCGCTCAGCAGGCCGGCGCGGCGGAGCGTGGCCGTGGGCACGCCGGCGAACAGCGCGGACATCCCGCCGATCGTGAGCCGCGTCGCGTCCTCGTGTGCCCCCTCACCACGCGCCGCGTCGGGCCGCGTCACGGAGCCGGCGCCGCCGTCCACCCGCAGCACCCACGTGCCCGCGTTGCCCGGGCGCCGGGAGTCGGTCACCTCGACGGGGGTCTCGACGCGGACCCCTGCGGGGAAGCCGCGCCCCTCGACCGCGGCGGGCAGGTCGATCAGCCGGAACATCCACCGGGTCTGGGTGACCTCGTCCTTCGACCGCTCCCGCAGCATCCAGAGCACCGGGTCGGCGGGGTCGACGCAGGCGGTCACCGACTTCGCGACGGTCGAGGCGCTGCCGACCATCGACCACAGGGCCCTGGCCGTCGCCTCCGACCCCGCCAGCAGGTTGTCGACCTCGATGTCCCCGTCGCTCCACCGGTAGACGACGAACCCGTCCTCGGCCAGGTAGCAGAAGTCGTCGTCGTCCTCCAGCCACAGCCGCCAGGTCCGCTCGTCGAAGCACAGCGGCCCGCTCGCGCGGGTGGCGGCGTGCACCCTGCCGATCAGAGCCACGAGCTCGGCCGCGTCGGCGGGGCCCATGCGGCGCAGCTTGACCGCGCCGGCCGGGCCGCCGGGGCCGCCCAGCCTACGCAGCGCCTCGGCGGGCACGGTGATCCGCTGGAGCACGCCGGCGTGCTCGTAGCCCGCGCTCCTGTACACCGGCGTGGTGGCCGGGTAGAGCGCGGAGACCGCGTGGCCGAGCTCCGCGCAGCGCTCGATGGCCGCGTGCGTGAGCGCCCGGCCCACACCCCTGCCGCGGTCCTCAGGCGACACCGTCACACCCGCCACGCCGCCCATGGACAGGGGACGGCCGTGCCACCACTGGACGTACGGGTTGATCCTGGCCGTGCCGACGAGGCGGGGGCCGTCGAAGGCGCCCAGGTAACGGCCCTCGGGCAGCATCGGGGAGACGAGCTTGCGCCAGGTCTCGGCGCCGCCGCCGGACAACGGGCCGAAGGCGCGCCTGCGGTTGTCGAGGACGGCGTCCAGGTCGTCGCTCGTGAGATGACGGATTTCCACAACCGGCCAAGCTATGCGGGCCCCGGCGGCCTCTGCCACCGGTTTTCCGCCCCCTCGCGGATCTGGGGCCGAGGCTCTCCGCCGATCCGGGGCCAGGGCCCGTGCCCGCCTCCGGCGTCAGGCCTCGACCTTCTCCATGACCTCGTCGCTCACGTCGAAGTTCGCCCAGACGTTCTGGACGTCGTCGCTGTCCTCGAGCGCGTCGATGAGCTTGAAGATCTTGCGCGCGCCGTCCTCGTCCAGCGGGACGTTGAGCGTCGGGACGAAGCTCATCTCGGCCGACTCGTAGTCGATGCCCGCGTCCTGCAGCGCCTTGCGCACGGGGATGAGGTCGGAGGCCTCGGAGATCACCTCGAAGTTCTCACCGAGGTCGTTGACCTCCTCGGCCCCCGCCTCGAGGACGGCCATGAGCACGTCGTCCTCGGTCAGCGACCCCTTGGGGACGATCACGACGCCCTTGCGGTTGAACATGTACGACACCGAGCCGGGGTCGGCGAGCGAGCCGCCGTTGCGGGTCAGCGCCACGCGCACCTCGGACGCCGCGCGGTTGCGGTTGTCGGTGAGACACTCGATGAGGACCGCGACGCCGCCGGGGGCGTAGCCCTCGTACATGATCGTCTGCCAGTCGGCGCCGCCGGCCTCGAGGCCGCCGCCGCGCTTGCGGGCCCGCTCGATGTTGTCGATCGGGACCGAGTTCTTCCTGGCCTTGGTGATGGCGTCGAACAGCGTGGGGTTGCCGTCCGGGTCGGGCCCGCCGGTCCTGGCCGCGACCTCGATGTTCTTGATGAGCTTGGCGAAAAGCTTGCCGCGCTTGGAGTCCAGCGCCGCCTTCTTGTGCTTCGTCGTCGCCCATTTGGAGTGGCCGGACATCGCCTAGAGCTCCCTCACCATTTCGACAAAATACGAGTGCACTCGCGCGTCGCCGGTCAGCTCCGGATGGAAGGACGTCGCGAGCAACGGTCCCTGTCGGACCGCGACGATCCTATCCCCAGCTTCGGTGCGGCCCAGCACCTCCACGTCGGGCCCCACGGACTCGACCCAGGGCGCCCGGATGAAGACGGCCCTGATCGTCCCGCGCCCGGCGAAGTCGAGATCGGCCTCGAACGAGTCGACCTGGCGGCCGAAGGCGTTGCGCCGGACCACCATGTCGATGCCGCCGAGCGTCTCCTGGCCCTCGATGCCGCCCTCGATCCGGTCGGCCAGCATGATCATCCCGGCGCACGAGCCGTAGGCGGGCATGCCCTCCTTGATCCGCAGCCGCAGCGGTTCGAGCAGCTCGAAGATGGTGGCGAGCTTCCACATCGTGGTCGACTCCCCGCCCGGGACGACCAGCGCGTCCACTGCGGCGAGCTCCTCCTGCCTGCGCACCGGCGTGGCGGTCGCGCCCGACTCCTCCAGAGCGCGGATGTGCTCGCGCACGTCGCCCTGCAGGGCGAGCACGCCGATCTTGGGTGCGGACGTCACGGTTTCCCTTCCTGTGGTGACCCTGTTCAGGGTATGGCCACGGTCTTACGCGCCCAAAACGATAAATCAGACACCGGCGCTCAGACACGACCCAGCTTGGCCAGGGCGGGGAGGGCGCGGGCGATGGCCGTGCGCTCCTCCGGGGTCAGCGCGCCCAGCCGGCCGGACAGGTAGGCGATCCTGGCCTGCCGTACGGCCCGGAGGCGGTCGCGGCCCTCACCCGTCAGTTCGACGGTGCGCACCCGCGCGTCGGAGGCGTCGGTGCCCCGCGCGACGAGACCGGCCTCCTCCAGGCGGTTGACCTGCACGCTCATCGTCGGCAGCTGCACGCCGTGCTCCTCGGCCAGGTCGGTCATCCGGCACGCGCCGTCCTCGAGGGAGCCGAGCACGGAGTACTGCTGGGCGGTGACCGGCTGTCCCGCCGTCGTACGGCGCAGCAGCATCACGATGTGGCGCAGCTCGCGAGACAGGTTCTCGGCGAGCCGTCCGGTGTCGTCGGTCGTCATAGCAGGTCACCATAACGGTGGCCGGCCCGGCGCAGACGAAGCGGGCGGCGCCCCCGGAAGGGGGACGCCGCCCGCTCGGTGCACCTGCGCGCGCCGTCAGGGGCGCTCGGTCTCCTGCCGCACGGTCTCCTCCACCATGTCCTCGACCGTGATCTCCCGCCGCGCCGCGATCGAGGGGTCGAGCGGGCGCAGGTAGGTCTGCTGCACGCCGGGCACCCTGTCCTCGATCACGAACGTCGCCCTGGTGCGCACCTCGGAACCGGGGGCCGAGACGACGGGCACCACTTTGAAGTCGGCGGTCAGCGCGTCCTTGTCGATCTTCGTCAGGACGTAGCCGCGCTGGTTGTTGTAGAACTTCAGGTGGGGGTTGATCTTCAGGAACGGGTGCGCCGCCGGGTCGGAGTCGGCCCCGTCGCCGGTGGTGCTGATGGAGGTCGTCACCAGCTCGGACCCGACCGTGGGACCGGTCGGGTCGTCGTAGTCCAGCTTCAGGTCGCTCGCCCAGTGCGCGTGCACGTCTCCCGTGAGCACGACCGGGTTGCGCACGCCGGCGTCGATCCAGCCCTGGGTGACACGCCGCCGCGACGCGACGTAGCCGTCCCAGGCGTCCTGGCTGGTGATCTTCGCCGGCCCGGCGTTGTTGTCGCGCTGGGCGAAGAAGACCTGCTGGCCGATGACGTCCCAGCGCGCCCGCGACCGGCGGAACCCGTCGAGCAGCCACGCCTCCTGCTCGAAGCCCATGATCGAGCGGGCCGGGTCGACCGCCTCGGGGCAGTCCTTGTAGCCGTCGCCGCAGCCCTGGTCGTCGCGGAACTGCCGGGTGTCGAGCATGTGGAAGTTCGCCATCGCCCCCCACCCGACCCGCCGGTAGAGCTCAATGTCGACGCCGCGCGGCACCGAGGTGCGGCGCAGCGGCATGTTCTCGTAGTAGGCGCGGAAGGCGGCGGCCCGGCGTTCGAGAAAGGTGGGCTGCTCCTCCGGGTGCTCCGGCATCTCGTCGGCCCAGTTGTTGTCCACCTCGTGGTCGTCGAAGACGACCAGCCACGGCGCGCCGGCGTGCGCGGCCTGCAGGTCGGGGTCGGTCTTGTACTGCGCGTGCCGCTGGCGGTAGTTCGCCAGCGTCGTCGTCTCCGGCCCCTCGTGGTCGCGCACGTTGCCGCCGGCGGCGACGTAGGTGTTCTTGGTGTACTCGTACTGGTAGTCGCCCAGGTGGAGGACCAGGTCCGGGTGGTCCTCGGCCAGGCGGCGGTAGGACGTGAAGTAGCCGTGCTCGTACTGCGCGCAGGACACGAAGGCCATCGTCAGCGGGCCGCCGAACGACAGCGGGTGCGGCGCGGTCAAGGCCCTGCCGGCCGGTGAGACGTACGGCCCGACGCGGAAGCGATACCAGTACTCCCTGCCGGGTTCCAGGTGGTCCACCTCGACGTGGACGCTGTGCCCCCATTCCGGGCTCGCCTCGGCCACGCCCGCCCGCACCACGCGGCGGCAGCGCTCGTCGGCGTAGACCTGCCACTGCACGGCGAACGCCCGCTGCGGCACGCCGCCGAGCCCGTCCTCGGCCAGCGGCTGCGGGGCGAGGCGGGTCCAGATCACGAAGCCGGCGTGGTCGGGGTCGCCCGAGGCCACGCCGAGCGTGAACGGGTCGGAACGCAGGCCGCGGGAGGCGAGTTCGCCCGCCGCCTCGGGCGTGGGCGTGGGGGCCGCCGAGGCGGCGGCGGGGATCGCCGTGACGGCGCCCGCGGCGAGTCCGGTGACGAGGAAGGAACGACGATCGAGGCCGGGCAATTGGGCTCCCTGTGACGATCAGAGGCGGGACGCCCGCAGCCTGACGATCGATCGTGACAGGAGAGTAAAGATCGGCGGAACGATATCGGTCCCACGAAAGGCGACATCACCGCACCGTCGCCCCAAATCCGACATAAGCCTCAAATAGCAAGAACGCCCGGCTGGGATGTCCCAGCCGAGCGTCCGTCCCCTGGTTTCAGGGAATGTCTACCAGCCGCGCTCGGCGAGGCGGTGCGGCGCGGGGATGTCGTCGACGTTGATGCCGACCATCGCCTCGCCCAGACCGCGCGAGACCTTGGCGATCACGTCGGGGTCGTCGTAGAACGTGGTGGCCTTGACGATGGCGGCGGCGCGCTTGGCGGGGTCGCCGGACTTGAAGATGCCCGAGCCGACGAACACGCCCTCGGCGCCGAGCTGCATCATCATCGCGGCGTCGGCCGGGGTGGCGATGCCGCCCGCGGTGAACAGCACCACCGGCAGCTTGCCGGTCTTGGCGACCTCGGCCACCAGCTCGTACGGCGCCTGCAGTTCCTTGGCGGCGACGTACAGCTCGTCCTCGGGCAGCGAGGTGAGGCGCTTGAGCTCGCCCCGGATCTTGCGCATGTGGGTGGTGGCGTTGGAGACGTCGCCGGTGCCGGCCTCGCCCTTGGAGCGGATCATCGCGGCGCCCTCGGTGATGCGGCGCAGCGCCTCGCCGAGGTTGGTGGCCCCGCACACGAAGGGGACGGTGAACTGCCACTTGTCGATGTGGTTGGCGTAGTCGGCCGGGGTGAGGACCTCGGACTCGTCGATGTAGTCGACCCCGAGCGCCTGGAGCACCTGGGCCTCGACGAAGTGGCCGATCCTGGCCTTGGCCATCACCGGGATGGAGACGGCGCTGATGATGCCCTCGATCATGTCGGGGTCGCTCATCCGGGACACGCCGCCCTGGGCGCGGATGTCGGCGGGGACGCGCTCCAGCGCCATGACGGCGACGGCTCCGGCGTCCTCGGCGATCTTGGCCTGCTCCGGGGTGACGACGTCCATGATGACACCGCCCTTGAGCATCTCGGCCATGCCGCGCTTCACGCGGGCGGTGCCGACGGCGGTGGTCTCGTTGACTTCGGGCGTGCTGCTGGACACGGTGATACCTCACGACGGCGGGCCTACGGAATCCCCTCCATGGTAGGCGCTGGCCGATCCCGCACCCGACGCACCCATCTGTCAGAGTCGATCAGGCGTTTTGTCCATCATGGTGCGACGGGCTTGCGCGAGGCGAGCACGACCCAGACCTGGCCACGGGCGAACGGCATGGGCGTGCCGTCGGCCATGGTGTAGGTCGTGCCCTCCTTCTCCGAGGCGCGCGACCACTTCACCCGGTAGGCCTGGCCGTCCCTGAGCACGACGCCGGTGCCCTTGCCCACCGTGTGCACGAGCGGGGTGTAGCTGCCGGTGAAGTCGTGGAACTCCGAGCGGTCGGTCTTCACCCACTGGATGACGATCGTCGGGGCGCCCTGCTGGCCGCCCTCCGCCGCCATGTCCTTCTCGCCGTCCTGCGTCACCAGCCAGCGCTTCTGGGCGGCCGACCAGGCGAACGTGAAGCGGGCCGCCGGATAGCGGACGCTGACGCTCTTCTGCGGCGTACCCCCGGCCGGCGGTTCGTCGGAGAAGACGAAGCCGATGTCGTCCGCCTTGCTCGCCTGCGGCGCCTTGGCCAGCAGCTTCCTGGGGCTGCCGATCAGGTTGTACGGCGCGACCCGCCCGGCCGCGCGGGTGTAGGCGCCGGGGACCCGGCTGTCGGACACGTCGAACAGCGAGGCCTTCTGGACGAAGGGGATCATCTTCGTCTGCACGCCGGAGTAGGCCAGGGCGGGCTTGCCGAACATCGGGAGGATGTGCAGGTCGGAGATGCGGGCGCTGCGGACCGGCCCCACCTGGGCGGGCAGCTTCGAGGAGAAGATCGCCATGAGCCGGGTGAGCCCGCCCTCGACCTGCTCGACGAAGACGACGTCGGCGCTGCGCAGGCCCATCTGCGGCTTACCCGCGTGGGTATTTTCGATCTTCACGGCGAGGACCGGCTTGCGGGCGGCGACGGGGCGGCCGGTGAACGGATGCTCGGGGGGCGGCGTCGGCGACGGGGACGCCAGCGGGCTCGCGTCCTGAGATTGAGCGGCGGGCTTGTCGTCGCCCGAGCACGCGGCTCCGGTCAGGATGACCGCCATGGCCAGCGTGAAGCCGATCCCTGCCCGCACCGTACCCGCTCCTCCCGGTGGAGAGCCCCCGCCGCCAGGCACGACGGACCCGGCCCACGCAGACCCGTTGACCAGCATGGCAATGAAACGGCATGAGCTTACCGGGATCAGACCGAAATGCCCGACAAAAAGTGACTATCCAGTAGCGAGGGATTCGGGCGGTTCGTCGTCGATGTCGAAGAAACGGGGCGGATCGGTGTGCCCGGCCAGACGCAGCGTGCGGGCCAGCCAGCGCCGCTGCGCCGTACGGGTGACGCCGGCGGCGTTGTTGTAGAACCGGCGCGAGTAGACGACCTTCGCGACGGCCGTGTCCAGCTCCTCCAGCAGCGCCGCCCCCGCGGGATGCTCGGCCAGCTTCTCCCGGAACCGCTCCTGGTCGACCACCGCCCGCAACGTCCTCGACAGGTCGCTCTCGGCGTGCTCGCGCTCGTCCGGCCCCGCCGTACGGGCCTCGTGGGCGGCCGCGGCGAGCACCAGCGAGGTGGCGGGGTCGAGGATGCGCGAGCCGGCGAGCTCCAGGCAGACCGCGGCGCGGCGCAGCAGCGCGGCGTCGAGCGCGGCCTGCGCGGTCTCCAGGCGGATGTGGAGACGGTCGAGCCGCCCGGCCCGCCAGGAGACGTAGACGGCGAACAGCACGACGACCACGGCCGCCACGAGGATCAGGGTCGTGGTCACGCCGGCACCTCCCCGTACGCGGCCTGATCGCTGCGGATCGTCATGGCAGCACGTCCTCCACCACGCCCGCGCTGGCGTGGGCGACCGTCTCGTAGACGCGCACGACCTCCCGCGCGACCGTCGACCAGTCGTACTTCCACACCGCCTGGCGGGCCTCGTCGGAGAGCTTCGCGCGCCGCTCGGCGTCGTCGAGCAGCCGGGCGGCCTCCCTGGCCAGGGCGGCGGAGTCCCCGGTGGTGAACAGCGCCCCCGCCTGCCCCTCGCCGAGCACGCGCCGGAAGGCGGGGATGTCGCTGGCGAGGATCGGCGCCCCGGCCGACATGGCCTCGGTGAGCACGATGCCGAAGCTCTCCCCGCCCAGGTTGGGCGCGCAGAAGACGTCCACGGAGTGGTAGGCGCGCACCTTGTCGGCCTCGCTGACCATGCCGAGCAGCCCGACCCTGTCCCGGTACTGCCTGGGCACCCGCCCGAGCACGTCGTCGGGGTCGCCCGGGCCGGCGATCAGCAGGCGCAGCGCGGGCCGCTCGGGGGCCAGTAGGGCGAACGCCTCCAGCAGCACGGCCAGGCCCTTGCGCGGCTCGTCCATCCGCCCGAGGAAGCCGATCACGTTGCCGTCCGGGCCCCAGCCCGGCAGCGGCTCGCCCTCGGCGTACCTGCGCACCGTGACGCCGTTCGGGATCAGCACCGCGTCGCCGCCGAGGTGCTCCACCAGCGTCTTGCGGGCGGCGTCGGAGACCGCGATCCTGCCTGTGATCTTCTCCAGCGCGCTCTGCAGCATCGGCGCGGCCACCGACATCGCCCGCGACCGCTCGTAGGAGGCGTGGAACGTCGCCACGATGGGCCCGCGGGCGACCCAGCAGGCGAGCACCCCGAGGGACGGCACGGCGGGCTCGTGCACGTGCAGCACGTCGAACCCGCCCTCCCTGATCCACTTGCGCACCCGGTTGGCCGACAGGAACCCGAACGCCAGGCGCGCGACCGACCCGTTGTACGGCACGGGCACGGCGCGGCCCGCCGGGGTCACGTACGCCGGCAGTTCGGCGTCGTCGGCCGCGGGGGCGATGACGGACACCTTGTGCCCGTCGTCGATGAGCGCCTCGGCGAGGTCCCTGATGTGCGCCTGCACGCCCCCGGGGACCTCCCAGGTGTACGGGCAGACGATGCCGACGTTCACGACCCGGCCCCGGCGCGGGGCTCCAGGTCGTCGAGCCACAGGCGCTGGAGCATGTGCCAGTCCTCCGGGTGCTCGGCGATGCCCTTCTCGAACACCGCCGCCAAGGCCTGGGTCATCACCCTGACCTTCTCCTCCCGCGTCCCCTCGGTCGGGACCGGGATCTCCTCGTGGATTCGGATGCCCCAGCCGTCCCCGTCGAACCACAGCACGGCGGGCAGCAGCGCGGCGCCCGTCTGGATCGCCAGCACGGCGGGTCCGGCGACCATGCGCGTCCTGGCGCCGAAGAACTCGACCTCGACGCCGGAGGCGGTCAGGTCGCGCTCGGCGGGCAGGCAGACCGGCTTGCCCTCGCGCAGCCGCTTGGCGAGCGTGCCGAACGCCATGGCGCTGCCGCCGTCCCTCGCGGTCAGCGGCAGCACCTCCATGCCGAGTCGCTCGCGGTAGGCCATGAAGCGCTCGAACAGCGACTCCGGCTTCAGCCGCTCGGCGACGGTGGTGAAGCGGTGGCCCATGTGGACCAGCCAGGCCCCGGCGAGGTCGTAGTTGCCCATGTGGGGCAGCGCGATCACCACTCCCCTGCCCCGGGCGAGGTTGTCGAAGATGTGCTCGCCCCCGGTGGCCCGGGTGCCGTCGAGGATGCGCTCGCGGGTGTAGGCCGTGAAGCGGAACGACTCCATCCAGTACCGGAAGTAGGAGCGCATGCCGGCCCGGCTGAGGTCGCGCACGCCGGGGTCGCCGGGGTCGCCGCCGACGACGCGGGCCAGGTTGGCCTCCAGGCGGAGCACGGACTTGCCCCGCCTGCGCCACAGCCGGTCGGCGAGGACCCGGAAGAACCAGGCGGCCAGCCGTTCCGGCACGTATCGGACCACGGCCCAGCCGACGGTGTACGCCGCCGCGACCAGCCGGTCGGCGAGCGGCGCCGCGCCGGGTCGCGGGGGCCGCCCGGGGGGTGAGCCGGCCGTGCCCTTCATCTGACCACCGCCTGTCTGTAGACGTGCACCATCCGCTGGACCACCGTGACGGCGCTGGCGGCGGCGAGCAGCCAGAGCCCGGCCGCCAGGACGTACGGCACGCCGAGGCCGGACAGGCCGGCCGCGACGAGCACGACCACGAGACGCTCCCCACGCTCGGCGATGCCGACGTTCGCGGTCATGCCGAGGCCCTCGGCCCTGGCCTTGGCGTAGGAGACCAATGCTCCCGCGACGAGACAGAAGAGCGCGACTGTCGCGAGGACGATCTCGGGTTCGTCCTTGAGGACGAAGTAGAGGATCAGCCCCGAGAAGATCGAGGCGTCGCCGAGACGGTCGAGCGTGGAGTCCAGGAAGGCGCCCCACGTGCTCCCCTTGCCCGTCATCCGGGCCAGCACGCCGTCCAGGAGGTCGGCGAGCACGAAGAACGTGATGACGAGCGTTCCCGCGAACAGATGCCCGAGCGGGTAGAAGACGAGAGCCGAGACCACCACTCCGAGCGTGCCGATCGTGGTGATCACGTCGGGCGAGATCCCCCAGCGGGCGAGGGCTCGCCCCAGCGGGGTCATGACTCGGGTGACGGCGGGACGCAGGATGTTCAACATCGCCGTCCGATCGTAGGCCATCCAGCGCCGCCGCACCTCGCAAGCACATTCCGCCGAAAAGTCTTGTGATATGCGCCACATGGGTAAAGGGTGAAGAGCACGCGCCCGCAGGACCGCGCGGAGATGTCACGGAGGTGAACCGCCGTGTCAGCCGCCGCACGGTCCTGGAAGGGCGAGGCCCCCGGGCGCGGACAGCGACGGCACGAGCGGCCGGCGCGGGGTGCGTGCCACGTGCCCATCCCGACCGCTCAGAGATTCGGGAGGCGATGTGGCCGAAAGATCAACCGGCGCGACAACAGGGGCCGCGGGCAGGGCACCCGCGGCCGATCGGCCGGACATGGTGCGCAATGTCGTGCTGGTCGGCCATTCCGGGGCCGGGAAGACCACGCTGGTCGAGGCGCTGCTCACGGAGACGGGCACCATCCAGCGTCCCGGCCGGGTCGAGGACGGCACGACGGTCAGCGACTTCGACGAGGTGGAGGTGCGCCAGCAGCGTTCGGTGAACCTGTCGGTCGCCCCCGTCGTCCACAACGGCATCAAAATCAACTTTCTGGACACCCCGGGGTATGCGGACTTCGTCGGCGACCTGCGGGCCGGGCTGCGCGCGGCCGACGCGGCGCTGTTCGTCGTCTCGGCGGCCGAGGGCGTGGACGGGCTCACCCGCATGCTCTGGGAGGAGTGCGCGCTCGTCGGGATGCCCCGAGCCGTGGTCATCACCAAGATCGACCACCAGCGCGCCAACTTCGACGAGGTCCTCGCCACCTGCCAGGACGCGTTCGGCGACGGCGTGGCGCCGCTCTACCTGCCGGTGGACGGCACCGGGCTGCTCGGCCTGCTGTCGCAGCGGCTGTTCGACTACGGCGGCGGGCGCCGGACAGAGCGGGAGCCGGACGCCGACCAGCTCGCGCTCATCGAGCAGTACCGCGGCGACCTCATCGAGGGGATCATCCAGGAGAGCGAGGACGAGTCCCTGATGGACCGTTACCTCTCCGGTGAGACGATCGACACCAAGGTGCTCATCGACGACCTGGAGAAGGCGGTCGCCCGGGCCGGCTTCTACCCGGTCCTCGCCACGGCGCCCGGCGTCGGCATGCTGGAGCTGCTGGAGATCGTCACGCAGGGCTTCCCCTCGCCCCTGGAGCACCCGCTGCCGAAGATCACCTCGATCGACGGCAAGCCGTGCAGGGAGATCACCGCCGATCCGGACGGCCCGCTCGTGGCCGAGGTCGTGAAGACCACGAGCGACCCGTACGTGGGACGGATCAGCCTGGTCCGGGTCTTCTCCGGCACGCTGCGACCGGACATGACGGTGCACGTCTCCGGCCACGGCCTGGCGGAGCGGGGGCACGAGGACCACGACGTCGACGAGCGGGTGGGCGCGCTGTCGTCGCCGCTCGGCAAGTCGCAACGGACCGTGGGCAAGTGCGTCGCCGGGGACATCTGCGCGGTCGCCAAGCTGTCGCGGACCGAGACGGGCGACACGCTCTCGGACAAGGACGACCCGCTGCTGGTCGAGGCGTGGACCATGCCGGAACCGCTGTTGCCGGTCGCCATCAGGGCCAGGTCGAAGGCCGACGAGGACAAGCTCAGCCAGGCCCTGAGCCGCCTGGTGGCGGAGGACCCGACCCTGCGGCTGGAGAACAACGCCGAGACCCGCCAGCTCGTGCTGTGGTGCATGGGCGAGGCGCACTCCGACGTCCTGCTCGACCGCCTGGCCAAGCGGCACGGGGTCGAGGTCGAGAAGATCGACCTGCGCGTGCCGCTGCGGGAGACGTTCGCCGGAAAGGCGCAGGGCCTGGGGCGCAACGTCAAGCAGACCGGGGGCCACGGGCAGTACGCGATCTGCCACATCGAGGTCGAGCCGCTGCCGTCGGGCGGCGGGTTCGAGTTCGTCGACAAGATCGTGGGCGGCGTGGTGCCGAGGCAGTTCATCCCGTCCGTGGAGAAGGGCGTGCGGGCGCAGATGGAGCGCGGGGTCGTCGCCGGCTATCCGATGGTCGACGTGCGCGTCACGCTCTACGACGGCAAGGCGCACTCGGTCGACTCCTCCGACATGGCCTTCCAGATCGCCGGTCAGCTCGCGCTCAAGGAGGCCGCGTCCAAGGTGGCGACGCACCTGCTCGAGCCGGTGGACGAGGTGTCGGTGCTCGTGTCGGACGAGTACGTCGGGGCCGTGATGTCCGACCTGTCCTCCCGCCGTGGCAGGGTGCTCGGCACCGAGCCGGTCGGCACCGGCCGCACGCTGGTGCGCGCCGAGGTGCCGCAGCTGGAGATCACGCGGTACGCGATCGACCTGCGGTCGCTGTCCCACGGGGCGGGCACGTTCAGCCGCTCCTTCCTGCGGTACGAGCCCCTGCCCGCCCACCTTGCCGACAAGGTGGCCGCGGCGGGCGAGTAGCGGCCCGATCGCAGCGATTCCGAGCGATCCGGAGACCCCGGCGGCCCGCCTCCCGTCCGCCGGGGTCTTCGCAGCTCACGCGCACCGTCGCCGGCGCCGGGTTTCGCACGTCCGGGGTAAGGGGAGCCCCAGAGGGTGCCCCGCGTCACATCCGCATCACAAGTTCATTTCGTTTTTCTGGCTAAACCGCTCTTTTGCCGATGTAAGACTTATGGCCGGACTTACTGGCAAATCGGAGGGGTAGCCACGTGACCGAGCGGAGACAGGTCGTCCGCCCGTTGATCGCGACCACCGTCATCGCCGCCGTCGCCGTGGGAG
This sequence comes from Microbispora sp. NBRC 16548, assembly GCF_030268985.1. NCBI lineage: Bacteria > Bacillati > Actinomycetota > Actinomycetes > Streptosporangiales > Streptosporangiaceae > Microbispora > Microbispora sp. NBRC 16548. Next base: position 73,522 of record NZ_BSSF01000012.1, read on the forward strand.
CCGCCTACACGTTCGGCCCCGGCGCCCAGGCCGAGAAGGTCGGTGCCGAAAAGGCCGGCCGCTCGGCGGTGCCGAAGGCGACGCGGCAGCACGTCGACGCGGAGACGCTCACGGCGGCGGACACCTGCGCCACCAGCGTGAAATACCCCAAGCGCCAGCTTCGCGGCGTCTGGATCGCCACCGTGCACAATCTCGACTGGCCGTCGAAATCGGGGCTGTCGCCCGACCGGCAGAAGGCCGAATATGTGAAGATCCTCGACAACGCGGTCAATCGGCGTCTGAACGCGGTGTTCTTCCAGGTGCGGCCCGCCTCGGACGCGATCTACCGCTCGTCGATGGAGCCGTGGTCCCAGTGGCTCACCGGCGCGGCGGGCAAGGACCCGGGCTGGGACCCGCTGCCGTTCCTGGTGGAGGAGGCCCACAAGCGCGGCCTGCAGTTCCACGCGTGGTTCAACCCCTACCGGGCGGCCGACTCGGCCTCCTCGAAGCTGCCCGCCGGGCATCCGGCGCTGCTACATCCCGACTGGGCCGTCAAGCACGAGGGGAAGCTGTACTACAACCCCGGCCTGCCGCAGGTGCGCGACTGGGTGACCAAGGTCGTGACGGACGTCGTCAAGCGCTACGACGTCGACGGCGTCCACTTCGACGACTATTTCTACCCCTACCCCGGCCAGGGCACGCGGTTCGCCGACCAGGCCGCGTACAAGAAGTACGGCAAGGGCCTGACGCTGGCCGACTGGCGGCGGCGCAACGTGAACCAGCTGGTCGCCCAGGTCTCGCAGGCGGTCCACACGGCCAAGCCGTACGCCGCCTTCGGGATCAGCCCGTTCGGCATCTGGCGCAACAAGGCCGAGGACCCGGCGGGCTCGGACACCAAGGGCATGTCGGCCTACGACTCGATCTACGCGGACGCCAGGGCGTGGATCAAGGCGGGCTCGGTCGACTACGTGATGCCCCAGCTCTACTGGCCCCGGGGATTCGCCGCTGCCGACTACTCCGTGCTCGCCAAGTGGTGGGCCGACGCGGTGAAGGGCACCGACGTCGACCTCTACATCGGGCAGGCGCTCTACCGGGTGGGCGCCGCCGACACCCCGGCCTGGACCAAGGCGGGCGAGCTGCCCGCCCACCTCACGCTGAACCGCAAGTATCCGGAGATCTCGGGCGACGTCTACTTCAGCGCCGCGCAACTGGTGAAGAACCCGCTGGGCGTGCTCGACCGGATCGTGAAGAGCCACTACGCCCACCCGGCGCTGCCGCCGATGCTCAGGCAGGGGCCCGCGCCCGCGGCCCCGCGCGGGGTGAAGGCGGCCGGCGGGACGCTGACGTGGCAGGCCCAGCCGGGCGCCCAGTCATACGGGATCTACCGGGTGACGGGCCAGGACGCCTCCTGCGCCACGGCGGACGCGCGCAACCTGGTGGCCGTCGTGCCGGCCTCCCAGGCTCCGTCGTACGCCGCCGGCGACCCGGGCGCCTACTACGTCACCGCCGTCGACCGACTCGGCAACGAGAGCCCCGCGACCCGGGCGGCCTGACCCCGGGCTGGGGCCCTCCCCTCCGCCGGGACGGGTCGTCGCGGATTGCTGCGCGGACGTCAGCGGGTCCGATAGCGTGGTCGCGAGTTTTTTCAAGATCACGTACGGGGACTGCGCGTACTGGGACCGCGCGTACTGGGATTGGGGGCCGCCGGTGAAAGGCACGTGGGTGAAGCGCGCGGTCGTCGCCGCCGTGTTCGGCGTCGCGGTCGTGGCCTCCGCTCCCGCGGCGGCCGCGTCCGCCGGGCTCGCGGCCCGGCCGGCGACGGCGGCCGGTGAACGGGTCGTGCTCGTCGGAATCCCCGGCCTGATGTGGAGCGACGTCACCCCGGCCGACACCCCGAACCTCTGGCGGCTCGCCGGCGACTCCGCCCTCGGCTCTCTGTCGGTGCGGGCCGTACGCAAGGACACCTGCCCGTACGACGCCTGGCTCACGGTCTCGGCCGGGGTGCGGTCGGCAGTGGGGGGAGCGTGCGGCATGGCCCCCACGCCCAAGGCCGACGGCGAGGGGGCGGTGGTCCCCGAGTTCTCCTGGCTGTGGGAGGTGCGGGAGCAGCGCGAGGCGGGCACGCTCGGGCAGGCCCTGCACGCGGCCGGGCGGACGACGATGGCCGTAGGCCCGGGAGCGGCGCTCGCGCTGGCCGACCGCGAGGGCCGGGTGGACGCCTACGCCCCCTCGCCCGCCGAGGTCACGCAGTGGTCGCGCGGCGACGTGGTCGCCGTGGAGATTCCCGACCTCGTCGCGCCCTACGTCTCCGGCGACCGGCTGAGCGACGTGCCCGAGCGCCTGTCCGCGGACGCGCGGCGGGCCGCGGCGCGGGCGGCCGACGCGAAGCTGGGCTCGTTCCTGCCGCGGCTCGGATCGGCGACGGTGCTCGTCGCCGGGCTCTCCGACCACGGTTCGGTCCCCCACCTCAGGACCGCCATGCTGCACGGCCCCGGCAGTGGACTCGGCGGTGGACTCGGCAGTGGACCGGCGCGGACGCTCGGCGCCCGGTCCACCCACAGGGACGACATGATCATCCTCCCGGACCTCACCGCCACGATCCTGGCCAGGACCGGGGTGGCCGCTCCCCCGGCCGTCGTCGGCGTGCCGGTCGAGACCCATGCGACGGGTGGAAACCTGGACGAGCGTGTGGCGGCCCTGCGCACCGCCGACGTCGCCGGGCAGACGATCCGCGACACGACAGGCGTCTTCTTCACCACGCTCGCCGTGCTCCAGGTGGTCTTCTACGTCACCGCGTTCCTGCTGCTGCGCCGCCGTGACGGGCTGCCCGCAGTGCGGGCCGCCGCCGTGGCGCTCGCCTCGATCCCCGTCTCGACCTACCTCGTCAACCTCACCCCGTGGGCCCGTGCGGCACAGCCCGCGGTCACGCTCTTCGCCTCGATCGCGGCGATCGCCGCGGCGCTGACCCTGGCGGCCCTGGCGGGACCGTGGCGGCGGAGCGTGCTCGGGCCGCTGACCGTGATCGCGGCGGTGACCGCAGCGGTGCTTCTCGGCGACCTGCTGACCGGCACGCCCCTGCAGCTCAACAGCCTGATGGGCTACACGGGCGTGGTCGGCGCCCGCTACTACGGCCTGGGGAACATCCCCTTCGCGTTGCTCGCCACGGCCGTGCTGCTCGTCACCACGGCCGCCGCCGATCGGCTGGTGAGAGCGGGCCGCAAGGCCGTCGCGGTGGCCCTGGTCGCCGCGCTCGGGGCCTTCGCCATGCTGCTCGACGGCTGGCCGGGCGTGGGCAGCGACTTCGGCGGCGTCATCGCCTTCGTCCCCGGCATCGCGGTCACCGCCCTGATCGTGGCGGGCAGGCGGGTGTCGATCGTCAAGCTGGGTGCGTTCTGCGCCGCGGGCGGCGTTCTGGTGATGGCGATCGCCTACCTCGACTACCTGCGCCCCCCGGCCAGCCAGACGCACCTGGGCCGCTTCGTGGGGCAGGTGGCCGACGGCACGTTCCTGCCGGTGATCTCCCGCAAGCTCGGGGCCATGCTCTCCACGCTGCTCAGCCCCAACCTGATGCCCGTGGTGATCGCCGCGTTCGCGTTCCTCGTCTTCGCGCTGCTGCGGCCGGGGGCGGCGAGCGCCGGCGTCCTGCCGATCGCGTTCGAGCGGGCGCCCATGCTCAGGGCGGGCCTGCTCGGCGCGCTCGTGAGCGGCCTGGTCGGCATGCTCGTCAACGACTCGGGGGCCGCGGTGCTGTCCATGGCCCTGGCTCTGGCCGTGCCGCTCGTCCTCAGCGCGGGCATCCGCGCCCTGCAGCACGGCGAGCAGGTCCCGGCCGCCGGATCGCCGGGCCTGCCGCCGAGCCCCGCGGCGGCCTGACACCGTTCGGGGCGACCGGATCTTGGCCGAGGAGCGGTCAGGAGGCGGCGGGCCAGGCGTCGGCGAGCAGGTCACGCGTGTCACGCAGCAGCTGCGGCAGCACCTTGGTGCGCCCGACCACCGGCATGAAGTTGGTGTCGCCGCCCCACCGGGGCACGACGTGCTGGTGAAGGTGGGCGGCGATGCCCGCGCCCGCCACACTGCCCAGGTTCATGCCGACGTTGAAGCCCTGCGCCCCGCTCGCCTTGCGCAGCGCCTGCGTCGCGCGCTTGGTGAAGTCGGCCAGCTCCGCCGTCTCGGGCCCGTCGAGGTCGGCGTAGTCGGACACGTGCCGGTAGGGGCAGACCATCAGGTGCCCGGAGTTGTACGGATAGAGGTTGAGCACGGCGAACACGGCCGATCCCCTGGCCACGATCAGCCCGTCCTCGTCGGGGAGCTTGGGAATCTCGCAGAACGGGCAGCCGTCATCCGCGCCGGACCCGCTGGGCTTGTTCTCACCCTTGATGTAGGCCATCCGGTGCGGGGTCCACAGGCGCTGGAAGCTGTCGGGAATCCCGGCGCCCGACTGCTCGATCGGCTCTGAATCCACGTCCGCGATCTCCTCCGCTCCCGTTGTCCCTGTGCACTGTTGCATTTGGTACTGGGCACTGGCAGCAGCATATGACCTCGCGGATCTCCTCTCACCGGCCGGGTTGCACCAGGCCGACGACCACCAGGCCGACGACCGTCGGCCCACCGATATCCGCGGACACCGGGCGGCTCGCTCGGTCATCGGGCAGAATGCACCTGCCGGACGCCCCACCCCCGAGGAGCCGTCACATGAGTGAGACCGCCGCCGTCGAGGAGCGAGTGGAAGAGCAGACCGACGCGTACGCCGAGGGGAGCCTCGACGACCCGGCGGGCCTGGAGGCGGCCGATCCGGCGGCGCCGGAACTCCCCTTGCAGACGCCGAGGCCCGAGGCGCCGACCGCCGACGTCCTCAAGGGCCGGATCAAGGTCGCTGACGAGGTGGTCGAGAAGGTGGCCGCGCTGGCCGCCCTGGAGATCCCCGGCGTCGCCGACCTGGGCGGCGACCTCGAGCGCGCCTTCGAATCCGTACGTGACCGCATCGGCGTGGGGACCAAGCGGGCGACGCAGGGCGTGCAGGCCAGGATCCAGGACCAGCGGGTCTCGGTCGACGTGACCATCGTCATCGTGTACGGCCACGTGGTGATGGACGTCGCCACCGAGGTCAAGGTCAACGTCGCCAGGTCGGTGAGCCGGATGCTCGGCATGCGTGTGGTGGAGGTCAACGTGACGGTCGACGACGTCCGCCTCCCCGGTCAGGACTCCCCCACCAGGGACGCCCCGGCCGCCTGACCCAATGCCGCCGGAGGACTTCCCCCGCGGCCGGGGAGATCCACCTCGCGCGGCCGGGGAGAAGCGAGAACGCGGGGGCCCCAGGTGGGGCCGCCCGCGTTCGAGGCGATGACGGGTCAGACCTGGATGCGGCGGCGGACCGCGTCGACGATCTCGGCGACCGCCTGCTCGACCGGCACGCCGTTCTTCTGCTCGCCGCTCCGGTAACGGAAGGAGACCGCGCCCGCGGCGATGTCGTCGTCGCCGGCCAGCAGCATGTACGGCACCTTGGCCTTCTGCGCGTTGCGGATCTTCTTCTGCATGCGGTCGTCGCTCTCGTCGACCTCGACCCGGATGCCCTCCTCGCGCAGCCGCTTGGCGACGTCCTGCAGGTAGGGCACGTGGGCGTCGGCGATCGGGATGCCGACCACCTGCACGGGGGCCAGCCACGGAGGGAAGGCACCCGCGTAGTGCTCGACCAGCACGCCGAAGAACCGCTCGATCGACCCGAACAGCGCCCTGTGGATCTTGACGGGCCGCTTCCTGGTGCCGTCCGCGGCCTGATATTCCAGCTCGAACAGCTCGGGCAGGTTGAAGTCGAGCTGGATGGTCGACATCTGCCAGGTGCGGCCGATGGCGTCCCGCGCCTGCACGGAGATCTTGGGGCCGTAGAAGGCCGCGCCGCCCGGGTCGAGCACCAGCTCCAGGTTCTCGGACTCGGCGACCTCGCGCAGCGTCTCGGTCGCCTCCTCCCACACCTCGTCGCTGCCGACGTACTTCTCCGGGTCCTTGGTGGACAGCTCCAGGTAGAAGTCGTCGAGGCCGTAGTCGCGCAGCAGATCGAGCACGAACCGCAGCAGCGACTTGAGCTCGTCACGCATCTGCTCGGGCGTGCAGTAGATGTGTGCGTCGTCCTGGGTCAGCCCGCGTACTCGGGTCAGGCCGTGCACCACGCCCGACTTCTCGTACCGGTAGACCGTGCCGAACTCGAACAGCCGCAGCGGCAGCTCGCGGTAGGACCGCCCGCGCGCCCTGAAGATCAGGTTGTGCATCGGGCAGTTCATCGGCTTGAGGTAGTAGCGCGCGCCCTCCAGCTCCATGGGAGGGAACATGCCGTCGGCGTACCAGTCGAGGTGGCCGGAGATCTTGTAAAGGTTCTCCTTGGTGATGTGCGGGGTGTTCACGAAGGAGTAGCCCGCCTCCTCGTGCCTGCGGCGCGAGTAGTCCTCCATGACCCGGCGGATGACGCCGCCCTTCGGGTGGAAGACCGGCAGGCCCGAGCCCAGCTCGTCAGGGAAGGAGAACAGGTCGAGCTCGGCGCCCAGCCTGCGGTGGTCGCGCTTTTCGGCCTCCTCCAGGAAGTGGAGGTACTCGTCCTGCTTCTCCCGCGACTCCCAGGCGGTGCCGTAGATGCGCTGGAGCTGCGGGTTCTTCTCGCTGCCCCGCCAGTAGGCGCCGCCCGACCGCATGAGCTTGAACGCCGGGATGACCCGGGTGCTCGGCAGGTGGGGCCCCCGGCACAGGTCCTTCCAGCACAGCTCGCCCGTCTTCGGGTCGAGGTTGTCGTAGATGGTGAGCTGGCCGCCGCCGACCTCGACGCTCGCGCCCTCGGTGGACTCGGCCGCGCCGCCCTTGAGCCCGATCAGCTCCAGCTTGTACGGCTCGGCGGCGAGCTCCTCGCGGGCCTCGTCGTCGCCGATCGGACGGCGCCGGAAGGTCTGCCCCTGCTTGACGATCTCGCGCATGCGCTTCTCGATGCGCTTGAGGTCGTCGGGAGTGAACGGCTCGCGGACGTCGAAGTCGTAGTAGAAGCCGTTCTCGACCGGCGGGCCGATGCCCAGCTTGGCCTCGGGGAAGATCTCCTGGACGGCCTGGGCCATGACGTGCGCGGTGGAGTGGCGCAGGATGGCCCGGCCGTCGGAGCTGTCGATCGCGACCGGCTCGACCACGTCGCCCTCGGCGACCTCGGCGGCCAGGTCGCGCAGCTCGCCGTTGATCCTGGCGGCGATCACCGACCTGCCGTCGGCGCCGAGCGCCTCCCCGGCCGTCGTACCCGCCGCCACCACGCGCTCGGCTCCGGCGAGGGTGATGCGTATCTCAAGGGCGGCGGACACGGTGGCTCCTTAGGACAGGGTCGATGCATGGATCTCGGTGGCCGCGCGCACGCGCGGCGGCGGCTCCGGTCGCATCCGATGCTACCGGTGCCGTCGCCCCCGAATGGCGGTGATGCGCCGCGCCCGCTCCCCGGAATCAGTACGGCCACGTCCAGTCGCGGATCTCGGCGGGGTCCTCGCCGAACTCGCGGGTGTGGGCGCGGGCGCGCAGCCGGGCGTCGGCCATCCGCTGACGCAGGTGGGCCGCCCTGCTGCCCAGGCCGGGCACCCGGTCGATCACGTCTATCACCAGGTGGAAGCGGTCGATGTCGTTGAGCATCGCCATGTCGAACGGCGTGGTCGTGGTGCCCTCCTCCTTGTAGCCGCGCACGTGCAGGTTCTCGTGCCCGTTGCGCCGGTAGGTCAGGCGGTGGATCAGCCACGGGTAGCCGTGGAAGTTGAAGATGATCGGCCGGTCGGTGGTGAACAGCGCGTCGAACTCGGCGTCGCGCAGGCCGTGCGGATGCTCGGAGGCCGGCTGCAGCCGCATGAGGTCGACCACGTTGATCACCCGGATCCGCAGCTCGGGCAGGTGCTCGCGGAGCAGCGCGACGGCGGCCAGGGTCTCCAGCGTGGGCACGTCACCGGCGCAGGCCAGCACGACGTCGGGATCCGTGCCCTCGTCGGTGGAGGCCCAGTCGAGGATGCCCAGCCCTCGGGTGCAGTGGACGATCGCCTCGTCCATGCTCATCAGGTCGAGCACGGGCTGCTTGCCCGCCACGACGACGTTGACGTAGTCGCGCGAGCGCAGGCAGTGGTCGGCGACCGACAGCAGGGTGTTGGCGTCCGGCGGCAGGTAGACGCGGACGACCTCGGCCTTCTTGTTGACGACGACGTCGAGGAAGCCGGGGTCCTGGTGGCTGAAGCCGTTGTGGTCCTGGCGCCAGACGTGGGACGACAGCAGGTAGTTCAGCGAGGCGACCGGCCGCCGCCAGGGGATCTTGCGGGAGGACTCCAGCCACTTGGCGTGCTGGTTGAACATCGCGTCCACGATGTGGATGAACGCCTCGTAGCAGTTGAACAGCCCGTGGCGGCCGCTCAGCAGGTAGCCCTCCAGCCAGCCCTGGCACTGGTGCTCGCTGAGCACCTCCATGACCCTGCCCCGGGGACCGAGGTTCTCGTCGGTGGGCAGCAGGGCGGCCTCCCACTCCTTGTCGGTCGCCTCGAAGACGGCGGACAGGCGGTTGGAGGCGGTCTCGTCCGGGCCGAGCAGCCGGAAGTTCGTGGGGTTGGCCGCGATGACGTCGCGCAGGAACGCCCCGAGGACGCGGGTCGGCTCGCTGGAGGCGCTCGCCGGCGCCTTGACCTCGACCGCGTAATCGCGGAAGTCGGGCAGCGCGAGCGGGCGCAGCAGTTCCCCGCCGTTGGCGTGCGGGCTGGCGCTCATCCGCAGCGGCCCGTCCGGGACGGTCCGCGTGATCGTCTCGATCGGCCGTCCGTCGGCGTCGAACAGCTCTTCGGGCCGGTAGGAGCGCATCCACTCCTCCAGAGCCTCCAGCCGGTCGGGCCGGTTCCGCACGTCGGTCAGCGGCACCTGGTGGGCGCGCCACGTGCCCTCGACCGGGAGCCCGTCGACCTCGCGCGGCCCGGTCCAGCCCTTCGGCGTACGCATAATGATCATCGGCAGCGGGCCGCCGTCGGCCATCTGGTCGAAGACGGTGTCGAGGGTCGCGGCCATGAGCTCGTGCATCTCCGCCGGTTCCTGGCCGGAGACGATGTGCGGTCGGTAGCCGTACCCCTCGAAGAGCTTGACCAGCTCGCCCTCCGGGATCCTGGCCAGCACGGTCGGGTTGGCGATCTTGTAACCGTTCAGGTGCAGGATCGGCAGGACCACCCCGTCGGTGTCCCGGTTGAGGAACTTGTTGGAATGCCAGCCGGTGGCGAGCGGGCCGGTCTCGGCCTCGCCGTCGCCGACGACGCAGGCCACCACCAGGCCGGGATTGTCGAAGGCCGCGCCGTACGCGTGGGAGAGGGCGTAGCCGAGCTCGCCACCCTCGTGGATGGAGCCCGGAGTCTCGGGGGCGACGTGGCTGGGGATGCCACCGGGGAAGGAGAACTGGCGGAAGAGCCTGCGCATGCCCTCGGCGTCCTGGGTGACGTGGGGGTAGCGCTCGGTGTAGGTGCCTTCGAGCCACGCGTGGGCGACCGCCGCCGGGCCGCCGTGACCGGGGCCGGCGATGTAGATCATGTCCTGGCCGCGCTCCCGGATGATCCGGTTGAGGTGGGCGAAGCAGAAGTTGAGCCCGGGCGTCGTGCCCCAATGGCCGAGCAGCCGCGGCTTGACGTGCTCGGGGCTGAGCGGCTCGGTCAGCAGCGGATTGTCCATCAGGTAGATCTGGCCGACGGACAGGTAGTTCGCGGCCCGCCAGTAGGCGTCGATGTTCCCGTATGCGTCCATGCCCCTGACACTTTCCCAGCAGCGGCGGCCGAACCAGGGTCTTTCGCCCACAAAACAGCGTGCCCACCGACTGTAGTCTTGGCGCCATGTCCGGCACCCGATGGCTCGACGAGGAGGAGCAGCACACCTGGCGTTCCTACCTGCGGACGAGCCAGCTCCTGCAGGAGGCCCTCGAACGGCAGTTGCAGCGCGACTCGGGCATGCCGCACGCCTACTACATGATCCTTGTGGTCCTCTCCGAGTCGCCCGGGCGGACCATGACGATGACGGAGCTGTCCGCCATCCTCCAGTATTCGGTCAGCCGCCTGTCCCACGCCGTCTCCCGGCTGGAGGAGAAGGGCTGGGTGCGGCGGCTCAAGCGGCCGGAGGACCGGCGCACGACCGTCGCCGAGCTCACCGACGAGGGCTTCGCCGCTCTCGTGGAGGCGGCGCCGGGCCACGTCGAGGAGGTCCGCCGGGTGCTGTTCGACCCCCTCACCCCCGGCCAGGTGCGGCAGTTCGGCGAGATCCTCGACACGATCCTGTCGGCCTTCGAGTACCAGAGGTCCGCGGAGGCCGGGCGCCCTCCCGCACTCGACGCCGCCGCCCAGTGAATCCGGCACCCTCGGCGGTCTCGGACGGACCGTCCGCGCCGTGTGGATGACGTGCCGGTCGGGGAACCCCTCGGGGCGCCGCGCGCCGTGACCGGCGACGCCGTGGGCGGCCGCCTGCGGGGACGGATCAGGTTCCGGGCGGGTCGGGGTGGAGCATGAGCAGCACGGCCCGGTTGCGCTCGTCGTGGCCCTGGTAGACGTGGGGCCGGGAGGCCTCGAACCGCAGCGAGTCGCCCTCCGCCAGGTCCACCGGCGCGTCGGCGGGCCCCGCCGTGATCCGGCCGCCCGTGAGGACCAGGCACTCCTCGACGCCCGGCAGGTGGGGCTGCGACTCCTGCCCGTCGGTGGCCACCTCGATCGCGTAGACCTCCACGGTGCCGCGCAGCCGGATGCGGTGCAGCAGGCGGGCGCTCACGGCGTCGCCGGTCACGGCGGGCCGTTCGTCGCCCGCGCGCACGACCTCCACGACGGGAGCCGGCGGTTCGATCAGCTCCCCCAGTGAGACCCTGAGCGCGGCGGCGAGGGCCCACAGCGTGCCGAGGGTGGGGTTGCCCGCGCCCTGCTCGATGCCGTGCAGCGTCGTCTTGCTGACCCCGCCCGCCGCCGCGAGGTCCGCCAGGGAGATGCCGGCCGCGTTCCGCAGCCGGTGGACGTTGTCGCCGACCACTTGCGCCATGTTCACACGTATCAGCATAGTGGTACGCCGATATCAACATAACGAACGGAGTTCCCATGACCGTGTCCCGGCTCCGCGACATCCCCGGCATCGGGGTCGACGTCGTCGGCGACGCCGCCGACGCGGCGGACGATCCGGAGTTGCTGCGGCTGGAGAACCTGGACACCGACCTCCGGCCGCCCGCCGTCGCCATCGAGGCGACCCGGGCCGCCCTCGACGACGACGCGGCCAACAGCTACCTGCCGTTCCAGGGCCGCCGCTCCCTGCGTACGGCCGCCGCCGCGCATGTGGGCCGCATGGCCGGGCGTACGTACGACCCCGGCACCGAGTGCGTCAGCGTCGCGGGCGGGCTCAACGGCGTGCTGAACACGCTGCTCGCCACCGTCGAGCCGGGGCGTGAGGTCGTGCTGTGCGACCCCGTCTACGCGGGGCTGGTCAACCGGGTGCGGCTGGCGGGCGGCGTCCCGCGCTTCGTGCCCGCCAGGGCCACGGCCGGGGGCTGGACGCTCGACCCGGAGGAGCTGGCCGCGGCGGTCACCGGGCGGACCGCCGCGGTGCTGATGATGAGCCCGCTCATGCCGACCGGGCTCGTGCTCGACGACCGCCACTGGGCGGCGCTCGCCGCCGCCTGCGAGCGGCACGACGCCTGGTTGATCTACGACGCCGCGATGGAGCGCATCCGCTTCGACGGCCGGGCTCCGAGCCACCCCGCCGCCCGCGACGACCTGGCCGGCCGCACGATCACCGTCGGCTCGGCGTCGAAGGAGCTGCGGCTCATCGGCTGGCGGGTCGGCTGGGTGGTGGGGCCGGCCGCCGTCCTCGCCGACATCCGCCTGGTGGGCCTCACCAACGTCGTCTGCCAGGTGGGGATCGCCCAGGAGGCGGTGGCGGCCGCCCTGGACGCGCCGGACGCCGAGGCGGACGTGGCGGCGGCCACCGCGGTGTGGGCGCGCCGCGGGGACGCCGTCCTCCGCGAACTGGCCGGCTATCCGGTCGTTCCGCCGCACGGCGGCTGGTCCGCCCTGGTCGACACCCGCCCGCTCGGGCTGACGCCCGCCGAACTGGCCCGGCTGTTGTTCGAACGCGGCAGGGTCGCCGCCACGCCCATGGACGGCTGGGGCCCGTCGGGGGCGCACTACCTGCGGCTCGTGTTCGCCAACGAGCCGGTCGAACGGCTGGCCGGGCTCGGCGAGCGCTTCCGCCGCGCGATCGGCTGACCCTCAGGCCTTGGGGTTTCGCTGCGCTTCCGGGTTGTGCCGTGCGATGGCGGCGTTGAGCGCGGTGGCGAAGACCGTCCATCCGGCGTACGGCAGCAGCAGAAGCCCGGCCGTGCGGTCCTGGCGGAGGAGGCGGCGGGTCAGCAGCACGTTCGACACGTTGAGCGCGAGGATCTCCGCGAGCGCGAGGCGGGGGTTGCGGGCCTTGAAGAACAGCGGCGGCCAGGCCGCGTTGAGCGCCAGGTTCGCGGCGAGCGCCCGCCGCAGGGCCGGCCGGGAGCCGTCGTCGCCGTGCGACAGCGCCCGGGCGGAGGCGTAGGCGATCGTCGCGTACAACGGCGTCCAGACCAGGCCGAACGCCTGCGGCGGCGGCTGCCAGGAGGGCTTGCGCAGCCGGGCGTACCAGCCGGAGCGGACGTCGGTGGACAGGCCGCCGACCGCGGCGGTGGCCGTCACGGCGAGGGCCGTGCGCAGCAGCGTCTTCTTCGATGTGCGTCTCATGCGTCCTCTTTCTTCCCGGTGGTCCGCGCTCATGCGGGGATGTGGTTGCGCAGGCGCAGCGCGTCGGGATACGGGGACAGGTAGGTCTGGTCGCGGACGTACCGCGCGTGGACGTACTGGGCCCCCGCGCCCCTCGCGTGGTGCCTGAGCAGGGCGAGCGGCACCGCGAGGGCGACCCTGCGGGCCTGATACGACGCGATCACCTCGGCCAGGTCGGCCCGGCGGACCGGGTCGAGCTCCCGGCCGATCATGCCGAGGCAGTGGTGCAGGACGTTGACGTGACGCCCGACCGTGGCCCTGGCGGCGAGGGCCGCCCGGAACGCCCGGCCGTACTCGCGGGCCAGCGACTCCCGTGGGCGCTCGCCCGCCGCGGCCACGAGCCGCCCGATCTCCCGGTACGCCGCGGGCGCGTGGGCGAGGATCTGCATCTTGTGCCGGGTGTGGAAGGCGACCAGGTCGCGCGCGTGCCAGTCGCCGGCCAGCAGGGCGCGCAGGCGGGCCGAGGCGAAGATCCGCTCGACGAACGCCTCCCGCAGCACGGCGTCGTGCAGCCGGCCCTCGTCCTCGACGGCCAGCTCCGGGCGGGCCGCGGTGAGCGCGGCGGCGAAGACGCCCTTCCCGCGCCGGTCGGCCGCGGCGCCGGACTCGGCGTACACGGGGATTCCGTGCAGCCCGCAACTCGGGCTCCTCGCCTTGAACACGTACCCGTCGATGTCGGCCAGACCGGCCGCGCGGTCGGCGGCGAGGGCGGTCATCGGCGCGGTCAGGTCCTCGCGCGTCCGGCGGGTGACGAGCCGGGGCCCGTCCGGGGAGCGCTCCAGGCGGAGCGTCTCGCGCGGGGCGCCGAGGCCGAGCTCGATCTCGGGGCAGACCGGCACCCAGTCCACGTGCTCCGCGAGCTCCGCGCTCAGGAACCGGTCACGGCTGTGGCCGCCGTTGAACCGCACGGGAGCGCCGAGCAGGCAGCTCGACACGGCCACCCTGGGCCTGATCGCTTCCACAGGCTCCATGATCAGGCCGCCGGCCGCAGCAGGGTGGACAGGCGGTGGAGGCCGCGGGCCGTACGCGCCTTGACCGTCCCGAGCGGGACCCGCAGGTGCTCGGCGATCTCCCGCTGCGTCAGGTCCCCGTAGTAGGCCAGCTCGATCGCCTGGCGCTGCACCTGCGGCAGCGAGGCGAGCGCGCGGCGGATCCGGTCGCGGTCGGCCAACTCGTCGCCGTCCAGCCGGCCGTCGCGCCCCGCCGGGTCGGGGACCGCCTCCAGCGGCACCGTCGCCGGCGCACGCGCCCGCAGGTGGTCCACCGCCCGGTTGCGGGCGATGCCGAACAGCCAGGCCGACAGGCTGCGGCCCGGGTCGAAGCGGTGCCGGAAGCGCCACACCTCGGTGAAGACGACCTGCAGGACGTCCTCCACGTCCTGGGGCGGCACGAGTTTACGCAGGTAGGAGCGCACGGCCGGCGAGTGCACCCGGTAGCACTCCCCCAGCGCCCCCGTGTCCCCCGCGGCGAGGCGGAACTCCAGGGTCTCCTCCATCGGCCCCCCTTGGACAGAAGACTGGACGAGAAACTTACTCAAAACCTATTCATACCTGCCCGCGTCAGCAGCGGACAACCATGGGGGCCGAACACTGGATCAAAAATGCGCCAAATAGGGCCGAATCACCGCAGAGTGGTCATTACCGCCGAGAGGGCGTCACGAAACGTGTTCGCCCGGACGACGTGCGTGGGCAGGCCGTCCCACCATCCGGGGCCGCCGACCACGACGCGGCAGGCGGGGCGGAGCCCCGGCAGACCGGCCAGCGGGGCCGGATCGCCCGTCTCCCGGATCTGCGACCACACGAACACCGCCGCGGGACCGAGGCGGCGCATCGCGTCCGCCAGGGCGGTGTACGGCGTGCGCGCCCCGAGCACGCGGGTCTCCACCCCGAGCACGCCGAGCGCGGCGGCCAGCGCGTGGATCGGCAGCACGTGCTGCTCCTCCTCCGCACCGGCCAGCAGGACAGGACGGGGATGCACGGGCGAGGGCGCACGCGCGGAGAACCGCGCCAACGCGGCCTGGAGCCGGTCGGAGAACAGGTGCTCCACGTCGATCCCGGCTCCGGTGTCCTGCTGCCTGCGGGTGACGGCCGCGAACACCGGCAGCACGAGCCGCTCCCACGTCCACACCACGCCGTGCGCGGCCAGCGCCGCGTCCAGTCCCGCGTTCACGGTCGCGGCGTCCAGCGCCGTCGCCGCGCGGGCCAGCATCACCGCCGACAGCAATCCGGGTTCCGGGGCCGGCCGTACGGCGGAGGCGGACGGCACCGAAGGCTCCGGCGGCCTGGGGGTCTCCGGCGGCCTGGGGAACTCGAACGGACCGGGGGACTCGGGCCGTCCGGGCGGCTCCGGTGGCGCGGCGGCTCCCTCCCCTGCCGGAGACGCCGCCCGCTCCCCGGGTGCGGGCCTCGGCCGCAGCGCCTGCCTGGCGGCGTCGGCCGGCGGCATCCCGGCGCGGATCAGCCGGTTCATCTCCTCCAGGCGGCGCAGGTCCGCGTCGTCGTAGCGGCGGTGCCCGCCGGGGCTGCGCCTGCTCGGGCCGATGCCGTACCTGAGGTTCCATGTGCGCAGCGTCGACGCGGGCACGCCGAGCCGCCGGGAGACGGCCCCGATGCCGTAGCCCGGCTCCTCCTCGGCGGCCGCGTTCTCACCGGCCCCCGACCCGCCCTCGCGCGTCACGTGCTCACCCCGTGTCCATCCGATCGTCGCCGCGGCCCCGCGCACGGCGCCCGTGCCCGCCCCTGACCTTGTTTCGGCTGGGGCCACCGGCACGGATGCAACCGCCGGAGCGGGCGGGCGCGAAAACTCTACTGACGGCGCCGCCGATCACCGTAACGATCGAAGGAGCAGTGGGCATGCTGACGTTGACCCGCGAGACCGGCAGTGTTCGGGACGAGACGCGGGAGCCGTTCGATCGCCACCTTTCCGACCTGTTCGACCGCGCCCTGAACGAACTGCTCCGGCGCGAGATGAGCCGGTTGTCCTTTCTGGGCACCGACGACCGGGAGGTGCTACGGCGTCACCTCGCCGACTTCGTCGTGCGCGGCGGCAGGCGGCTGCGGCCGGCGTTCGTGTACTGGGGCCACCGGGCCTCCGGCGGCTCACCCGACGACCTCGGGGCCGTGCTGGCGGCGGGCTGCTCGATCGAGCTCCTCCACGCGTGCGCGCTGATCCTCGACGACGTGATGGACGAGTCGCCCCTCCGGCGCGGCCGGACGACCGCCCATCTGGCGCTCGCCGAGCGCCACCGGGAGCTCGGCTGGGCCGGGTCGCCGCGGCGGTTCGGGGAGTCGGCCGCCATCCTGCTCGGCGTGCTCGCCTTCACCTGGGCCGACTCCGCGCTGCTGGCCGACCGCCGCAGGCTGGCCGACGCCCTGGAGGTCTTCACCCAGCTGCGCGTGGAGCTGATAGCCGGGCAGTACCTCGACCTGACCTGCGCCGCCCGGGGTGGCGGCGACCACCGGGAGGCACTGCTGATCTCCACGTACAAGTCGGGCAAATACACGGTGGAACGGCCGCTGCACCTCGGTCACGCCATCGCGGGAGGCGAGCCCGGGCTGCGCCGGGTCCTCAGCGCGTACGCGCTCCCGCTGGGCGAGGCGTTCCAGCTCCGCGACGACGTCCTCGGCGTCTTCGGCGACCCGGCGCGGACCGGGAAGCCCGCCGGGGCCGACCTGCTGCAGGGCAAGCGGACCTACCTGCTGACGCTGGCGCGCGAACGCGCGGACGGCCCGGGAGCGGCGCTGCTGGACGCCCTGCCGGGGACGGGCGAGGCGCGGCCGGACCACCTGGCCGCGGCCCGGGAGGTGATCGTCGCGACCGGCGCACTGGAGGCGGTCGAGCGGCGCATCCGCGGCCTCACCGACTCCGCGGGCGAGGCGCTGTCCGGGGCGGACATGCCCGCGGACGCCCGGGCGGCCCTGCTCGGCCTCGCCCGCCGCCTGGCCCAGCCCGGCCCCGCGGCTTCGCCCGATCAAGCCGACCGCGCGGCCTCGTCCGGCCCCGCTCCTCTGGCCGGCCCCGCTTCCCAGCCCGGCCCCGCTGCTCTGGCCGGCTCCGCGGAGCCGGCTGCCGGCGGGGCGGGCTGATGACCGCGGGCGGGCCGGTCGTGGTGATCGGCGCCGGGCTGGGCGGCCTGTCCGCCGCGATGCGCCTGGCCGGGGCGGGCCGTGAGGTGACGGTCGTGGAGGCCGCCGACGTGCCGGGCGGCTGCTGCGGCACGGCCACCCTGGGCTCCCACCGCTTCGACACCGGCCCCTCGGTGCTGACCATGCCGGGGGTGCTGGCCGACACCTTCGCCGCCGCCGGGCAGGACCTGGAGCGCTGGCTGCCGCTGCGGCGGCTCGATCCGTACTACCGGCTGACCTTCCACGACGGATCGCGGCTCGACGTGGTGGCGGGGGCCGACGCGATGACCGAGCAGGTGCGGGCGCTGTGCGGGCCCGCGGAGGCCGGGCGCTACCGGCGGTTCCGGCACCTGCTGGGAGAGATGTTCGAGGCCGAGTGGGGCGCGTTCATCGACCGCGACATGACCCGGCTGCGGGCGCTGGCCCGGCCGTACGCGCTGGCACGGCTGGCCGCGCTCGGCGGCTTCCGCCGGCTCGACGGGCTCGTGCGGCGTCACCTCACCGACGAGCGGCTGATCAGGGCGCACACCTTCCAGGCGCTGTACGTCGGCCTGTCGCCGCGCCGCGCCCTCGGCGTGTACGCCGTGATCGCCCACATGGACACGGTCGGCGGGGTCTACTTCCCGCAGGAGGGCGGCATGCACGCCGTCCCCCGGGCCATGGCCGCCGCCGCGGAGAAGGCCGGGGCGGTCTTCCGATACGGCGTGCGGGCCACGCGGATCGAGACCGACGGGGCGGGGGTGGTCGCCGTCCGCCTCGGCACCGGCGAACGGCTCGCCGCCCGGCACGCCGTGGTGGCCTGCGACCTGGTCCGGGCGCACGGCCGGCGGGGCGGCGACGGCCTGCTGCCCGAGGAGGCGGCCGACTGGCGGCTGCGGCGGCCCCGCTTCTCCCCCTCCTGCCTGGTGGCGCACTTCGCGCTCGACCGGCGCCCGGAGGGGCAGGCTCACCACACCCTGCACTTCGGGCGGGAGTGGGAGACGACGTTCGCGGCCCTGGAGGCGGGCAGGCCGCAGCCGGACCCGAGCCTGCTGGTGACTTGCCCGGCCGACGGCGGCCCCGCCGTGCTCAGCGTGCTGGAACCCACCGCGAACACCCGGGGCGGCGCCGACTGGACCACCCTCACCCCCCGTCTCGTGGACCGCATGGTGGGCCGGCTCGCCGGCCTCGGGTACGGCGACCTGTCCGGCACCCCCCGGCTGGTGTTCGATCCTCCCGCCTGGCGGCGGCGCGGCCACGCGGCCGGCACGCCCTTCGCGCTCGACGCCCGGTTCACCCAGACCGCGTGGTTCCGCCCGTCCGGCGCGGCCCGGCGGGTCCCCGGCCTCCACTTCGCCGGCATGTACACGGCTCCCGGGGTCGGGGTGCCGCCCGTTCTGATCTCCGGCCGTCTGGCCGCCGAACGCATCCTGGAGAGCGCCCCATGAGCACGCCGAGCACGCCATCCCCGGCGCCGGCCGCGACGCTGACGGCCGGCTACGAGCGGTGCCGCAGGCTGCACGCGAGCTACGGCCGCTCGTACTACCTGGCCACCCGCCTGCTGCCCGCCTGGAAACGGCCGCACGTCCACGCGTTGTACGGCTTCGCCCGCTACGCCGACGAGATCGTCGACTCGCTCGCGCTGACCGGCGACCGGGCCGCGGCGCTGGAGCGCCTGTCCTCCCGGCTCGCCGCCGCGCTCGACGGCGAGCGCGTCCACGATCCGGTGCTCCCCGCGTTCACGCACACGGTGCGGGCGTTCGGGATCGACCAGGCCGACGTGCGGGCGTTCCTCGCGTCCATGCGCGCCGACCTCACCGTGGACCGCTACGCGACCTACGATGACCTGCTGGGATACATGGAGGGATCGGCGGCGGTCATCGGGACGATGATGCTGCCCGTGCTGGAGGCCCTGCCGGGCGAGGAGGCGCGGGCCCGCGAGCCCGCCCGCCAGCTCGGGCTGGCCTTCCAGCTCACGAACTTCATCCGCGACGTCCGCGAGGACCTGGCGCGGGGCCGCATCTACCTGCCGCTGTCGGACCTCGACAAGTTCGGCGTGACCGAGGCCGACCTGGCCGCGCCGTACGCCACGCCGGCGGTGCGGGAGCTGGTGGCCTACGAGTGCGACCGTGCCCGCGACCACTACCGGCGGGCCCGCGACGGGATCGCGCTGCTCGCGCCGTCGTCCCGGCCGTGCATCAGGGCCGCGTACGAGCTGTACGGCGGCATCCTGGACGAGGTCGAGGCGGCCGGGCACGACGTGCTGGTGAGGCGGGCCAGGGTCTCCCGGCGGCGCAGGCTCGCGATCTTCGCCCGGCACCTGCTCGCCGCGCGTGCCGCCGCGCAGGCCGAGCGCCGTGTGGAGGTGGCCTGACGTGGAGCCCGGACAGGACGCCGCGCCGGGCGCCGGTCCGGTCCCCGGGCCGAGGATTCCCGCCCCCGAGCGGGACGTGATGTCCCGGCCGGTCGTGGTGGACGCCATGGGCGGGGACCACGGGCCCGCGGAGATCGTGCGGGGGGCGGTCGAGGCGTGGCGGGAGCACGGCGTGCCGGTGGTTCTCGTCGGCCAGGCGGGAGTCGTACGCGGGGAACTGGCCCGGGCCGGGGCGGCGGGCGAGATCGACGTCGCGCACGCCGCCGACGTCGTGCCGATGACCGAGCGGGGCGCGGGTGCGGTCCGCATGGGCTGCTCCAGCCTGGCCGTCGGTTTCGATCTCGTGCGGGACGGAGCGGGCCCGGCCTTCGTGTCGGCGGGGTCCACCGGGGCCGTGGTCGCCTGCGCGGTCGACCGGCTGGGCACCGCGCCCGCCGTGCTGCGCCCCGCGCTGGCCGTGGCGCTGCCGACGACGGCGGGCGGGGCCACCGTGCTGATCGACGCCGGCGCGACCGTGGATCCGACGCCCGAGATGATGGCCCAGTTCGCGCTGCTCGGGGCGTCGTACGCGCAGCTCGTGCTGGGCGTGGCCGACCCCCGCGTCGGGCTGCTGTCGATCGGCGCGGAGCCCGGCAAGGGCAACCGGCTGACCCGCCGGGCCGAGATCCTGCTGCGCGGCATGCCTCTGCGTTTCCACGGCAACGTCGAGGGCGGCGACGTGCTCACCGGAGGCGTCGACGTGATCGTCACCGATGGCTTCACCGGCAACGTCCTGCTGAAGAACGTGGAGGGGACCGTGCGCGCCACGCTCGCCCTCGCGGCGGCGGAGGGCGTGGCCGGGTCCGCCGACCTCGGCCGGGTGGCGCGACGCTACGACCCCGAGACGCACGGCGGCGCGGCCCTGCTCGGGCTCACCCGCACCGTCGTCGTGGCGCACGGCTCCTCCCGGGCCGCGACCATCGCCAGGGCCTGCGTGGTGGCGCGCGACCTGGCCGAGGGCGAGGTCGTGGCCCGCCTCGGCGACCGTCTCGCCATCCGATCAGGCCGATCACCGGCGTGATCGTAGCTTCGGTGGGGGATCACGACGGAGGGTGGGCCAGGAACGCGAGAACGGCGGCGACGCGCCGGTGGATCGCCGGTTCGTCGGTCAGCCCGAGCTTGCTGAAGATGGAGTTGACGTTCTTCTCGACGGCCGAGACGCTCAGGTGCAGGTGGGCGGCGATGGCCGCGTTGCTGCGCCCCGCCGCCATGCCTTCGATGACATGGCGCTCCCGCTCCGTGAGCCGGCTGAGGGGCGAGGCCTCCTGACGCGCACGCCGCTGCACGAGGCCTTCGACGACGACCGGGTCGATCACGCTGTCCCCCTTCGCGACGGCTCGTACGGCGGCGAGGAGCTGGCTCCGGTCGCCCACGCGGTCCTTGAGAAGGTATGCGAGGCCGGTCATGCCGTCCTTGAAGAGTTCGAGCGCGTAGTCGGGATCGGCGTGGTTGGACAGCACCACGACCCCGAGGGCCGGATGCCTCTCGCGGAGACGGTGCGCGGCGGCGACACCCTCCAGCGTGTGCGTCGGCGGCATCCGGATGTCGGTGATGACGACGTCGGGCCGGTGCTCGTCGACCGCCGCCATGAGGCGCTCCGCGTCCTCCACCGAGGCGACGACGAGGGCGTGGCCGTCGAGTTCGAGCAGTTGCCGGGTGCCCTCGCGGACGAGGTAGTGGTCGTCGGCGAGAACGACCCGCAGGGGTGGTGTGTCAGGCGGTTGCGGCATCTTCCATCACCGAGGTCGGGAACGATGCGACGACAGTAGTACCGGCGCCGAGGGCCGAGCTGATCTCGAGCCGCCCTCCGACCGCTTCGACGCGGTCGCGCAGCCCCGCCAGCCCCGAACCGGTCGTGCCCGCGGCGAAGCCGGCGCCCTCGTCGGCGACCGCGACCCGCAGCCCGTCGGCGGCGAGCGGAGTGACGACGATGCGGGCGCGTCCGGCCCCTGAGTGCTTGATCACGTTGGTCGTGGCCTCACAGACGACGTAGTAGGCCGCGGTCTCCACCGCCGGCGCGAACCGCGTCTTCGCCAGCCGGGGGTCGGCGTCGACCGTGAAGGGGATCGGCAGTAGGTCGGCCTGCGCCTCGATCGCCGGCACGAGGCCCCGGTCGGTCAGCAGCGGAGGGTGGATGCCCCGGACCAGGTTGCGCAGGTCGGCGAGCGACCGCTGCGCCAGCGCGTGCGACTGGGCCGCGATCTCGCCCTGCGACGTCTGCTCGCCGAGCATCGCCCGGAGCAGTTCCAGCCGGGCGAGCAGGACGACGAGTTGCTGCTGGATGCCGTCGTGCAGGTCGCGTTCGAGCCGGCGGCGCGCGTCGTCCTCGGCCCGTACGAGCCTTTCGCGCGACGCGGCCAGCTCGTCGACCCGGCGCGCGAGGGCGGCGGCGAGATCGGCGCCCCGCAGGGCGAGCGCAGCGTGCCGTGCCAGCACGGTGAGCAGCCTGACGTCCTCGTCCGACCAGCCGCCGCGCCGCGGCCCGCACTCGATGGCGCCGATGTCCTCCCCGGCCGCCACGAGCGGGACGACGAGCCGTGCCTCGCCCGCGCGGGGCGACCCGGCGTGGGCGTGGATGCCGGACCGGCACCGGATGTCGATCCAGGCCACGTCCATTCCCGTCGCGATCGTGGCGGCGGCGCGGGCCGCGAGCGTCTGCGGGTCGGTGCCCTCGATCGACTCGGTGAGGTGGCGCACGAGGGCGTGACCGCGAACGCGGCCCCCGCTGAGGACGCGGTCGACGAGGGCCTCCAGCCGGACGCGCACCGTGTGGCCGCTCACCGCCGCCACGCTCGCGACCGCCACGGCTGGCAGGGCGCCGCCGCGCCCGGCGAGGGCGGCGGCCGCCGCGTAGAGGGCGAGGATGAGAGCCAGGACGCCGCCATAGGCGAGGGTGCGGGCGGCATACAGCTCGACCTGCAGCAATCGGTAACGGCGGACGCCCGCGAGCAGCGCGATCGGCAGCGCCCCGGCGACGGGGACGAACACCAGCGCCCACCGGTCGCCGAGCACGTAGGCGCCGGCGGGCGTCGCGACGAGCATCAGCGCGAGCACCGCCGCGATCGTGAGCGGCCAGAGCAACTGCCGGCGGCGCTCCCCGGTCGCCCCGTGCACGCGGGCGACGAGGGTCGCGAGCCCGGCGAGCACCAGCAGCGGCAGCGCACCCGACAGGTCCACCGGCCCCGGGCCCCACGGGAGCGGGGCCGGGGCCGTCTGCGCCGCCCGGCCGACTTCCAGGGCGAGGTCGGTCTGCCGGGAGGTGACGGCGGCGACCACCGGGACGACGACCGCGGCGGCGACGCTCGCCGTGACCATCGCCCATCGCATCCGGCCCCGCACGCGTTCGTCGGGGAAGACGGCGAGGAGGATCGCCAGAGCGGCGAAGCCCGACCAGTAGACGACGTCCGCGGCGACGGCGGCCAGCCACGGCAGCCAGCCGGCCTCGTCCGGGACGGCGACGCCGATGACGCTCGCGATCGCGAACGCGACGAGATGGCACGTGCCGACGGCGGCCAGCCACCGTGCGCTCGCGTGCTCCGGACGCGCGCCCAGCGCCACCAGTCCGGCCAGCCACCACACCGCCGCCAGCGCGACGGGAAACAGCAGATGGGGAGCCGACACCGTCAGCGACGCCCAGGCGCACACGGCGACGGCGGCCCCACCCGCCGCGGCCGGCGCTCCAACCACAACCCGAGCCGTCATCCGTCCATTGTCAGGCGGAGACCGGGCGAGGGACACGGAGGCAGGCCACCGGCCCCACTGCGGACAACCTCCGTTCTCCGGTGCGGTGACGCGGACCGTACGCGGTGGCCGGCAGGGCGGCGCCTGGCGGCGGGTGGCTCGTAGCGTCCCTGTCGTCCATCGCATACCCCAACCTGGAGGGAGCCGTCATGGCCGCACCCACGAGCAAGGGCTGGATCGCCTACGTCGTCATCAACGGCCTGGTGACGTTCTTCGGCCTCAGCTACATCTTCTTCCCCGGCGAGGACGTCGTGAAGGCGGGCTACAGGACCGAAGGCGTGCTCACGCTGCCGGCGGCCGTCTGGGGCGGCTACGTCGTGGTCTCCGCGCTGGCCATGCTCGCGGTCGCGGTCACGGGACTGCGCCGCGGCGAGCGGTGGGCGCTGCGGGCCGTCCTGTACGAGTTCGCGTTCCTGGCGGCCGTCGTCGTGATCGAGCCGGACCCGGTCGTCCCGACGATCTTCGCCGCCATCCTCGCCGTCGCGCTGTGGAGTTCCGCCCGCGCGGCGCGCAAGAGCGCGGCCTCGGGCGAACTCGCGTCTCCGGCCGAATCCGCCTCACGCTGAGAGGCGGGGCCCGCGGCACGGCGGAGCGGACCACCCGGCCCGCGCCCGGCGTGATCTCCCCCGGGACCGCGCGTGTGGGACCACGCCGGCGCTTGCCGAAGGCTTTGGGCCCGGGTGCGTACGCTGATCCCATGCCAGCCCCACGCTCCGGCCGCTCAGCTCTCGGGCGTTCCGCCGTGCGGGAGCCCGGTGATCCGCGCGGCGAGGGGGTCGGCGCCGTCCCAGGTGCCCGCGCTCGCGTACGGGATGAACCGGGCGAACAGCTCTTCCGAGTACCAGTCGTGAGCACGGACCCGTTCGACGACCTCGCGGTGCGCCCGCCCGGCGTAGGCGAACGCGCGGACGGCGGCGGCGTCACACCACAGGGAGAAGGTGGCCTGCCTGGCCAGCGGCCACTCCCCCAGCCCGACGGAGGCGAGGCAGCCCTCCTGGGCCCGCAGCGACCGGTCGACGGCGGGTGCGGACCGGTAGAACGCCGGCAGCCGCGACGGCCGGATCGACGCCCGGGTCAGCACCGCCACCGGACCGCTGTGCGGCTCGCCGTCAGGGCCGCCGGTCACGGGGGCGAACGGCTCGACGCCGTTCCAGCGCCCGCGCGAGGCGGTCGGCGCGAGCCGTACGTGCCAGGTCTCGATCGCCTCGCGCCGCCACCTCGCGGGGATCGGCGAGCGTGCCAGGAACTCCTCGAGCGCCCGCTCGTCCCGCCAGACGGCGAGCAGCGCCCAGCGGCGCAGATCGGCGCCGAGGGTCGTCGACGCCCCCCGGCCCGTGCCGAGCAGCCGCCAGAACAGCAGGCCCCCGGTGCGGCGCAGCACCGGGCGGTCGAAGGCCATGTGCCGCATCGCCCCCCGGCCGGCGTATCTCTGGAGGTGGAACGTGACGACGCTCCCGCCGCTCGTCCCCATGCTGGTGGCGCTCATCGGCGGCTACCTTCTCGGCTCGATCCCGGTGGCGGTGCTGGCCGCGGGGCGGCGGGGCGTGGATCCCCGGGAGGTGGGCGATCGCAACCCCGGCTTCTGGAACGTGCGCGAACGGCTCGGCCGCAGGGCCGCCGCGCCGGTCTTCGCCGGGGACATGGCCAAGGGCGTGCTCGCCGGGCTGCTCGGGCTGCTGGCCGGGGGCGCGCACACGACCGGGCTGGGAGTGGTCACCGGCCCGAGCGCCACGGCCGCATACGTGGCGGTGGGGGCCGCGATGATCGGGCACGCCTGGCCGGTCTTCGCCGGGTTCCGCGGCGGGCGGTCGGTGCTGACCTTCGCCGGCGGCATCGCGGTGATCTGCCCGCCCGCGTTCGTGCTCGCGCTCGCCCTGCTGGCGGTGACGTTCCTGCTCACGCGGTCGTTCGCGATCGGGGCCAGGGCCGGGGTCTTCGCGATCCCGCTGCTGCAGCTGCCGTTCGCGCCGATAGGCCACGTCGCCGCGACCGGTGCGCTGATGTGCCTCATCGGGCTGCGTTTCGGTCAGGCGGCGCTGGCCGCGCGCCGCGCGTGACGGCATCGGCGCAGGCCGGGCGGCCGAGGCTGTAGGCGCGGCTCCGCCAGGTCCTGACGGGCCGCAGCGTCGCCTGCGTCAGCCGTACGGCCGTGGCCGGGTCGAGCAGGAACGACAGCAGCACGCCCGCGCCCGGCCGGGCGTAGCTGCGCCGCAGCGCGGTGGTGAGCAGCACCCGTACGGCGAGCAGCGTCAGGTCGAGCCGGGTCGGCCGCCCGGCGGCCAGGCGGAGCGCCGGCAACGCGGCGGCGAGCCAGACGACGGCGAGATCGGCCGCCTGCCAGGCGGGGCGGGTGACGTCGCGCAGCGGCAGCGAACGCCCCCACTCCCGCCACACCTCGGCCGCCGACTCGTGCATGTCGACCTCCAGCAGGCCCCCCGCGTCGAGGAAGCCGACCCTCCAGCCGTCTGCGGCCAGGGTCCTGGCGAGGGCGACGTCGTCGGTCATGTGGCCGCGTACCCGGGCGAAACCGTCGGCCCGCCGCATCGCCTCCCGGCGGAAGGCCAGGCACTGGCCGTTGGCCACCACCCGGTGGGGCGGCGGCGGGGCCGGGGGCCCGATGGGGCCGAACCGGTAGACCAGCGTGGCGAGGAACGACGCGTGCAGCGCCTGCTCGGCGAGGCCGTCGCAGACGAAACGCGGGCCCGCGCTGACCAGGTCGTGATCCCCGAGGGCGGCGTCGAGCGCGCCGAACAGGCCGGGCCGGGGCCGGGTGTCGGCGTCCAGGGTGACCACGATCTCGCCGCGTGCCTCCCGCAGCCCCTGGTGCAGCGCCCACTGCTTGCCCACCCAGCCGTCCGGCAGCGGACGTCCGCGCACCACCGTCGCCCCGCAGGCGGCGGCGATCCGCGCGGTGCCGTCCGAGGACTCGTCGTCCACCACGATCACCTCGGCGACGGCGGGATCGGCCAGCACCGCCCGCAGGCAGGGGCCGAGCCGCCGTTCCTCGTCCCGCGCCGGGATGACCACCGAGATCTCCGGACTTCCACCCCCCGGGGTTCCGCCGCAGCCGATCCACGCCGCCGAGCCGCCGCCGGTGCCGGTGTCCGGAGACGTGTCCGGCACAGGCGCGGCGAGCGGGGGGAGGCGCCGGCGGCCGCGGGCGAGCCGCACCAGCACGACGACTGCGGCGACGGCCTGGGCGGCGGCGAGTAGCCGTGCGGCGGCCCCGGCCCGCGGGCGCCCGGCCGTCCCGACCGTCCTGGCGGTCTTGGTCGTCCCGGCCCTCACCGTCTCGTCTCCTCCGGCCGCCGCGTGGAACGCGGGAAGTCCCTGCGAGCCAACGCGGCCACGATGCGCCCGCCCATCGCCACCAGCGGCAGCCCGCCCCCTGGATGCGCGGACCCGCCGACGAGGTACAGCCCGCGCCGCGGTCCCCGGTTGCCGGGACGGCGGAAGGGCGCGAGCGGGCCGCCGTACGCGCCGCCGTAGATCGCCCCGCCCCACGCGCCGTACCGGTCGCGCAGGTCGGCCGGGGTCAGCAGGTCGAGGAAGCGCAGCCGTCCGGACAGGTCGTGCCCCCGGCTCGCCAGCCGGTCGAGGACGAGCTCCGCGTACGCCTCGGGCGGCGTGGGCCAGCGCCCGGGGTCGCCGGCGGGGACGTTCACCAGCATGCTCCAGCTCTCCGCGCCGGCGGGAGCCTGGGTGGCGTCGGCCACCGCCGGGCAGCCGATGTAGACCGTGGGGTCCTCCGGCGGCCGCCGCCGATCGAAGATGTCGCCGAACTCGCGCCGGTAGTCGGCGGAGAACACGACCGAGTGGTGCGGCAGGCCCTCGGTCCGCCCCTCGACGGCGGCGAGCATCAGGAAGGCGGACGACGACAGGCCCAGCCGGGCGATCCGGCGCAGGCGGGCGCGGTCGGGCAGGAGCCGCCCGTAGAGGGAGGCCGCGTCGGCGTTGACGATCACGATGTCGGCCCTGACCGCCTCCCCGAGGGCCGTGCGGACGCCGCCGACCCGCTCCGCATCGGCGATGACCTCGGTGATCTCGATCTCCAGACGGATCTCCACGCCCGCCTTGTCCAGCGACGCGGCCAGCGCGTCCGCGAGGCGGGGCAGCCCGCCCCGCACGTACCACCCGCCGTCGCCGTGTTCGATGGCGGGGACGCAGCCCAGGGCGGCGGGTGCCCGGTAGGGGTTCGACCCGGCGTAGGTGGCGTAGCGGTCGACGTACTGGCGCAGGCGGGCGTCCCGGAAGAATCGGGCCGCCAGAGCATGCAGGGTGCGGCCCGGCGCGACCGCGAGCAGGTCGCCCGGCCGGGGGCGCGGGAGAGGGCCGCTCGGCTGCCCACCCGCCGGTCCGCCCGGCTGATCGCCGGGCCGCTGACCCGCCGACCGGAACGGCGGCTCGACGACGGGCCCGGACGGCGGTCCCGCGAAGAAGGTGCGTGTGGAGGCGTCCAGGCAGCGCCCGGCCCAGCGATGGAAGGCCCGCCAGTTGGGGCCCTCGCCCGGCGCGAGCCGGTCCACCGCCTCCGCCGTACGCTCCGGGTCGCGGCAGGTGGACAGCGTCGAGCCGTCCGCGAAGCGATACCGGCACAGCTCGTCGAGTTCGAGCAGGTCGAGCGGCACGCCGAGGTCCAAGAAGAGGCCGGGCAGCGTGAGCAGCGAGGGGCCGATCGAGAACGTGAAGCCGTCCCGCCTGTGCTCGGCCAGCTTGCCGCCGAGCCGGGGCAGCCGCTCGTAGATCCGCACGTCGTGCCCGTCCCGCGCGAGCAGCAGGGCGGCCACCATGCCGCCGACACCGCCCCCGACCACGATCACCTCCGCCACGCGCGCCCCCAGGCGAGCAGGGCGAAGGCGCCCATCGCGAGCCCTCCGGCGGCGGCCACGAACGGATCGGGCGGCCGGAAGACCACGGCGAAGCCGACGGTCTCCATCATCGCCATGACCGTGTAGAGCGCGACGAGCCCGGTCGTCCCCGCCGCCCCGGCGCCGCTCACCGGCCGGCTCGTGGCGGCACGGCCCGTGACGCGGTCGAGAAGCACCATGACCAGGACAGAGACCACCAGCCAGCCGGCGAAGTTGGCGAGCGGCACACCGCGGTACGGTCCCGGCTCCGCCCAGACCCACAGTCCGAGCCTGAGCATCTGCGGGTCGAGGAACAGGTCCCACGCGGTGAGCGCCAGGGCTCCGGCGAGGATCGGCGTCAGCCGGCCGCGCGGCGCCACGCGGCGGGCGACGGCGTGGGCGGCCAGGCCCATGCCGCCCCAGGCGAGGGCGACGATCAGCGGGACGCCCCCAGGCCGCGGCCACAGGGCGTCGGTGTAGCGGTAGTCGCCGAAGGGCAGGCCCGTCCTCGTGCCGATCCACTCGGCGGCGTAACCGGCCGCCACCGCCGCCGCGAACGCGCCCGCCGCCCTGCGCGGGGTGTGCGCCGCCGCCGCGAAGGCGAGTGCGCTCACCGCGAGCAGGACCACGACCGCGGTGGTTAGGCGCAGGTCCTGGGGCCGCAGTCCCGTCGCGATCTGGGCGGCCACCATCGCGGCCAGCGCGACCACGCCGGCCGCGTTCGGCCACGCACCCCCCAGGCGCGGCGCGTTCGCCGGCGTCCCCCTCCCCGGCCGCCGCGGCGACCGCGACGTGTCCGGTGGCTTCGGCGGTTCCGGCCCAGGTGACGGACCGGAGAGCTCCGGCCCGCTCACCCGCCGCCGGGGCGGCCGCGAGCCGCGCCGCTCCGGTGGCGCGCCGTCAGCCTCGGCCGCGCTCTTCGCCGTGCTCTTCCGTGTGGTCTCCCACGTCTCCACGTAGGGTGATTCGAGCGCATCCCCCTGATCGGATGCGCTCGGCCCCGCGCGGGTGCGGCCGGTGGAGATCGGCTACGGCCGGCCGCCGGGAACGCCCCCGCGATACCGGCCGGGTCGTCACCAGCGGTGGTGGACCTGCGGGCGGACCAGGTCGTCGTAGACCTGGCGGACCGCGTCGTGGGTCTCGGCCGGCAGCGGCGGGAACTGCGCCGCCGCCGCGTTGGCCTCGGCCTGCCGGGGGTTGCGGGCACCGGGGATCACGACGCTGACCCCGGACTGGTCGATGATCCAACGCAGCGCGAACTGCGCCATCGTCATGCCCTCGGGCACGAGGCCGCGCAGCCGCTCGACCGCCTGGAGGCCCACGCCGTACTCCACGCCGGAGAAGGTCTCGCCGACGTCGAACGCCTCACCCTGGCGGTTGAAGTTGCGGTGGTCGTCCTCGGCGAAGACCGTCTGCGGGCCGTACTTGCCCGACAGCAGGCCGCTCGCCAGCGGGACCCGGGCGATGATGCCGACTCCGGCCTTCTCCGCGGCGGGCAGGACCTCGTCCAGCGGCTTCAGGCGGAAGGCGTTGAGGATGATCTGCACGGTGGCCACGCCGGGGCGCGCGATCGCGATCAGCGCCTCGGCCACCGTCTCCACGCTCACGCCGTACGCGGCGATGCGGCCCTCGGCGACCAGCGTGTCGAGCGCGTCGAAGACCTCGTCGGTCTCGAAGACGGCGCTCGGCGGGCAGTGGAGCTGCACCAGGTCGAGCGTGTCGACACCCAGGTTGGCGCGGGAGCGGTCGGTCCAGGCGCGGAAGTTGTCCAGCGTGTAGGCGTCGGGCGTCTGCTGCACCCTGCGGCCCATCTTCGTGGCCACGGTCAGGCCGGACCGCTCCTTGATCAGCTTACCGATGACCTTCTCGCTGCGGCCGTCGCCGTACACGTCGGCCGTGTCGATGAAGGTGGTCCCGGCGTCGATCGCGGCGTTGAGCGTGGCCAACGCGTCGGCCTCGCTCACCTCGCCCCAGTCGGCCCCGAGCTGCCACGCTCCCAGCCCGACGACGCCGACCTGCCTGCCCGTCCTGCCCAACACGCGCTGTTCCATGAGGTCAGATCGTAGCGGGGCAGCTCAGGCGGAGGCCGCTCCACCCGCCAGGTGGTGCAGGAACCAGTCGCGGGCGAGCCGCGCGACCGTCTCCAGTGCGCCCGGCTCCTCGAACAGATGCGTGGCGTGGGGCACGATCTCCAGCCGGACCGGCGCGGTGATCGCCCGCATCGCCTCCCTGTTGAGGTCGAGGACGACGGAGTCGCGCTCCCCCACGATCAGCAGCGTCGGCTGGCGCACCGAGCGGAGCGCGTCCGCGGCGAGGTCGGGCCTGCCGCCCCTGGACACCACCGCGGCGACACCGCCGGGCCGCGTCGCCGCGGCGACGAGCGCGGCGGCGGCGCCCGTGCTCGCGCCGAACAGGCCGACGGGCAGACCGCCGACGAGCTCGTCCTCGGGCAGCCGGTCGGCCAGCGCGCCCACTCTGTCGGCGAGGAGGCCGATGTCGAAGCGCAGGTGGCCGGTGACCGCGTCGACGCGCTCCTCCTCCACCGTGAGCAGATCGGCCAGGACGGTGGCCAGCCCGGCCCGCTGCAGCTCCCTGGCGACGTACCGGTTACGCGGGCTGTGCCGGCCGCTGCCGCTGCCGTGGGCGAACAGCACCGCTCCCCGGGCCTCCCGGGGGACCGCCACGTCGGCGTCGAGCACGACATCGCCGACCGGGATCCGCACGCTGAGTTCGACTTCGCTCATGACGCCCGCCCCCCTCGGCCGCGCCCTGCTGAGCGGCACCGGACAACCAGGATGGCGCTGCACAACCGGGACGGCACTGGACAACCGTGGGGCGTACCCCCGGCCGGTCGAGGCAAACCGGGGACGACGTGGCCTCCGCGTACGGAACGGGCGGAGTCAGGAGCGACGTGAGCGCATCGCCTTGAGCACACGCACGCCGCCGTCCTCCCCGGCCTGCGCGCCGCGGGACGCGCCGTCCACCAGGCGCCGGTACTCCTCCGACTCCACGGGACACAGCGCGATGCGGCCGTCCCGGTCGAACAGCAGCCCCCAGCCGTACCTCTTCGGCAGCGGGGACGCCCTCAGGCACGCCTGGGAACGGGAGAAGAACTCCTTCCTGAGCTCCGCGCGCCGCGCGGCGGGCAGGTCCGCCGGCAGGTCCTGGCGGCGCAGCCAGGTCTCGAACAGCACGTCCTCCTGCGTCATGCCGTACGGCGCGCCGGAGATCAGCGCGTACTGGAGGACGGCGACAGTGGGCTTGCCGCCCCGGGGCCCGGGCACCTCCGCGGCGGTCACCGGGCAGTCGTCGGCGACCGCGATGAGCGTCGAGTAGTAGTTCAGGTCCTCGGCCATGTCTCCACTATGCCGCAGGAGATCGACGGCTCATCCCGCTCCGGGCGCGCCTCCGGAGGGCTTGCCGAAGGCGGCAGGGGGGCGGGCCTCGGGGATGAGGCGCACCTCCTCGGGCAGGCCGCTCACGTGCACCTCGCCGCTGTCCTCCCGGGCCTCCAGATCGACCCGCGCGCCCGCGAGCGGAAAGCCGGAGATGCGTAGGTGCCCGAACCCCTTGGGCAGCACCGGCGCGATCCACACCTTGCAGTGCGGCACCCACGGGTCCACGCGGAGCAGGAGCCGTATGAGCTGGATCGGGGTGGCCGAGGCCCATGCCTGCGGTGAGCACGAGGTCGGGTACGGCACCGGCATGTGGAACTCCCCGCGGTCGAACCCGCAGAAGAGCTCGGGGAGCCGGTCGCTGAAGGCGCGGGCGGCGTCGAACAGGCCGGTGGCGACCCGCTGGGCCCCCTCCACGAATCCGTAGCGCATGAGCCCGGACGCCACGAGCGCGCTGTCGTGCGGCCAGACGGACCCGTTGTGATAGCTCATCGGGTTGTAGGCGCCCATGTCGGAGGCGAGGGTACGGATGCCGAAGCCGGTGAACATCCGGGGCGACAGCAGGTGCTCGGCCACGGCCGCGGCCTTGTCGCGGTCGACGATCCCCGACCACAGGCAGTGGCCCATGTTGGAGGCGAGGGCGTCGATCGGGCGGCCCTCGTGGTCGAGCCCGACGGCGAAGTAGCCGCGGTCGGGCAGCCAGAACCGTTCGTTGAACCGGGCGCGCAGCTCGGCGGCCCGTTCCCGGTAGCGTCGCTCGGTCTCGGTGTCGCCCGCCTCCTTGGCGAAGTAGTGGCGGGCGATGCAGGCTGCGTAGACGTATCCCTGCACCTCGGCCAGGGCGATGGGCGGCCGGGCGATCGTGCCGTCGGCGAAGTTGATGCCGTCGAAGGAGTCCTTCCAGCCCTGGTTGAGCAGGCCCTGGTCGGTCTTCCGCTGATACCACAGGAACCCGTCACGCATGCCGTACCGCTCGATCCACTGCAGCGCCGCGTCCGCGTGCGGGAGCAGCCGCTCCACCGCCGCCCGGTGCAGGCCCCAGCGGCGCAGCTCGCCGAGGAGGATGACGAACAGCGGGCTGGCGTCGACCGAGCCGTAGTAGGCGTGCCCGCCGGGCGACGTGTCGTCCTGCCTGGCGCCGTAGCGCAGCTCGTGCATGATCTTCCCGGGCTCCTCCTCGGTCAACGGGTCGATCTTGGTGCCCTGCAGGGCGGCCAGCCGGGTCAGCGTGCCGTGCGCCAGTTCGGGGTCGAGCGCCAGGGCCATCCACGCGGTGAGCAGCGAGTCGCGGCCGAACAGCGTCATGAACCAGGGCGCCCCGGCGGCGACGGTGGACGGCAGCTCGGGATGCTCGGGGTCGAACAGCCGCAGCGCACCGAGGTCGTTGTGGGACTGGCGCAGGATTCCCGCCAGAGCGGTGTTGGTCGTCGTCACCTTGGGCAGGCGCCTGTCCCACTCGAACAACTGTCCCGCCCGCCGGGCCAGCGCTGGCGACAGCCGCTTCTCCGAGTACCACGGCTCGGTCTCGGCCCCGTCGATGATCGGGTTGGCCTGCACGCAGGCCGTCCACTCGCCGCGCGGCGGCACCACCACACGGAAGATGATCAGGCGCGGGTTGAGCACCGGCAGCACCGGGGTGCCGTCGGCTTTGGCGACCACCCGCACCCCCCTGCCCTTGCTGACCGAGAACATCCGCAGCGACCGCTCCTCCGCCGCGGTCGTCACGTCGGCCACCCAGTGCACCCGGTGGGTCTTCACCTCGAACAGGTCGCACACGTCGGAGCCGACGTGCAGGGTCACCATGCAGCCGGCCGGCTCAAGGGACATGTTGCGGATGGTGAGGTCCTCCGACAGCCCGCCGCCGACGTACCGGTCGCGCACGACCAGCAGCGTGCTCTCCGCCTGCCCCGGCCGCGGCTTGGCCCGGCCGACGAACGTCGCGTGGTACGGCTCGCCCGGCAGGACCTGCAGCTCCTCGATGGGCCCGTCATCGATGCGCAGCTCCCAGTGGGACAGCAGCCGGGTGTCGGCGTAGTAGATCCCGTGCGCCGATCCGGGGAAGATGTCGCCGCTGCGGGCCGACACGCAGAACGATCCCCCGGCCACGAGCGTCATGGCCCCACCGCCGATGGCGCTGGGCTGCCCCTCGAACGTCCACCCGCCCGTCATCCCGATCACCCCGGCCCGGTCCCTCGGTCCCGACGGTTGCCCTCATACCCGCAGGTCGAGCCGGTTTTCCCCGAGTTTGCAGTCTTATATCCGCATTGAGTGGCCCAGAGGGCCCTTTACTCCCCTATGACCTGCCGTTTCCTACTCTTCCGGCATGCGCAGGTGGGTGAGCTCGGAGGGGCACGAGGTGGACCCGGTCGTCATCGAGGGCCGCCCGCTGCTGCGCGTACGGCACCTGGGCTACCACATCGGCTACTGCGCCTCCGTCGCGGAGGTGGCGGCCCACGTCGATCTCGCCGACCTGGTGGAGGTCGTCGACCTGCGTCACGCCGCCGGGGCTCGCGGACAAGGATGAGGGGTGAGCCGGACCGGCTCACCCCTCCGTCGCGCCACCGCGTCGCCTCACCGCGGCGCGGGCGCTCAGTCCCAGCCCGGCATGTTCCAGAAGTCGTCGGCGGCCGCCTTGGGCTGCGCCTTGAACTGGGCCTTGGGCTTGGCCTTGGCGACGGCGGGCTTGGCCTTGCCGACCTTCGGCATGCCCCAGCCCTGGAGCGGCCGCGCCCAGGCGCCGGCGTCCTCGTCGTCGGTCTTCGCGCTCGACGGCTTACGGCCGAAGTCGTTGCCGGACATCTTGGTGTACGTCGGCTGGTTGGACGTGGGGTGAAGGAAGACGTCCTGCGGCGAGCCCTGGCTGTTGTTCCTTCCGGTGGCGGGCATCGTGAACATGGAGCCCGGCTGCGATCCGTTCGCCTGGTTCCCGTTCATCGGGCCGCCGGCGGGCCTGCCGCCCACCACCGGGACGCCGGTCAGCGAGTTGCCTCCGGCGGGACCTCCGGCCGGCTGCGTGCCGGCCTGCCGGCTGTCGGCCGTGCCACCGCCGGGCGCCTGCCTGCCGGTCATCGAGCCCTTGGGGCTCTGGCCGTTCGCCATCGGTCCGTTCGCCCGGTTCTCGGCCTCGTCGTCCGCCGAGAGGAACGGGTCGACCTTCGCGCCCTTGTCCAGAATGTCCAGGGCCTTGGACGCGACGAAGTCGGGCTCCTCCGGGTGGTTCATCGCCATGGCGGCGATCTGCTTGCCGGGCGACATCGGCTCCTTGGC
Source organism: Microbispora sp. NBRC 16548 (assembly GCF_030268985.1). NCBI lineage: Bacteria > Bacillati > Actinomycetota > Actinomycetes > Streptosporangiales > Streptosporangiaceae > Microbispora > Microbispora sp. NBRC 16548. The sequence continues at coordinate 108,055 of NZ_BSSF01000012.1, forward strand.
GGACAGCGGAGCCGGGTCCGCGGGAGCGGGACCCGACAGGAGAGCCGCGGCGAGTACGGCTGTACATATAGGCATGAGAATTTCCCCCGAAATCTTGCGGACGGTACAAGAACGAAGGTAAGCGCACGATGCCGGGCCATCACGGACCCGATGCTCAGTGTCCGGTCAAATAAGAGGATCAGCCGCTTCAGGACATAGACCCCCAGGCCACCCCTGCTCCGCCGATTACAGGCGCAGGTGACAGGAAGCGGCGCCGAGTAGTGATCTGTCCTCAGCCGAGAATGAAGACGCCCCCGGCGGCCGTGGCGAGGACGGGGCCGAAGGCGGCAGCCGGCGTGTAGGCACCGGGCTCACCCGCACCCCGGGCGAGCCGCACGGTGGTTTCCGCGACGATCTCGGCGGTGTAGTCCATGCCGTCGCCGGCGCGCAGCCGTCCTTCTCGGCTGGTGCCGTCCGGCCCAGGTGATGACCGCGTGTCCCCAGGAGTGTCGCCGGGGGGCGGCCTTGAACGGCATGCGGGCCAGCCCGCGGACGGCGAGACGTCGCAGTGCCGGGACGGACAGCAGCATCCCGAGGAGGGGGAGCACCGCCCGGACGGCCGGGGCGGTCGGGGCCAGGGCGTCGACGCGTACGTCGCCGGGGGACGAAGGCCGGCACCCGAAGGTGATCGCCGAGCGCCGCGCCGTGATCGGCGCCGGCGAGGAGCTCCAGGAGCGCGAGCGCAGCAAGCTCGCGGCCGTCACCACAGGCAAGAGGAGGGAACGGCACGGGGGTGAGCCGCGAGCGACTCACCCCCGTCACAGCTGTCGCAGGACGACGGCCGGTTACCTCGGCATGAGGACCTTGTCGATCTGGTAGACAGTGGCGTTGCTCGTCGCGATGTTCCCGCAGGTCACAGCGGCGTCGTTGACCTTGAGGCTGGAGTCGGACCCCGAGACGGTGAGCTTGCGCCCCTCGAGGGAGCTCAGCTGACCGTGCATGTCCGCCGGTGCCTTGCGTCCCTTGACCACGTGGTAGGCCAGCAGTCCCCTGAGCGACTTGCGGTTCGACATCAGCTGGTCGAGCTGGCTCTTCGGAATCTTGCTGAACGCGTCGTTCGTGGGCGCGAACACCGTGATGTCCTGGGCGGAGTTGAGCGTCTCGGCCAGCCCGGCCTTCTTCACGATGCGCGCCAGCGTGGACAGCGACGGGATGTCGGAGAGCGCGGTGCCGACCGGCACCTTGGCCAGCTCGGCGGGGCTGCCCTTGCCCGAGGCGGGCAGCGAAGAGCAGCCCGCCCCGACGGGCGACCCGGAGACCGACGGCGACGCCGACGCGGTGGCGCTCTCGCTCGCCTCGGCGCTGGGGGTCTCGCTGGTCATGTCCGTGGCGGTCTCGTTGGCCGCGACAGGAGCCGCGGAACTGCCGCCGCCCTGGCTACCGCACGCCGCGGACATCGAAAGCGCCGCGGTCAGGGCGGCAAGGGCGAGCAGACGGGTATTCATGATCGTGTTTCCTTAGTCGTGGAAAGGTCGTTGCTGGGTGGCGACCCCTGCGGACGGCGACACCGGAAGAGCCCGCCACACCGGCTCAGGACCGGTGTGGCGGGCCGTTCAGACGGGCCGGTCACACGGGCCTCTTCCATCAGGCCGTCTGGGGCGGGCTCACCAGTCGCTCGGCCGCTGATGCTGGCGGGGCCGTGTGATCGTCTTCTGGCGCGCCGTCTTCGGCTGCGCCGTCTTCTGCTCCGCCCTCGGCAGCGGATAGGTCCTGGTCGACTGGACCCCCTGCACCGGACCGAAGGTGAACGGCTGCGGCGCCTGTCCTGGCTTGCCGGAAGTGAAGACGGGCTGGATGAAGACGTCGCGCGTCTTGGGATCGATCACCGGAACATACCTGGTCGCGGTATCTCCTCCGGCTGCCCCCTCGCCCGCCCTGTCGCCCGCCGTCGCGGAGGGCCGTCCGGTGCCCGCGCCCGGCCTGGCGGACGCGCCGGAGGCTCCGGGCTCGCTCGCCCCGGCCGGCGACCGGGGAGCGGCGGCGTTGTCGTCGCGCCTGCCGTCCATTCCGCTGGGAGCCATCCAGGGCGGCGCCTGGGGGAGGGCGAACGGAAACTCCCCGGCCTGGGGCGCCATGCCGGGCAGCGGCGCGAGTTGCGGCCGGCCCGCGGACGCCGGCGCGGCGTTGTTGTCGTCCGTGGCTGCCCTCGTCCCGGGCGGGGCCGGGTCCGGCGGCACGGCGGCCGGCCCGGAGAGCAGGGCGGCGGCCAGTACGGCTGTGCAGAGAGGCATGAGACTCCCCCGAGGTCATCGATGGTACGAGCACGACGGTAAGCGCCGCACCGGGGAGTGATCACGCATCCGACGACCAATGTCCGGTCAAGCATGGCGATCGGGCGCTTCACCCGCAAAGATCCCATCGCGCCCGCAAGCGGCCTGGGTACGCCGCCGGAGGAGGCCGTCGTGGGACACCACCGAAGACGCCCGCGTCCGTGCACGACGCCGCGGGGCCCACGGGTGAGGAGCGCGCCGGGCTCAGTCCGGCAGCCTCACCTCGATCGGCACCACGATCGGCGGATGCGAGGGCGCGTGCGGCACGGGCCGGCGCTCGAAGTAGTGCTCCAGGGCGTGCCGCAGGCGGTCGAGCGCCTCGTCGACCGTGTGCCCTTCGCAGGCCACCTCGACCTGGACGCACCGCGCGCAGTACAGCCCGCCGTCCTCGGCAGTGACGGTCGCGGTCAGCCGCACGGTCCGTCCCATGCTCCCACCGTGCGCGGCGGCGGACCGGGGTAATCCCGGCGCGCGGGCAACAGTACGGAGATTCCCCACCCCGGCGGCTCCGGCCCGCACGCGCTTCGCGCCCGAATTTTGCCTGATAGGGAGGCATGCCGACGTGCCGCCGAGAGGAAGGCGCGTTTCCTCGGGTAGGGCCGGGCGCATGGGCAAGAAGGACAAGAAGAAAGAGCCGTCGGTGGGCGACGAGGTCACCTGGAAGAGCCACGGCGGCGAGGCGGTCGGCAAGGTCGAGAAGAAGATCACCGAGCGCACGGAGGAGGCGGGCCGCACCGTGGCCGCCTCACCCGAGGACCCGCAGTTCCTCGTGCGCAGTGAGAAGAGCGGCGGGACGGCGGTGCACAAGCCGTCAGCCCTGCATCCGAAGGACTGACGTGACCGCCGTCAGGAGACAGACCGCGGCCGAGTTCGGCGAGGCGGTCAACATGTCCGCGGCCGAACTGGAGCGATGGCTGCGGGAGGAGCGGTCGAAGGAGGTCGGTGACAAGCCGGACGGCGGCGAGTCGACGGGTCACGAGTCCGGCCGGCACATCGTGGCCATTCTCCGCAAGCACAAGAGCGAACTGGACGACGAGGACTACGCCCACATGCGCAAGGTCGTCGGGTACGTCCACCGGCACCTGGCCCAGCGTCCCTCCGGTGACGTGCGGGAGACTCGCTGGCGGTACTCGCTGATGAACTGGGGCCACGACCCGCTGAAGTAGGGCCCTCGGAAGGGCGGGGCCGCGGGCGCGCGCCTGGGGGTCGCGCCCGCCGGGCCGTCTCCTGCCGCGCTAGTTGAGCGTCTTCTTCCAGTGGAAGCCGCCGGGCAGGTTCACGGTGAGGGTGCGGCGCCCGTCCGCCGTCTTGGTGACGCGGAAGGCCCGTCCGCCGAAGCTGTGACCGACGCCGCCGCGCGAGAGGTTGAGCCTGAACGGTCCCATCTTGATTGATTTTCGGTAGCTCCAGCCCATGGTTCCTCCTGAATTTTCCGTGCCCTCGCGACTACCCCGGAAGACGATCAGCACACCGGCCGACCGGATCTCCTCCGTTTACGACCGTTCCGCCGGGTATGGCCAGCAATGAGCCTTTCGACCGTCAGGAACGCGATCGGATCGCCGGCCGGGCGCCGGGGCTCACGGACCCGACCTCATCGGCGGGATCTCCGGCTCCTCACGGGGACACCCGCCCGAGACCGGAAGGAGCGACGCCATGGGACACGCCGGAGTGATGCTGGAGACCTATCCCGCCGACCTCGGCGGCGTGGACAGGCAGGTGCTCGCGAACTGCATCGAGGCCTGCTTTGACTGCGCGCAGACCTGTACGGCCTGCGCCGACGCCTGTCTGAGCGAGCACGCGGTGGCGGAACTGGTCCGCTGCATCCGCACCAACCTCGACTGCGCCGACATCTGCGCGACGACGGGCCGGGTGCTGTCACGGCACACGGGCTACGACGCGAACCTGACGCGCGCCCAGCTTGAGGCGTGCGCGCAGGCGTGCCGCAGTTGCGGCGACGAATGCGGCCTGCACGCCCACATGCACGAGCACTGCCGGGTCTGCGCCGAGGCGTGCCGCCGCTGCGCCCAGGCCTGCAACGAGTTGCTGGCCTCGCTCGGCTGAGCACGTCCGCCCCGGCGGCGTCCCTACGGCGTCCTCACGACGCGGCCCCGCCCGCCGCACGTTCGCCGGTGCGATGACATGGTCGCGAGACGGACCGTGTAAAAACGGTTCCTATGGCAAAGGAAGCGGATGAGGAGCCGACCGGCGACGACCTGGAGGCCGTCACCGCCGCCGTGCTCACCGCCTCGCGTGTGCTCGTCGCGATCTCAGCGCGGTCCCTCACCGCCGCGGAGGACAAGGTCACCCTGCCGCAGTTCCGCATGCTGCTGGTGGTCGGACAGGGCGAGACCAAGCTGGTGACGCTGGCGGACAAGCTCGGCGTCAATCCGTCGACCGCCATGCGCATGGCGGGCCGCCTCGCCGTCGCCGGCCTGCTGAAGCGTGAGGTGAATCCGCAGAACCGGCGGGAGACGCTGCTGCGGCTGACCGACAACGGACGGCGGATCGTGGAGGAGGTCACCGCCCGTCGCAAGGAGGAGATAGCCGCGATCCTCACGCGGATGCCGGCGTGCCGGCGGCAGGCCCTCATCACCGCGATGCGGGAGTTCAACGACGCGGCGGGCGAACCGCCCGCCCGAATCACCTTCCCGCTCGGCTGGCCCGGCCCGTCCTCCTGACCACGCCGCACACGGTTGCTCACCGCGCACACGTCGGCCGGGACCGCCGCGCCGCCGGCCGCCACGTCGACGGCCCTGCCGCGGCGGACAGGCGGGCCTCCGGTGTCGCGTCCGTGTGCGGGCCCCGGGGCCCGCGGGCCCATCGCGGGACCCCAGCGGGTCAGCCCGCGGTCAGCAGCCGGAGGCGGCGCAGGCCCCGGGAATGAGCCCGGGGGCTCCGTCGGCGCCCGACGGCACCTCGCCCTGATCCTGGCCGCTACCGCCCTTCGAGGCGCCGCCCGTCTTGCCCGACGAGCCGGTCCCGGCCCCGCCCGCGCTCTTCCCACCGGAGGAGGAGCCGCCGCCAGAGGAGCCGGAGGCGGTGTCCGCGCCGCCCCCGCCGGGCGCCTGCGCTCCGCCGGAGCCGTCCCCACCGGACCCGATCGCGCCCTGCTCCCCTGAACCCTGGTCCTCCGCGCCCTGATCCTCCGGGCCCTCCGCGGCGGCACCGGCGTCGTCATCGGCGTCGTCACCGGCAGAATCGGCGGAACCGCCGTCCTGGGCGGGGGCCGACTGCCGCACGCCGCCCGCGGCGGGCGGGTCCGCGGGGCCCGAGCCGCCGCGGAGCGCGACGCCCGCTCCCCCGGCCGCCAGCACGGCCACCAGGGCCGCGGCGGCGATGACGACGGGCTTCCTGTTCTTGGTGGTGGGGGGCGGCTCCTCCTCGCTGGAGAGGATCTCCTGCCGGAACCGATCATCCTGGCTCGTCTGTGACGGGACGCGCCCTTGCATGTGAGACAACTCCCAGCGGTCGTTTCGGGGGAAACCTCCACGGCTTCCGCGGGTGGCTGCCCACATTAACCCCACTGGTGTCCTAATCTCACAAATACCTGCAAACAATCATGAATCTCCCAGGGTTTCCCTCGGTCGCGCCCTGCGTACCACGTCAACGGCTGTGCGTCGCGGCGCTGTGGTAGTCGGTGTACGTGTAGGGGTTGTCGAGGATCTTCGTCTCGGGGATGTCGGGGTTCATCCCCTTCTGCCACGCCTCCTCGCCCAGCGTCGAGCGCAGGTACTCGACGGTCCGCTCCACCTCGCGGCGCGCCGCGGCGAGGTCCACGCCGACCAGGCGGTGCTCGTACTTCACCACGCGGCCGTTCACGAGGACCGTGTGCACGTCGCCGCGCTGCGCCTGGAACGCGACGTGCCCGTACGGGTTGAGCAGCGGGAACGACACGGGCGAGGCGTCGTTCTTGATGAGCACGATGTCGGCCTTCCTGCCCGCTTCGACGCTGCCGAGGTCGTCGCTCCGGCCGATGGCGCGGGCGCCGCCGCGCGTCGCCCAGTCCACCACCTGGTCGGCACGGAGGCTGCAGTGGGTGATCGTCTCCCCCCTGGCGTGCGCCTCCATGTGCTCGCGGGAACGGTCGGCGCCGAGCGTGGTGCGCATCGCCGAGAACAGGTCGCCGCTCCACCAGACGCTGGTGTCCATCGACAGGGAGACCGGGATGTCGTGCGCGCGGATGGCCCAGGTGGGCGGGTAGCCCTGGCCCGCGCTCTGCTCGCTCTCGGTGGAGACCGAGATCGAACCGCCGGTGGCGGCGATGCGGTGGTAGGAGTCCGCCGACAGCGAGGCGGCGTGGACGTAGACCGTCTCGGGCGTCATGAAGCCGTGCTCGTACATGAGGCGGATGCCGTCGTCGCTGGTCGCGCCCCACACCCCCGCATGGGTCGTGACCGGGACGCCGAGCTCGCGGGCCACCTCGAAGGCCGGCTTCTCGGGAAAGGCGGGGTCGCCGGTGACGTCGAAGGCGATCTGGAAGCCCAGCATGTCGTCGCCCGTGATGCGGCGCCGGACGAAGTCGCGGAACTCCGGCGCGCCGGTCCACTCGGCCGGCGGTGCCTGGATGTTGCCGTAGGCCAGCACGAACCGGCCGGGCACCGCGTGCAGCGCGTCCACGGCCGCGTCGGCGTGGTCCACGGTCCGCAGCCCGTGCGACCAGTCGACGACCGTGGTGACGCCGGCGTCGATCGCCTCGATCGCGGCCAGCAGGTTGCCCGCGTGCACGTCCTCGGGCCGCCACAGCTTGCCGTACTCGAGGTAGTACCAGACGAAGTACTGCGTCAGCGTCCAGTCGGCGCCGTAGCCGCGCATCGCGGTCTGCCACATGTGCCGGTGAGTGTCGATCATGCCGGGCATGACGATGCCGCCGGTGGCGTCGACGACGACGGCGCCGTCCGGTGTGGGAAGGCCGGGCCCCACCTCGGCGATCCGGTCGCCGACGACGAGGACGTCGGTGTGAGGGAGCACGCTGTGCCCGTCGTCCATCGGCAGCACCGTGCCGCCGCGCAGCAGCACGGGCCGGTCCGGTCCGAAATCGGTCGGCTCGTTCATCGTCGAACTCCTCACCTTCCTACTGGCCGAGCGCGCTCAGCGATGGCGAACAGTTGTCCGCTATACGGTCAGCACTGCTTCCGCTGTTACTTTCCCGAGCACCGCCCCTGCTGTCAACCATGGGTTTCCCACCTCGTCCTACCACGAAGAGCCGGTCGAGCATTTGACGAGTGGACCGCCTGTGCCAGAATCGGCCTCACGGACTTCTGTCCGTTCAGCGGACATTGCGGTAACACCAAGGAGGGGGAGCCGGATGACAGACGACACCGCGCCCGAGCGGGGCGGCGGGCCGCTGTCCGGCGTGCTGGTGGCCGACTTCTCGCGGGTCCTGGCCGGGCCGTACGCCACGATGCTGCTGGCCGACATGGGCGCCGAGGTCGTCAAGGTCGAAGGTCCCAAGGGAGACGACACCCGCACCTGGATGCCGCCGGTGCGCGGCGACGTGTCGACGTACTACCTGGGGGTCAACCGGGGCAAGCGGTCGATCGCGCTCGACCTGCGGGACTCCGGCGACGCGAAGGCGGCCCGGGAGCTGGCCCGCCGCGCCGACGTGCTGGTGGAGAACTTCAAGCCGGGCGGGCTCGCCAAGTACGGCCTCGACTACTCGTCGGTGAGCGCGGCCAACCCCGGCGTGGTGTACGCCTCGATCAGCGGATTCGGCTCCGGCGCGGGCCGCGACGTGCCCGGCTACGACCTCATGGTGCAGGCCATGTCGGGGCTGATGAGCCTCACCGGCGACCCCGGCGGCCCGCCCTACCGCGCCGGGATCTCGGTCTTCGACGTCATGGCGGGCAACCACGCCGCCATCGGCATCCTCGCCGCCCTGCGCCACCGCGACGCGACCGGGCAGGGGCAGCACGTCGAGGTCAACCTGCTGTCCTCGGCGCTCACCGGCCTGCTCAACCACAGCTCCGCGTACGTCGCCGGCGGTGTCGTCCCCTACCGCATGGGCAACGCGCACCCCAGCGTCTTCCCCTACGAGCCGCTGCCCACCGCCGACAACGACATCATCGTCGCGGCCGGCAACGACGGCCAGTTCCGCAAGCTGTGCGAGGTGCTCGGCATCCCGGAGATCGCCGACGACCCGCGCTTCGCGCGCAACGCCGACCGGACCGCGCGCCGCGAGGAACTGCGGCCCATCCTGGTCGGACGGCTCGCCACGCGCGGCGCGCTCGAGTGGTTCGAGCTGCTGGTCGCGGCGGGGGTGCCGTGCGGGCCGATCAACACCATCGACGGCGGGTTCGCCATGGCCGAGCGCTTCGGGCTCGACCCGATCGTGGAGGTGGGCGAGGGCGACCGCGCGGTCCCGACCACCCGCCACCCCATCCGGTTCTCCGCGACCCCCGCCGCCTACCGGCTGCCGCCGCCGGAGCTGGACGAGCACGGGGACGAGCTGCGCGAATGGCTGACTCAGGAGGATGACGACGATGTCTGACGGGCCGGAGATGATCGAGCGGCCGTCGTATCCCACGGCGTTGGGGGCGTCCTCGCTCAGGTCGATCACCCTGCTGGGCTGCGACCTCGCCGAGGACGTGATGGGAAAGGTCGGCTTCGGCGAGCTCGCGTTCTGGCTCGCCGCTCAGCGGCGGCCCACGCCGGGCGAGACCCGGGTCTTCGAGGCCGTGCTCGCCGCGCTGGCCGACCACGGGTTCACCCCGACCGCGATCGTCACCCGGCTGACGTACCTGTCGGCGCCCGACTCGATCCAGGGCGCGCTCGCGGCCGGGCTGCTCGGCGGCGGATCGCGCTTCCTCGGCGTGACCGAGGACTGCGGGCGGTTCCTGCACGATGTCCTGGCGGCGCACGACGGGCCGCTGCCGCCGGACGACGCCGGCTGGGACGCGCTGGCCCTGGAGACCGTGCGGGCCCGGCGGCAGGCGCGGCGGTTCATCCCCGGCCTCGGCCACCACGTGCACAAGGAGGGCGATCCCCGCACCCCCCGGCTACTGGAGATCGCCGCCGAGGAGAACCTGGTCGGGCCGCACCTGTCGCTGTTCGCCGCGATCGGCCGCGTGCATCCCGAGGTGCTGGGCAAGAAGCTGCCGCTCAACGGCGCGGGCGTCTGCGGCGCGGCGCTCGCCGACCTCGGCCTGCCGCTGGAGTTGCTGCGCGGCTTCGCCCTGCTCGCCCGTACGGCGGGCCTGATCGGCCAGCTCGCCGAGGAGCTGCGCCGCCCGGTGGCGAACGAGATCTTCCTGTCGGTGGACCTCAACAACCGGTCCGTCGATCCCGAGCCCTACGCCCCTGACGCCACTGGAGGTTCGCATGGCTGAACTGGTCGCGGTGATCGCGTCCACCCATCATCCGTTCTACTACCGCGCCAGCACGGCCACCGGCGAGGACCGCCCGCCGTTCGCCGACGAGTGGGTGCGCAAGGTCGAGGCGTTCCGGGAGACGCTGACGAAGGCACGGCCCGACGTGCTGGTCATGGTCGGCTCCGACCACTTCCACCAGCTCTGGCTCGACAACATGCCGCAGTTCCTCGTCGGCAAGGCGCCCTTCTACGACGCGAACTGGTACAACGAGGAGCGCGAGTTCGGCCTGCCCCGGATGTTCTTCACCGGCCAGGAGGACCTGTCGTCGTACATCCTGCGGGAGGGCCTGGACGCGGGCTTCGACCTGGCCTTCTCCAACGAGCTGCGGATCGACCACTCGATCACGTGCCCGATCATCACGCTGCGGCCGCAGAACGACCTGCCGATCGTGCCGATCTACACCAACATCTTCGCCCCGCCGCTGCCGCGGCCGAAGCGGTTCGTGCAGCTCGGCCGTACGATCCGCGAGCTGGTGGAGTCGTGGCCGGCGGACAAGCGGGTGGCGGTGATCGGCACCGGGCACCTGTCGCTGGAGCTCGGCGGGCCGCGCCAGTTCGGCCCGCACGGGCCCGATCCCGAGTTCGACCGCAAGGCGGTCGAGTGGATCTCCTCCGGCGACATCGAGGGCTGCCTGTCGGAGGTCACCCTCGACAGCCTCCACCTGCCCGGCAACGCCACCCACGGCTTCATGGACTTCATGCTGATGATGGGCGTGGCCGGCGAGGGCGCCAAGGCCGACTACGTCGACACCTACGACCTGTTCCACACCATGGAGGCCTACTTCACCTGGTACCCCAACGGAGGCGCGGCGTGAGCAAGTACCTGCTGAACAAGTTCCTGTTCACCGTCGACCGCGATCCGGAACTGGTCGAGCGCTACCGCGAGGACCCCCGGGGCACGGTGGAGTGGTGGGAGGCCGAGCACGCCAACCGGCTGCTGAGCTGTCACGGCGGGGAGGCCTCGACCTGGCTGCGCTTCGAGGACACCGAGCGCGAGGCCCTGGCCGGCCACGACTACCCCCGGCTGTTCGAGCTGGGCGCGCACCCGTTCCTCACGCTCACGCTGTTCATCGCGATGTTCGAGCGCGACCACGAGCCGCTGGGCTTCCAGACCGAGTACGCCCGGCGGCTGGCCCACATGACGATGCCGTACCCCGACATCGCGACGTGATCTGACCTGCCCGCCTCTCGAAGGCGGGCCGGGCGGCGAGGCGCCGGGCACGCCGTGCGGGGCGTGCCCGGCGGCTGCCGCCGATGACGACGTGCCTCAGCAAGATGTGCTTCAGGCAGATGTGCTTCAGGGAGATGTGCTTCGGCGAAAGGTGGAACATGCGGGCAGCGCAGATCGTGGAACCCGGCAGGCCGCCGCTGGTGGCCGACCTGCCCGTGCCCGTCGCCGGGCCCGGCGAGACGCTGGTCGAGGTCGGCGCCGCGCCCGTCACGCCGCTCGACCTGCTGTGCGCGACCGGCACGTCCTACTTCGGCAGGCCGCGCACGCCGTACGTGCCGGGCGTGCAGGGGGCCGGCGTCGCGGACGGGCGGCCGGTGTGGTTCGCGACCTCGGCCGGAATGGCCCCCGGAGACGGCAGCATGGCGCACGTGGCGGCCGTGCCCGCGCGCGACCTCGTCGAACTGCCGGCGGAGGCCGACCCGGTCGCGGTGGCCGCGCTCGGGCTGTCGGCCGTCGCCGCGCACATGGCGCTGACCTGGCGCGGCGAGCTCGCCACCGGCGAGCAGGTGGTGGTGCTCGGGGCGGGCGGCGTCGTCGGGCAGGCCGCCGTGCGGATCGCGCGCATCGCCGGCGCCCGCAGGGTCGTCGCGGGCGCCCGCTCCCCCGCCGCCCGCGAACGCGCCCGGCAGGCGGGTGCGGACGCCGTGGTGGCGCTCGACACCGGCGACGTCGCCACGCTGGCCGCCCGCTTCGCCGAGGCCTGCGACGGGCCCGCCGACCTGGTGCTCGACCCGCTCTTCGGCCCTGCGGCCGCCGCCGCGGCCCGTGCCCTGCGCCAGGGAGGCCGGTGGGTCAACCTCGGTTCCTCGGCGGACGAGACCTGCCCGATCGAGTCCTCCACGCTGCGCGGCAGGTCGCTGCGGCTGCTGGGATACACCAACAACGAGCTGACCCCCGAGCAGCGGGCCGCCTCGATCGTCTTCGTCGCCGAGCAGGCGGCGCTCGGGCGGCTGACCGTCGCCCACGAGACGGTCCCGCTGGAGGAGGCCGGCGCCGCGTGGCGGCGTCAGGCGGCCGGAACCGCCTCCGGCAGGATCGTCCTGATCCCCGGGGCGGCCCCTAGGAAGCCGTGACCCGCGGATTCCTAGGAGGCCGTGACCTGCGGGACCGACTCGTAGAGCGCCCAGTCGGCGCTGATCGCCCCGGCGGTCTTCAGCAACAGCGGCAGGTGCTCCTCGGTCAGTTTCTCCAGCGAGGTCTCGGCGGCGTGGCTGTTGACGTTCACGGCCGCGATGACGGCGCCGGAGCCGTCGCGCAGCGGCGCGGCCACCGACCGGATCCCGAGGGCGAGCTGCTCGTCTGTCAGCGCCCAGCCCTTCGCCCGCACCTCGCGCAGCATGGCGTCGCGCTCCCGCGGATCGGGCCGCCAGCGCGGCTCGATGCCCGACCGGCTCGGCTCGGCCAGCACCCGCTCCAGCTCGTCCGGCGGGAGCGCGGCCAGCAGCACCTTGCCCAGGGACGTCTGCATCGCGGGGAACCGCGTCCCGATCTGCACCGAGAGGGCGACGATCTTCGGCACGGCCACGCGGGCGACGTACACGATGTCGGACCCGTCGAGCTGGGCGACCGACGACGACTCGTGCGTCTGGGCGACCAGCCGTTCCAGGTGTGGCCGGGCCACCTCCCACAGGCCCATCGAGCGGACGTAGGAGACGCCGAGTTCGAGCACCCGCGGAGTAAGGGCGAAGCCGCCCTGCGCCGAGCGGGCGTACCCCAGCTCCTGCAAGGTGAGCAGGATGCGCCGCGCCGTGGGCCGGGCCAGGCCGGTCGCCGCCGCCACCTCGGTCAGGGACATGACCGGGCGCCCCGGCTGGAACGCCCTGATGACATCGAGGCCGCGCGCGAGCGCCTCGATGAAGTCAGGTCCGGTGTCGCCTCGTGCCATGGACGCCTCTTCCGCTCGAACTCGCCGAGTCAACTTTAGACCCTGCTCGCGGTTCACTGTCCGCCTGACGGCGGTCCGCGTAGTCCGATAGGCCCAGCTTCGCATCACCGTGACGGGGTGGCCGGTGAGGACACGTCCTCGACATGACCGCTCAGCGGACTGCTGTCCGTTCAGGCGGCACCCTACGGCGCTGAGCAGGACCGGCCGCGGCGGCCGGGCGGGGCGCGGCCCGCGCGTCAGGCGCTCCCGGCCGGCAGGGGCTCGCCCGTCTCCAGCAGGGTCTTGAGCGCGGACAGCACCTGGGGCCAGCCCTCGCCGACCATCTCCCGCACGGTGCTGCCGGGATCGAAGCCGTCGTGGACGACCGTCAGCTTGACCGTCTCCCCCACCGGCTCGATCTCGAACGTCACCCGTGACCTGCGCTCCGTCTTCAGCCTGGCGAGCACGTCCTCCCCCAACCCGACCGCCTCCGCCCACTCGGGCGTGAAGGAGTGCCAGGTGTACGAGAGACGGCGGCCGGGTTCGGATTCGATGACGACCTGCTCGGGATCGGCGATCGCCACACCGCCCTGATGCCACGTCATCGGCGCCCCCGCTCGCCAGTCGGTGTCGAAGGACAGGCCCCAGTAGCGCCGGGTGAAGCCGGGGTCGGTCAGGGCCTGCCACAACCGCTCGGGCGTGGTCCTGATGTAGGTGGTGTAGACGAACTCGGGGTTGCCCATCGGTTCCTGCTCCAATGCGTTCTTGAGATCGGCAAGAGCACGGGCCCGCTCGCGGTCGAACCTGCTCATCCAGCGGTCCGCGATGGCGTTGATGGGCACGGCGTTGAGGTAGTGCAGTTTCTCCCGGCCACGCCACACCGTGGTCACGAGGTCCGCCGCCTCCAACACCGCCAGGTGCTTGCTGACCGACTGCCGCGCCATGTCCAGCCCCGCGCACAGTTCACGCAGCGTCTGGCCGTTGCGGGCGTTCAGGCTGTCCAGCAACCGGCGGCGGCTGACGTCGGCCAGCGCCTTGAACACCTCGTCCATCTTCCCCATCCCGAACATGCAGCCTTGTGGCTGCATGAACCATATGCAACCGCATGGCTGCATGTCAACGCCTCCCACTGACCACTCGCGGGCGCTCAGCGGACAGGGACGCGTACCGCTCCGCCGCCTCGACTTTCCCCACAAAAGGGGTGAATACGGCATCAAGTGATGTTCTATCTTTATGCCGCGCTTTGGAATTAGTCGGTCATTCTCCGTCCCGGCCACCATTATTGGCGCCGCCATATCCGAATCGACACAGGGCGTGACCAACCGTGTATGCACACGTCATTGGTCGGACGGCAATGGTCTTTTACGGTGAGGTTCCCGCCGTCCCGTGGAGGCATTCCGTGGAACTCGTCGGAGCGTGGTCCCGGCGCCTCGCAGAGCGTCTGACACCTCATGAGATCGATTTCGCCGCAGAGGTCGGCGCCGCCTATGCCGAAGGCGGGGAACGCCGCCGCCGTCTTTTCACCACCGGAGACGGCGGTGAAACCGGGGGATTCGCGCCCGGCGCGGGAATAGGCGAGCTCCCGGCCATTCTCGACGCACTGCGCGCCGCCGCCGATCACCTGCACACGTTTCTCGCGGACGGAATGATCGGGAACACGCTCGCCGTGTACGCCCTCATCGAGGCGCGGCGTAGCGGCAAAACCCCTTCGCTTGAGCGAACCGCCGCCACCGGCGGCCCCTCGTCGCCTGCCCGGATGAACCCCGGCCAGGGGCGCCTGCTCGACCAGGCGATCGCCGTCCTGATGGAGCGCCTGATCGCTCACGGTCTCAGCAGGGAGAGGGCCGAGCAACAGACCTACCGGCTCCTGGAGACGGTCTTCGAACCGGGCAACACCCCGGAGGAGATCCAGGCGCTGCTCGCCGCTCTTCTGGCCACGTCCCCCGCGCTGCCTCTGCCGGAACACCGGCTCGGCGGGCCGACGCGTTCCTGGATGCTGCCGCCGTGGCTCTGGTTCTACCTGATCGCCTACCTTCTGGTCGGAGTGCCCGGGTTGATCGGCGACTGGATCCGCCAGGCCACCGACTACCGGACCCTGATCACGAACAGCCCTATGGGCGTCGCCCGCACGGCGGGCATCGTGCTCGGTGTCGCGAGCATCGCCCAGCTCTTCCCCGCGCTGATCCTGCTTGGGGCGATGGCGAGCCTGCTGCTGCCGGGGTTCCGCGGAAGAAGAGTGGAGCGGCGGCACGATCTGAGAGTCAGCGACAATCCGGTCATCGAGGAGATCGCCGCGTTCGTACGGCGGCAGGACCCTTCCATCGAGATCAGGTTCAGCGAGAGTAACCGCATGCCGGCGCGCGTCTATCCCGTGGGCTGGAAGCAGGCGCGGATCGCCGTCTTCCTCCCGCTGACCGTCCTGTGGCGGGCCGACCCCCAAGCGGCCGAGGCCGTACTGCTGCACGAGATCGCCCACCGTCGTCAACGCGATCACCACGTCGTCGGTCTCGCGAGCCCGTTCACCTGGCTGGTGCGCGTCTGGGGCCCGATCTTCGTAGTGGTCGGGCTGCTGCCGATCACCCTGTACGTCACGCTCGGAGGCGCGGCCGGGCGCCTGCTGACCGGGCAGCTCCTCGTCCACGCCGCCGTCGTCCCGAGGATGCTGCTCCTGCCGGTCGTGGCGCTGTGGCTGGCGGAACTCAGCGCGGATCGGCTGGCGGTCCGGCAGTGTGGCGCCGACGCGCTCATCCGGGCACTGGCCGTCGAACGGACCCTTCCCGGCGGCCGGCTGAGACGTGTCGGCAGAGTGCTCACCCACCCGCCGGCCGCGTTGCGCCGGAAGGTCGCCGGGGGGCGCTTCTGCGGCCTCACGGGGCTGGCCGTGGCGTGGCCCGCGACCTTCGTCGTCCGGCTCGTGCTGGTGTCGGCCCTCGCTCTGCCCGCGTTCATGCTCACCGGTGAGGACATCGGCGCCGCGATCGCCCACGTGTTCCAGAGCATCGTCAAAGGGCTCGCCTTCGACCGGCTCCTCCTGGGTGGTAGCGCGGTGCTGCTGGTCGTCTGGCCGTGGATCGTACGGACACGACACGCCGACGATCGCAATTCTCAGTTCGCTCCCTATGCACTGGCCGCCATCCTTCCTCTGGCGCTCTATATGACGAGTTTCATCTGAAACACGGCCCTTGATCGACGGTACGACAAGGAGGGAATTCCTCATGAGCAGAAAAGCACGGAAACGCGGATCAGCGGCGGCCGTGTCGGTGACCGCGGTGCTCGGGGCGGTGATTCCGGCCGGCCCGGCGACCGGCGCGCAGTCCGCGCTACAGATCTATCGCGGCACCGCCACCGTGGTGGTCGACTCATACGACTACTGCGGAGGTCCCCTCTCGGGCGAGCACCGGTTCATCGGCACCAGCCGATACAGGATGGCCGCGAAATTCATCACCGGCCCACGCAAGTCCGCCGCGGGCCGGGTCGAGCGCAACCCCTTCTACTGGGAGTTCTACGTGGGGGACATCGGAGCCGTCGGATCTTTCCAATTCGGCTCCGCCCACGTCGTCACCGCGTCGGCCCGCGATCTCGGCGGCAACGTACGCGACCCGAACCTCTTGCTCGGCTACTGGGTCACCGGCCGATCGGGCACCTCCTGGTCCGGCAAGCTGGTCGACAGCCATCGCGCCGAGGGGGCCACGTTCAACCACTTCTACGGAGAGAAGACCATCGTCCCTTGCCGTAATCTCGGCACGTCTCCCTTCCTCTACGCCGTCGACGCCGGGGCGACGGTCTCGGGCCGAGTGAGCTCGGGGAGCGCAGCGTTCACCATCCGCGGCTCGACCTACGGCGACAACTACCGGTTCCGGATCACGTTCAGCTGACGGAACGTTCCGCGGGACGGGGTACGACAAGCCAGGGCCCCACCACGCCCGGGCGTACGGAGGTGTCGGCGATGAAGGGACTCGGCCGAGATCAGGGAGATGAAGGGCCTGCTGGGTTAGCACGGCCCGAGTCGACGACATGCCACGGTGATCCGCCGCTCCGGAAGGCGGCGGGACGTGATCGTGGGGGTCGTCGTGGGAGGTCATCGCTTGCGGTGCCGTCCGCCGGACGTCGCCGCCGCGGCCTTGAACCGGAGGCCGGTCACGGCGGTGGAGACCACCGCGAACAGCAGACCGGCCGGCAGGACGGCGTCGCCGGGCGACCACACGACGTCGAGGGACTTCCCCTGCGTGGCCGCCATGTTCCTGGTGGTGGGCGCCGCGGCGCGCTGGACGCTCGCGTTGACGGCCGCCACGGGCTGGATCGTCACCGGCGCCTTCGGCGCCACCTTGACCTTGCGCGGCAGGCCGTACCCCACGATCTTGCTTTTGTCGCGCACCTTGCGCTTCAGCCACACGCCGTCGACGTTGCCCTCGATCGTGTGGACCTTCCCGCCGGCGACCTTCTCGACGATGCCGACGTGGTCGATGTCGCCGATCTTCTTGGACCCCGACCAGTCGAAGAAGACCACGGCGCCCGGCTCGGGCTTGTCGCTCCAGGCGTGGTGCTTCTTGAACCACTTGGCGTGCCGCGTGGTCAGCGCGAACTCGCCGACGTGGCCCTGCACCCCGGCCCGGTCCGCCGCCCAGGAGACGAACATGTCGCACCAGGGGGCGGTCTTGAAGTCGGAGTCCTTGGCGATGTTGTCGGCGTACCACTCGCCGAACTTCGTGTGTTTCCCTGCTCGTTCGCGGTAGCCCAGTTCGGGGCGGACGGCGTCGAGCAGCTGTCGAGCTATCGGATCGGTGGAAATCGGAGGCTCCTCATGGCGCGCTTCGAGACATGACGAACCGGCCCGCGGGGCGTGGCGGCATGACGGCATGACCGTCCGAGGACACGGCCGCGGCGGGGCGGAATCAGAAACGGGAAATGTGGCAGCCCGTCACGGGCGCGCCATCACCCCGGAAGCCTGGAGACGTTCCAGGGCGGGCATGTGGTCCGGCGACACGACGCGGACCGGGTGGGCAGGTGGAGCCGACACTCCACGCGCTCTCCTCTCCTTGGCCGCCTACCGGGTTAGCTGACGGGTTCGGGCCAGGAGTAGCCCTACCGGATGGTCCGGATTCACCCCAAGAGACGTGGGTCCCCGGTTCCCGGGATCGATGACTTCCGGGATTCGGCGGTCGCCGGTCGTCCTCGGGTTGAGGACCGCTCACCGGCGAGACACACGGGAAGCTTAATAGATAACAAGTAAGACACGACCAAAAACCCGGCAAAGGGCATCATTCTGGCCGCCGCCGTTCCGTGCTTCCGCAGGTCCTCACGGTCGCGGGCCGCCCGCGGTGAGATGCGCCACACAGCGCCGTACGGGCATGAGCGCCCGTCCGGCGGGCGGGCGGGTCGAAGACGACACGGCCATGCGGCCGTCCCCCGGACACGCCGTCGCGCCCGGCGGGCGGCGCTCCCCCGCCGGGCGCGATCAAGCGGCGCGCGTCAGACTTCGAGCGACATGTACAGGCGGGTGCCGGCCGGCCGGAAGCCCACGCGTTCGTAGACCCGGCGGGATCCCTCGCCGCCGTACTCCAGCCACACCGACCGTGCTCCCCTGGCGAGCATCGCCTCGGCGAGCGTGGCGGTGACCGCGGCGGCGATGCCCCGCCCACGGAAGCCGGGGCGGGTGCCGACGCCGGCGAGTTCCGACGTCTCCACGGCCGGAGCGGAGCACATGGCCGCTCCCGCGCAGCCGCCGCCGGGCGCCCGGACGAACCGGACCGCGCCGCCGCTCTCCTCCGTACGGCGCAGCCGGGCCGCGCCCTCCGGCGACGAGGCGAACTCCCCGCTGAACGCCTCCGACAGGGCGGCGTCGATCGCCGTGTAGTCCTCGTCCGTCGACGGCGTCTCCACCGGGAGAGCGGTTCGCGGCCTCGTCAGCGTGGCCGGGATGCAGACGAGGTAGTCGTGCACCGCCTCGACGGTGAACCCCGCCTCGCGAAGTGCGGGCTCCACGGCGGGCGCGGCGTCCGGGGCGAACTCGAGACGGGGCTTGAGCCCGCGCTCGCGGAACGCCCCGATCAGCGCCGCGACGTCCCGCCCGCCCGGCCGGGCGCCGGGCAGGGGTGTCGCGTAGTTGACGTACGGGCTGGTGGTGCCGGGCTCCACGCCGAGGACGAAGCCCCCGATCTCGACGACTTCGGGACGACGGCGAAGGTTGGCCACGGCGAAACTCTGGACATCGATGCCCACGGTGATATCGACCTCACGAATGACAAGGTGGAACGGTTCGCCCGCCACGCGGAGCGGAGGGTGAACTCGCATTTGAAGCCATCCCGGACGGGATGGAGAAGGTGCGCAGGGCACCGTCACGTGGGGCCGCCGTGAGACGGTGAAGGCAGTGAGCCGATGACGCGGGAGGCGTACCGGTCAGTGCCGACGGCGGCCGCTGTGGGACGCCGAGAACATAGGCTTCATTCCTTCGCTGTTACTTGTGTGAAGCACGCTCACTTTCCCATGCGGTCAGTGAGCGCGCAAACCGTTATTTCCGGCCGGTCAGCGCGTCGCGGGGGCGAGCATGCCGACGAGGTCGGAGGCGTCGAGAGGGCGGATCACGGCGGGGTCGAGACGGGCAGGGTGCAGGGCGTAGACCTGTGCCCCCTCGCTCACCCGCACGTCGTCCTCCAGCACCACGGCGAGACCCGCTTCGGCCGCGCCGGCCTCCGCCGCGGGATCGGCCGCCTGCCGTACGCCGAGGCGGGACGCGAAGGCGGCGGCGTCCTCTCCGGGACGACGCGCGTGCCGGCTCACGGCGCCGTCGCGGTGCCGTACGACGACCTCGCGGGCGCGGGCGGCGGCGTGCCAGCAGGCGACCTCCCACAGGGTGACGCGCTCGCCGAGGCCGTAGGCGTCCTCGGCGGCCGCGCCCAGACGGGCGAGTTGCTCCTCGTGTTCGTACACGTTGTGGAACCCGCCGAACGCGGACACGTTGAGGTCCACCCAGCGCATCGTGCGCGACCAGAGGTCGGCGACGAGCGGGACGAGGATCTTGGCCGGGCCGGTCAGGTCGAAGCGCTGCCGTACGGCGAGCGGGTCGAACAAGCCATCCGGATCGTCCATGAATCCGGCGAAACCGCGGGCCAGTTCGTCGAACGGCACGTCGTTGTAACTGAACACGACGGGCACCGCGTACCGGCCGCCGGTCGCGCGCAGCGCGGCCACGTCGAGGTCCACGAACTCCGACGCGCCCAGCGGCTCGGGCGCGGAGGTCAGATCCCCGGAGTGGACGGCGGCGCTCGCGCCGAGCCGCAGGTTCGTGTAGTCGCACAGCCCGACGAACTCCCACCGCGCGTCGAACACCGCCACCGACAGGTCCAGGTCGACCACGCGATCCGCGGGCTCCGCCCAGTGCAGGAACAGCCGGATCCGCGCACCGTCCGGCAGCGGCCGGACGCTGCCGCGCGGCAGCCGTACCAGCGAGGCGGAGGCGGACCGCTCGGCCTCCGGCGCGAGCAGGTCGGCCAGCTCCTCGTCCAGCAGCGCGGTCTCGACGGGCGGCAGCGCGGCGGCCCGGCGCAGCATCTCGCCGGTCAGCACAGCGGACAGGGCGGCCACGGCCTCGGGGGCGAGCTCCTCGCGGGCGTCGGGCTCGGCCCAGATCCGCGCCGCTCCCCCGCGCGGCAGGAACATGCGGGTCCCGCCCGGTGGCGTGCGCAACCGGCCCAGGGTGGCGATCAGCACGGCCGGGGAGACGTGCGGCGCGGCGGCGCGCAGGGCCTCGGCGAGGTCGGCGGCGGGCAGGCGGCGGGCGAGATCGGCGGTGCGCCGCAGCAGCTCCCCCGGCCGGCGCGCCAGCAGGGCGAGGGCCTCGCGGGGATCGGTCCGCAGCGCGGCCTCGAACCGCCCCGCGAACGTTCGGGCGCGCAGCCGTACACCGTCGAACGACAGCAGGTCCCCGTGGGCCGCCGCGCGCTCCAGCAGGACGTCCGCCATAGGCGTGCCCTTCCGCAGCGGGGTGCCGCGCAGCACGGCGAACGCCAGGGCCGCGTCCGGGTGACGCCGGTGGAACTCGTGCGGGTGCAGCACCTCCGCCATGTGCCGCCACTGGCCGGGGTAGCGGTGCAGGTCCTCGATCAGGTACGGCAGCGCCTGCCGGTCCAGCGCGGCGAGGAGCGCGCGGCGCACCGGCCGGGACAGGCTCGTGCGGCGCGGGAGGCGGGCGCGCAACCCGGGGTCGCCGCCCATGAGGGCGTGGAGCAGCCGCAGCACGTCGGTCGCCGTGTCGGCGTGCCGCGTGAGCAGGGCCAGGTCGCCGTGCCGTACGGCGGCGGCCAGGACGACGGCACGGGTCTCGCGGGCCGGGATCCGCTCGGGAAGCCAGCCGGCCGACTCGGGCCAGAAGCGATCGACGATCTCGGCGACGACCGCCCTGTCCTCCGCGCGCGGCGCCGCCTGCCGGGACAGCAGCGGACCCAGCAGGTCGCGGGCCCGGGCGGCGGGGTCGTCGCACAGCCCGAGCAGGGTCAGCGTCTCCGGCACCCGGCCGCTCCACCTGACGGCCGGGGCGTAGACGTCGTCGGCCGGGCGCAGGAAGGGATCACCGGGGTCGATCCGGCGATGGCAGATCGGGCAGGCGCTGTAGTCCGCGCCGTCCCAGCACGCGCGGCAGACGAGGTGCGCGCACGGCGACACCGGATGGACGGCGGCGACCTCCCCGCACAGCACGCACGGCTGCTCCGGCCGCTGGAGCAGCACGGAGAACACCCTGCGGACGAACAGCTCCACCGTGTCGGCGGGGACCGACTCCGGGAAGCGGCGGAACAGCGGCGTGTGCACGACGCGCCCGCCCAGCTGGGCCGACAGGGCGGAGACGAGCGCGCGGCCCGCCTGCCCGAGACCCCCGGCGTCCAACTCGGCCATCCGGGCACGCAGCGGCGCGCTCAGCACGTGCCCGAGCTGGAGCAGGTCGGCCTCCAGCGCGACCACCCCGTCGGCGACGGTGGCGAGGGGCCGTTCCCGGCGGGACGAGCGCGACGAACGGCCGGCGCCCTCGGGGCCCGGGACGACGGCTTCCCGCTCGACGGCGGGGACGAGAAGGTCGGGGGCGACCAGCCGCTGCCGCAGCAGCAGCTCCGCCAGCCGGTCCACGGGCATCCTCCCTGTGTACGAGCGATCGGACGGGCACCGGGAAAGTGAGACGGGGCGGAGAACGGACGCACTAAAGCGATTAAAGATCGAGAAGGAAGCACGTCCAGGAGCCGCCCCTTGGCCCGCCACCCTAGCCCGCCGCCCGATCTTGTGTCGTCCCCTTTTCCCCGTACGCCAGGGCCGGCGACCGCGACGCACGTGACCGCCTATGGGGCGGAAACAAAAAATGCGGCCCCTTGCGGGGCCGCCCAGTTGGCCGTAACCAACTTCGTGTGGCTCCATGCTAGCTACGATCGGCCAGGTTGGCCAATGCCGGGAGGAGCTTGCGGGTGGACGTGGTCGCGTACGTCGACGGCTTCAACCTGTACCACGGGTTGAAGAGCAAGTACGGTCGCGCGTACTTGTGGCTCGATGTCGTCGAGTTGGTACGGCAGCTCCGCAGGCACGATGTAGTGATCAAGGTCAGGTACTTCACCGCGATCGTCAAGGGCGAACCTGACGCGGCGCTGAGGCAGGAGACCTACCTTGCCGCCCTTGCCGCCTACCGACCGGAGGTGGAGATCATTCGCGGCCACTTCAAGAAGAAAACCGCGCGGTGCAGAGACTGCGGTTCCCGATGGACGTGCGCCTGTGATCCTGCCCAGACATTCCATACGTACGAGGAGAAGTTGACGGATGTGGCGCTGGCGGTGGCTATGACCGTCGACGCGGCGTCCGGTTATGGCGACATGTCACTCCTCATGTCGACTGACACTGATTTCTGTCCTGCGATCGAAGCGTCGCTGCAACCCCCACACGGCAGGTGATGATCGCCTGTCCGCCCGGTCGCGTTGGCCCGAAGCATGATTTCTCGGAGCAGGTGATTTCGTTTGCGATTCCCGAGAGGCATCTACAAACATCGCTACTCCCTGAGTCCGTTCCTGGTGTAGATCGAAGGATTTACCGGCGCCCCGATAAGTGGAGCGGGTGACATCAGTTCTCCCGCGTTCCCAGCCCATCGCCTCGACCGGGGGCCGCCGTCGGTACAGCTCCGCCGTCAGGCAGTTGTCGACGCCGGTGCCGGGCCGCGTCGCGCACCCGCTGGTCCGCCGCGTCCCGCGCTTGGAATTCGGCGCCCTCGGCGGCTCCTTTTTGTTTCCGCAGGTCCGCCTCGACCGGCGCATCCCCCCATCGCCGACCTGGTCGTCCTGGACCGCGACCCGTTCGCCGCCTCCGTCGAGGAGATCACGGCGGCCCGCGCGGCGCTCACGTACGTCGCGGGACGGCAGGTGTACGCGGCCGGTTCTTGCCCTACCCTCGGGGATGGCGGCCGGAAGGCGGGGAAGGGCCGGCGAGAGGACGGCGCGACGGGATGCGCCGTCGCGCCTCCGCATTGGAGGGAAGCCATGTCCCCGCTGTCCGTAGTCTCGCCGCCGCCCGGGGTGTTCCTGCTGTTCGGGCAGGCCGCCGACCTGGGCTGGGTCGCCGTCAAGACACTGCTCCTGTACGCGACCGCCGTCGCCGGGCTGCGCCTCACCAAGCGGCGCATGATCGCCGAACTGTCGCCGTTCGACTTCGTCGCGGCGGTCGCGGTGGGCGCGATCGTGGGCCGCACCGCGACGGCGTCCGACACCTCGTATCTCACCGGGGCCGCCGCCCTGCTCACGGTGATCGCCGTCCACGCCGTCGTGACCCAGGTGAGGTTGCGGTCCCCGTCACCGCACTGGTTCGACCACAAGCCCCGGATCCTGGTGAACGAGGGCGAGATCCAGCGGCGGCAGCTGCGGCGGTGCGGGCTCACCGAGCCCGACCTGTACGTGATCCTGCGCCAGCACGGCGTCGCCTCGCTCTCCTCGGTCCGATACGTGATCTTCGAGCCGAAGGGGGCGGTGAGCGTCGTCACGAAGGATCGTCCGGTGGGCGACGTCACCCACCAGGGGCTGCGGCACCCGCCGCGCGCGTGACAAGGTGGACACGGCGGGGCGAAGGATCCCCCGCCGGTCACCTGCCGTACGCCGCCTGCCGAGGCACGGCGGCTACCATTCGCCGCCCGGTGCGCCGACCCCCCGTCGCCGGCCGCCGTGCTCGTGCTGCCGGTAGTTCGCGGCGAACGCCAGCGCGCCGAGGCCGAACAGGAAGATGATCGCCCCGGTGACCACGTTGTCCCAGATGGTCGCCGTGGTCGCCGGCTGGCCGCTGATCACCCACGGCGCGATGATCGTCCAGACGCCGAGCACCGGCACCACCCAGCTCACGCCGTACGTGCGGCCGAAGGCGGACGCGCAGCTCATCGCGAGCGCCGCGACCGTCAGCCCGACGATCAGGTTGTTGATCGCCAGAGCGCCGAGACCGCTGAAGCCCACGATCCACGGCGAGATGGCGAGATAGACCCCGGCGAGGAACGTCACTCCATCCATGACCTGCGCGGGCGCGGTCGATCCCGCGCGGTCGTACGTCTGGCGCAGCTCCGTAACGTCCGGGCGGCGTGCCAGACCTGGTCGCACCATGTCGCGTCACCTCTTCTCCCAGACGGGCCGGGCGAAGACCCGGACCCCTCGGTTGCATCATCCAACGCCGCAGGTGGCGGAGGGGAGGTCGCGAGATGCGCAGGAAACAGATGGACGATATCTGTCAGTCAGATGTCCCCGGCGGGGCCAGCGCCCGGGCCGCGTTCACGATGGAGACGTGGCTGTACGCCTGGGGGAAGTTGCCGGCTTGACGCCCCTTGCGGACGTCGTACTCCTCCGACAGCAGGCCGACGTCGTTGCGCAGGGACAGCAGGCGTTCGAACAGGCGCCGCGACCGTTCGCGCCGGCCGAGCAGGGCGAGCGCGTGGGCGAGCCAGAAGGAGCAGGCGATGAAGACGCCCTCCCCGCCCGGCAGTTCGTCCACGTCGTCGGCCTCGGGCCGGTAGCGAAGGACGAAGCCGTCCTCCGTCAGTTCGCGGCACACGGCGTCGACCGTGCCCGCCACGCGAGGGTCGTCCAGGGGCAGGAAGCCGAGCCGGGGAATGAGCAGCAGCGCGGCGTCGAGGCCCTTCGACCCGTAGAACTGGGTGAAGGTGTTGCGGTCGGGGTCGTAGCCGTGCGCGCACACGTCCCGGTGGATCTCCTCGCGCAGGGCGCGCCAGCGGCGGGCGGGGCCGTCCTGGCCCTGCGTCTCGACCGAGCGGACCATGCGGTCCGCCGCCACCCAGGCGAAGATCTTGGAGTGGACGAAGTCGCGGCGCGGGCCGCGCACCTCCCACAGCCCGTTGTCGGGCTCCCGCCACGCCCCCTCCAGATACTCCATGAGCGCGCACTGCAGGTCCCACGCCTCCTCGTCCGGCCGCAGGCCCGCCTCCTTGGCCTGGTAGAGGCAGTCGATCACCTCGCCGTACACGTCGAGCTGGAACTGCCGCGAGGCGGCGTTGCCGATCCGCACCGGCCGCGACCCCTCGTATCCCGGCAGCCAGTCGACGGTCCACTCGGGAATGTGCCTGCTGCCGTCGACCGTGTACATGATCTGCAGGTCGGCCGGGTCTCCGGCGACGGCCCGCAGCAGCCAGTCGCGCCAGGCCGTCGCCTCGTCCGCGTATCCCGCGCCCATCAGCGCCTGGAGGGTGAACGACGCGTCCCGCAGCCAGCTGTAGCGGTAGTCCCAGTTGCGCGGCCCGCCGATCTGCTCCGGCAGCGAGGTCGTGGGCGCCGCGACGATGCCGCCGGTGGGGGCGTACGTGAGGGCCTTGAGCGCGAGGAGGCTGCTGCCCACGGCCTCGCCGTACCTCCCCTGGTAGCCGCACCGGCCGAGCCACTGCTTCCACAGCCGGTCGGTGGCGGCCAGCTCCTCGTCCGCCTCCAGCCGCCGCGGCCGGCCCTGCCACGACTGCTGCCAGGTGAGCACGAACGGCACCCGGTCTCCCGCCGCGACGGTGAAGGAGGCGGTCGTCCCGCGGAGGCGGGAGTCGTGGGTGAGCTCGACGGGCGACTGGAGCCAGGCGGCGTTCGGACCGGCGACGACGGCCAGCTCTCCCTCACGGTGCCGCACCCAGGGGATCACGGCGCCGTATTCGAAGCGCAGCAGCAGCTCCGTGCGCATCTCCACCCGGCCCCGCACGCCTTCCACGATCCGCACGAGGTCGGGCGCCTCCCCGCGCGGCGGCATGAAGTCGAGGACCCGCACGCACCCGCCGGGCATGTCCCAGGTCGTCTCCAGGACCAGCGTGCCGTCGCGGTAGCGGCGCCCGGTGCACGTCCCCTCGCCCGCCGGGGCCAGCAGCCAGCGTCCCGCCGGGCGGCCGCCCAGGAGCGCCGCGAAGCAGGCTCCGGAGTCGAACCGCGGCAGGCACAGCCAGTCGACCGAGCCGTCGCGGCCGACCAGGGCGGCCGTGTGCATGTCGCCGATGAGCGCGTAGTCCTCGATGCGCATCGTCCTCCCCCGTGATCCCCGGGGACTTACCCGGTCATCATGGGACGAACCGGGCGACTAGCGGCCGAGGACGTACCGCTCGACGAACTCGTTGGCGAAGACGCCGCGCGGGTCGTAGTGCCGCGCCAGCGCCGCGAAGTCGTCCAGGCGCTCGTAGCGGGAGCGCAGGACGTCCGCGGGAAGGGTGAACAGCTTCCCCCAATGGGGCCGCGCGCCGAACGGCGCCAGGCACTCCTCGATCGCGGTGAGCACAGGCGTCACGGCGGCGGTGTCCTTGATCCAGGTGAAGTGGAAGGCCACGGTGTCGCGGCCCTGGCTCGGGCTCAGCCACAGGTCGTCCGCGGCGATCGTGCGGATCTCGGAGATCTGCAGGACCGGGGCGATGCGGTCGCGGATCCCGTCGAGGGCGTGGAACGCCGCGGCCGCGTGCCGCCGGGGCACCATGTACTCCGCCTGGAGCTCCTCGCCGCTGCTGGGGGTGAAGTCGGGCCGGAAGTGCGGCAGGCGCTCGAACCAGGGGCCGGGGACGCCCATCTGGGCCGTGCAGTGCACCGCGGACATGCCGGGCACGGGGTGCCTCGGGCCGTCGGCCGGCGCCGCCCCGAAGAAGCCGCCGCCCGTCTCGGCGTCGTAGAGCCCTCCGGCGGCCGTGGCCCCCTCCAGGCCGCCCGCGGCCGCGTCCCCCGCGAGCCCGCTCACCGCCGCCGCCTCGGCGGGGTCCGCGCCGGTCGCGCCGGCCCGCTCCTTCACCCAGACCTGGTTGATCCGGGAGGTCCGCCAGTCGGTGAACAGGCTGACGCTGTACGCGGCGGACATGACGGCGTCGAACTGGTCGTCCAGCACCTCGGCCGGGAGGCCCTCGTACACGCGCTGGCGGACGTCGAACGACGGCACGACGTCGAGCGTCATGGCGACGACGACGCCGAGGGCGCCCAGCGCGACGACGGCCCCGGCGAACCGGTCGCCGTCCGCGTCGCGGCTCAGCGTGACGAGGTCGCCGTCCGCGGTCACCATCTCGATCGCGCGTACGGAGGTGGCGAGACCGCCGTTGGCGTCGCCCGAGCCGTGGGTGCCGGTCGCGCAGGAGCCCGCGACCGAGATGTGCGGCAGGGACGCGAGGTTGGGCAGGGCGTAGCCCTTGTCGTGCAGAAGGCGGCCCAGCTCGCCGTACCGGACGCTCGCGGCGACCCGCACGGTGGACGACCCGCCGTCGATCTCGATCTCCGGCGGCAGCGCGTCGAGCGAGATCAGCGCGCCCGGGGAGTCGGCGATGTGATTGAAGGAGTGGCCGCTGCCCAGCACGCGGGCCTTCTCGCTGCGCGCCACCAGGGCGCGCAGCTCCTCGACCGAGGAGGGCCGCTCGACCGCCGCGGCCGCGAAGGTGATGTTGCCTGCCCAGTTTGTCACCAAATGAGTCACAGAGGAGTTCTACCGGAACATCGCGTCCGCGTGCCGGTCAGATGCCCACCTGCGTGCGGTTCACCTTCCCGGTGGCGTTGCGGGGCAAGGGCTCTGTCCTGATCGTCCAGCGCGACGGCACCTTGTGTCGGGCGACGCCGGCGGCCGTGTGCTCCCGCCGACCGGAACTCTGCGGGGCGTACGGTCAGGCGCCGCGGCCGGGGAGGCTGGCGAGATACCAGTCGACGAGCTTGAGCCGCTCGTCGGCCAGCCTCGCCTCCACCTCGGCCTGGGTCTTCGGCGCGCCCAGCAGCACGTCGTCGCCCGGTCGCCAGTTGGCCGGGCAGGAGACACCGTCACGGTCGGCCGTCTGCAGCGCGTCCACGAGCCTGAGGATCTCGGGGACCATCCGCCCCGCGTTCATCGGGTAGTAGAGGATCGCACGGACGACCGACTCCGGGTCGATCACGAACACCGCGCGGACCGCCGCCGTCGCCGACGCCTTCGGGTGGAGCATGCCGTACGCGCGGGACACCCGCGTGTCGAGGTCGGCGATGATCGGGAAGGGGATCCTCACGCCGAGCCTGTCCTCGATCGCCCGCGTCCAGGCGAGGTGGCTGTGCACGGAGTCAACCGAGTTGCCGAGCAGGGCGACGTCGCGGGCGGCGAACTCCTCTGCCAGCTCGGCGAACGCGACGAACTCGGTGGTGCACACCGGGGTGAAGTCGGCCGGGTGGCTGAACAGCACCAGCCACCGCCCGGCGTAGTCGGCGAGCCGGACCGGCCCGTGGGTGCTCTCGGCCTCGAAGTCCGGCGCCCTGTCGCCGATGAGCGGAAGCCGGGTGGGTTCCGCCTCCGGCGTCGCCGTGGGGTTCACCGCAGAGGTCGCGGCAGAGGTCATGGTCGTTTCCTTTCCGCGTCACGCCGCCCGAAGTGGGGCCGGCCCGCGAGTGCCGGCGCGGATGCGAGGCGGTCGCCGCTCTCGTCGCGGCGTCCACGCGTTCGTTCACCGCGTCGTCCAACGGGCCCGTACCCGCGAAGACCGGTGGCGACCACGACCGTTTCGCCCCAATTCGGTAATGCCGCAGGTCATGAGGGTCCGTTCCGGGCGGGAATGAACGAGGGACGGGAAGGGGGACGCCATGCCGACGACCGGGGTCAGCCATCCGCTGTTCGCCCGCTTCTACACGTGGTTCAGCCAGGTGCTCGACCGGCAGGGCATGTCCGGGCGGCGCGAGACGCTGGTGGCGGGGCTGTCGGGCCGGGTGATCGAGGTCGGCGCGGGCAACGGGCTGAACTTCGCCCACTATCCGCCGTCCGTCACCGGCGTGCTGGCCGTCGAGCCCGAACCGCGGCTGCGGGCGGCCGCCCGCCAGGCGGCCCGTGAAGCGCGGGCGCGGATCGAGGTCGTCGGCGGCCTGGCCGACCGGCTCCCGGCCGCCGGCGGCGGGTTCGACGCGGCGGTGGTGTCGTTCGTGCTGTGCTCGCTGCCCGATCCCGTCGCCGGGCTGCGGGAGATCCGCCGCGTGCTGGCCCCGGGCGGGCGGCTGCGCTTCCTCGAACACGTCCGCGCCGGGCCCACTGGCTGGGCCAGGGCGCAGGACCTGCTGGACGCGACCGTGTGGCCGTGCCTGACCGGCGGCTGCCACACGGGCCGCGACAGCGTGGCGGCCGTCGAGGAGGCCGGCTTCACCGTCGAGTCGCTGGAGCGCTTCGTCTTCCCCGCCCGCGTCCGCAGCCCCATCTCCTTCTGCGTACGCGGCGAGGCCCGGTCCTGAGACTGGGGTTCAGCGGGTGTCCGGACGGCTCGCCAGGGCGTCGTACCGCCGGAAGGCGGACACGCCGAAACCGGTCACCAGGACCAGCAGGGCGCACACCAGGCCGCCGCCCGCCCAGGAGGGCACGAGCCCGAAGGCGTCCGCGGTGGCGCCCGCCCGCAGGTCGCCCAGGCGGGGCCCGCCCGCGACGACGACCATGAACACCCCCTGCAGGCGTCCGCGCATCTCGTCCGGGGCGTAGGTCTGCAGGATCGTCTGCCGCCAGACGGCGGAGGCGAGGTCGGTCGCGCCGCCGATCGCCAGCAGCGCCACGACCAGCCACAACGGCTGCGCCAGCGCCGCGGCGGCCACCGTCACGCCCCACAGGGCGATCACGAGCGTGAGCGCCACCCCCTGGCGGCGTACGCGGCCGACCCAGCCGGAGAAGACGCCGGCGACGACCGCCCCGATGGCGATGCTCGCCGACAGCCAGCCGAACGCCACCGCCGACCCGCCGAAGCGCTCGGCCGCCATCTCCGGGAACAGCGCCCTCGGCATCGCGAACGCCATCGCGATGATGTCCACCACGAACGACATGAGCACGACGGGCCTGCTCACCACGTATCTGAGCCCGTCGACCACCGAGCGCAGGCCCGGCCGGGAGATCTCGCCGACGGGCGCCAGCGTCGGCAGCCGTACGGCCGCGTAGAAGCCGGCGCCGAACAGGACGGCGTCGATGAGGTACGCGGTGGCGTACCCGCCCTTGGCGAGCACCACCCCGGCCAGCAGCGGCCCGACCACCGTGCCGATGCTGCTGACGAGGAAGTTGAGGGTGTTGGCCGCGGGGACCCGCTCGGTGGGCACGATGCGGGGAATGATCGCCCCGCGCGTGGCCGAGGTGACGGCGAAGCCGATCGACTGCAGGGCGATGACGGCGAGGATGAGATAGACGCTGCCGAGCCCCGACCAGGCGTGCAGCAGCAGGGCGACGGTGGACAGCCAGGCCACCACCGAGCCGGCCAGCAGAAGCCGGCGGCGGTCCATCGCGTCGGCGACCGCGCCGCCCCACAGGCCGAAGACGACCAGCGGGACGAGGCTCACCGGCCCGAGCAGGCCCACCCACAGGGACGACCCCGTGAGGTTGTACACCTGCCCGCTCACGGCCACCGAGGTGAGCTGGAAGCCGATGAAGGAGACGCCCTGCCCCACCAGCAGCCGCCGGTACGCCGGAATGTTCAGGGGCCGGGTGTCGAGGGCGACACGCTTCAGGACTGCCTGTACCCCCGCCACCCTCTACCTCGCCGATCTGGGCATATAGAACATTCGGGGTACTTTACTCTGGCTGCCTGCGAGGCCCGCAGCGGGCCGCCGCCTTCCTGATCAACCAGCGGGGAGCGATCTGATGAGCGCGGCGATGGCGTCGAGGACGCGGTCGGCCCTCGTTTGCTCGCACGGCTCGGCGAGCGGACGAGCGCCCGGCTCCGCTACGCACAGGGCAGGGGTCACCCCTCGGGACCCCTCGACGAGCACCGACGGCAGCAGAAATATTTAGGCTTTGCGCCGAATGTTTCTGCCGAGAAATGCGCGCCGGGAGGGGGACCGGTCAACGGGCCCGTACCGGCTGGGCGCTCACGCGCATCCGCCCGGCGACGCGACCGCCCACACGTCCCGTATGTCGGGACCAGGATGCCCGGTCGTCTCGCCCGCCATGACAGCAGGGGGGTGTCGCGGGCCACGGCACCTGGAACTTCCAGCGCGAACAGCCCGCACCCGCGGCGCACCTCACCGCGCCTCAGCCGGGCAGCGGACGTGGCCGGCGCCGCCGGCCATGGGTGCCAGGAGCCGAAGGAAGGGCTTCGGCACCAGAATTTCTGTCTGTGTTCCGAAACTTCAGGTCACGATAAGGTCACGCCACGAGCGGGGCGGTGCTGCCGCGCACGACGAGGCCGGTGGTGAGCTCCAGGCGGTTCTGCGGCGGGGATTCCCCGCGGGCGATGGCGACCACCATGGTCGTGGCGGCGGCGGCCATCTCGGTCAGCGGCTGGCGGACCGTGGTCAGCGCGGGGATGAGCCACTGCGCCATCGGCAGGTCGTCGAAGCCGACCACGCTCAGCTCGTCGGGGATGCGCAGCCCCATCTCGTGGGCCGCCTGGTACACGCCCATGGCCTGCGCGTCGTTGAAGGCGAACACGGCGGTCGGGGGCCGGGGCAGCGCGAGCAGGGAGCGGGCGTTCGCCAGGCCGTCCTCCGCGCTGAAGTCGCCCTGCCGGACGAGCTCCGGATCCGTCGGCACGCCCGCGGCGTCCATGGCCGCGCGGAACCCGTCGAGCCGCGCGCGGCTGGAGAGGGCGTGGGCGGGACCGGTGATGAGGGCGATGCGCCGATGTCCCAGCTCCAGCAGGTGGCGCGCGGCCGACAGACCGCCGCTCCAGTTGCCCGCGCCCACCGAGGGCAGCTCGTGCCCGGGATCGCCGGTGGGATCGACCAGCACCACGGGGATGTCCCGGGTCCTGAGCTGCTCGTGCTGGGCCCGGGTGAGGCCGGAGAAGACCACGATCACGCCGTAGGGACGGCGGCCGATCACCCCCTCGATCCAGCCACTGGCGGGAGGGTGGTGGTCCTGCAACTCGGAGACGACCACCGCGAGGCCGTGCTCGCGCGCCACCTGATCGACCCCCTTGATGACCTCCATCGCGTACGCGCCCTCCAGCTCGTTGAAGACCAGTTCGATGAGAGGAGCCGCGGTGGGGCGCTTCTTCTGCCGGCGGTACCCGTGCTCGCGGATCAGGTCCTCCACCAGGGCGCGGGTCTCGGGGGCGACCTCGGACCTGCCGTTGACGACCTTGGAGACGGTCGCGGGGGACACCCCCGCCAGCTCGGCGATCTGGGCGATGGTCAGCGGCCGGGAGGGCGTGCGGTCCGGCGGTGTCGGCTCCCTGGTCGTCGTCATGGCCGCAGTTTAGCCCGAACTTTCGGACACCAACCCGAATGTTTCGGATGTCTCACCGCCCGATCCTTGACGGCCTCCAACGCACCGGCCTAGAGTCCACATAAACTATCGGTCCTGATTCGGAAACTTTCGGACCACAGTTTCAGACGACAGTTCGGATGAGCAGGGGGCGCTCGATGCGGTTGCTCGCGTACCGCCGTCTGCCGCCGCCGCGGCGCGGGTACGGCCGGGCCGATCGTCCCCTGGGTCCCGTACGGCGTCTTCCGGGGCCGAGGCCCACGCGACGGATCGACAAGCAAGGGATGTCATGACATTCGTAGACGCGCCGGGGCTCGCGCCCTGGCGGGACGGCGACCGGCCTCTCGACGAGCGCGTGGACGCGCTGCTGGCCGAGATGACGCTGGAGGAGAAGGTCGCCCAGCTCGGATCGGTGTGGGTCGACATCTCGCCCGCCGGCTCGGAGGGGACAGGCGGCAACGTCGCGCCGCTGCAGGACCTGTTCATGAAGGACGGCGCGGACCTCGCCGACCGGATGCGCGACGGGGTCGGCCATCTGACCCGGGTGTACGGCACGGCGCCGGTGAGCCCGGCGGAGGGGGCGGCCGGGCTGCGGAAGCTGCAGGAGCAGGTGATCGCGGCCAACCGGTTCGGCATCCCCGCCATCGCGCACGAGGAGTGCCTGACCGGGTTCGCCACCTACGGCGCGACCGCCTACCCCACCCCGCTGGCCTGGGCCGCGACCTTCGACCCCGCGCTGGTGGAGCGGATGGCCCTGGCCATCGGCGACGACCTGCGCGCCGTCGGCGTCCACCAGGGCCTGTCGCCGGTCCTCGACGTCGTGCGCGACTACCGGTGGGGCCGGGTCGAGGAGACCCTCGGCGAGGACCCCTACCTGGTGGGCCAGATCGGCGCGGCCTACGTGCGCGGCCTGGAGAACGCCGGGATCATCGCGACGCTCAAGCACTTCGCCGGATACGCCGCCTCCCGGGCGGGCCGCAACCACGCCCCGGTCAGCATCGGCCCCCGCGAGATGGCCGACGTCATCCTCCCGCCGTTCGAGACGGCGATTCGTGACGGCGGCGCCCGCTCGGTCATGAACTCCTACACCGACATCGACGGCGTGCCCGTCGGCGCCAACGCCGGCCTGCTGCGCGGGGTGCTGCGCGACCAGTGGGGATTCGACGGCACGGTCGTGGCCGACTACTGGGCGGTGCCGTTCCTGGCCATGAACCACCACGTCGCCGCCGACGAGGCGCACGCCGGCGCGATCGCGCTGCGCGCGGGCATCGACGTCGAGCTGCCCGAGACGGTCGGCTACGGCACCCGCCTGGTCGAGCAGGTGCGGGCCGGCCACGTGGAGGAGGCCCTGATCGACGAGGCCGTGCGCCGGGTGCTGCGGCAGAAGATCGAGCTGGGCCTGCTCGGCGACGGCCCCCTCGTCCCCGAGGACGCCGGCGACGTCGACCTGGACAGCCCCCGCAACCGCGACCTGGCCCGCACCGTCGCCGAACGCTCCGTCGTGCTGCTGAGCAACCCCACCGGCGCACTGCCGCTGGCCTCCGGGACGACCGCCCGCATCGCCGTCATCGGCCCGTGCGCCGACGACCCGCAGACCCTGCTCGGCTGCTACGCCTTCCCCAACCACGTCCTCGACCGCTTCCCCGACCACGGCATGGGCCTGCCCATCGCGCCCGTCCTGGACCTCCTGCGGGCCGAGTTCCCCGATGCCGACCTGCGCTACGCGCGGGGCACCGACGTGTCGGGCGACGACACCTCGGGCATCGCCGAGGCCGCCGCCCTGGCCGGACAGTCCGACCTCGTGCTGCTGTTCGTCGGCGACCGGGCCGGGCTGTTCGGCAACGGCACCTCCGGCGAGGGCTGCGACGCCGCCCACCTCGCCCTGCCCGGAGTCCAGCCGGAGCTGGTCGAGGCGGTCCTGGCCACCGGCACGCCGGCCGTCCTGGTCGTGGTGTCCGGCCGCCCGTACGCGATCGGCGCCTACGCCGACCGTGCCGCCGCCGCGCTCCAGGCGTTCCTGCCGGGCGTGGAGGGAGGCACGGCGATCGCGGGGGTGCTCAGCGGCCGGGTCGAGCCCTCGGGCCGCCTGCCCGTCCAGATCCCCGGCTCCCCCTTCGTCAACCCCTCCACCTACCTGCAGCCGCCCCTGGGGCTGCGCACCGACGGCATCTCCGTGTCCGACCCGACCCCGGCCTTCCCCTTCGGCCACGGGCTGTCGTACACGACGGTCACCTACGACGCGATGGCGACCTCGGCGGATCGGTGCCCCACAGACGGCACGGTCGAGGCGCGGGTGACCGTCACCAACACCGGTGCCAGGGCGGCGGAGGAGGTCGTGCAGCTGTACGCCTCCGACCCGGTGGCGCAGGTGGCCCGTCCCGTCGCACAGCTCGTCGGCTTCGCCCGGGTGCCGCTCGCGCCCGGACAGACCCGCGAAGTGGTCTTCGAGATCCCCACCGACGCCTTCTCCTACACCGATCCCGTCCTGCGCAGGATCGTCGAACCGGGCGTCATCGCGCTCACCGCCGGCCCGTCCGCCGCCGATCGCCCCCTGCGATCCGAGATCCTGCTGACCGGCGACACCGTCGTGCTCGGCCGGGCCCGGCGGCTCACCACCCACGCGCGGGTGCCGGAACCGGCCTCCTGACCGTGACACGCGTGCGGCGGGCGGCCGGGCCGCCCGCCGCACCGCCGTCCCGCCGCCGCGCTCGGCGACCCCCGCGTCCCCCGGCCGGGGGAAGACATGCCCCACCGCTCCTGTCCGCCGCTGCTCCCCTCCGGGGCAGGAAACAATGTGAACCACCCCCGTGAAAGGAGCCTCCCCGATGGCCCGGACCGACTTCGACGCGCTCGCGCTGAACGCGCTCACCCTGGAGCAGAAGGCTTCGCTGCTGTCGGGCCGGGATTTCTGGACGACCAAGCCGCTTGAGGAGGCCGGGATTCCGTCCATCACGCTGTGCGACGGGCCGCACGGCGTACGCCGCGAGGCCGGCGGCTCCGACCACCTCGGCATCAACGAGAGCATCCCCGCCACCTGCTTCCCGCCCGCGGCGGCGGTCGGGTCGAGCTGGGACCCCGAAGTGGCCGCCCGGATCGGCGCCGCCGTCGGCAGGGAGGGCCGGGCCCTCGGCGTGGCGGTCGTGCTCGGCCCCGGCGTGAACATCAAGCGCTCGCCGCTGTGCGGGCGCAACTTCGAGTACTACTCGGAAGACCCCCTGCTCTCGGGCGTCCTGGCGGCGGCGCACGTCGCCGCGCTGCAGGCCGAGGGACCCGGCGCGTCGGTCAAGCACTTCGCCGCCAACAACCAGGAGACCGAGCGCATGCGGGTCAGCGCCGACGTGGACGAGCGCACGCTGCGCGAGATCTACTTCCCCGCGTTCGAGCGGGTGGTCACCCAGGCCCGGCCCGCCACCGTGATGTGCTCCTACAACCGGGTCAACGGCGTCCACGCCTCACAGAACCGGTGGCTGCTCACCGACGTCCTGCGCCGCGAGTGGGGCTTCACCGGCGTGGTCGTCTCCGACTGGGGCGCGGTCCAGGACCGCGTCGCCGCGCTGGCCGCGGGACTGGACCTCGAGATGCCGGGGACCGGCGGCGCGAGCGACCGGCGCATCGTGGACGCGGTCCGCGCGGGCGAACTCGACGAGGCCGTCGTGAACGCGAGCGTGCGCCGCGTCGTCGCCCTCACCGAACGCCGCGGCGGGGTCGCCGGCGCGTTCGAGACCGACGCCCACCACGCGCTCGCCCGCGAGCTCGCCGCCGAATGCGCCGTGCTGCTCAAGAACGAGGACGGCACGCTCCCCCTCTCGGCGGAAGCCCGCATCGCCGTGATCGGCGAGTTCGCCGTCAGGCCCCGGTTCCAGGGCGGCGGCAGTTCCCACATCAACGCCACCCGGGTCGACGCGGCGCTCGACGCGATCCGCGCCCTCGCCCCGGACGTCGCCTACGCCCAGGGGTTCTCGCTGGACGGATCGGGCGACGCGCGGGAGCTTCGCGAGGCGGCGGCCGAGGCCGCCGCCTCCGCCGACGTCGCGGTCGTCTTCGCCGGCCTGGGCGAGCGGGAGGAGTCGGAGGGCTTCGACCGGGAGACGATCGACCTGCCCGCCGTCCAGGTCGAGCTGATCCGCGCCGTCGCCGCCGCGGCCCGCCGTACGGTGGTCGTCCTGTCCAACGGCGGCGTCGTCTCTCTGGAGGGCTGGCACGACGACGTGGACGCCGTGCTGGAGGGCTGGCTGCTCGGCCAGGCGGGCGGCTCCGCCGTCGCCGACCTCCTCTTCGGCGCCGTGAACCCCTCCGGGCGCCTCGCCGAGAGCATCCCGATGCGGCTGAAGGACACGCCGAGCTACCTCAACTTCCCCGGCGAGGCCGGGCACGTGCGCTACGGCGAGGGCGTCATGGTCGGCTACCGCTACTACGAGACGGTCGAGCTGCCCGTGCGTTACCCGTTCGGCCACGGCCTCAGCTACACGACGTTCGCGATCGGCGGCCTCACGGTCGTTCGCACGGGCGACGACAGGGCCACCGTCACCGTGAGGGTGACCAACACCGGCGATCGGGCGGGCAAGCACGTGGTGCAGGTCTACGTGTCCACCGCCGCGGGTCCCGTACGGCGGCCCGTTCGGGAGCTGCGGGCCTTCAGGAAGGTCTCCCTCGCCCCCGGCGAGTCGCGCACGGTCACCCTTCCTCTCGACCGGCGGGCGTTCGCGTACTACGACGTCCCGCTCGGCCGGTGGGTCGTCGCGGAGGGCGACTACACGATCCAGATCGGCGAGAACGCCTCGTCCGTCGTGGCCGAGACGACGATCAGTCTCGGCGGCGACTCACTCGTCCCCGTGGTGTCGCTCGACTCGACGCTCGGCGAGTGGCTCTCGCACCCGCTCGCCGGGCCGGCTCTCCTGCGGGTCCTCAGCGGCGGGAAGGGCGCGCGGCCCGAGGAGGACGACGAGAACGGGCTGCGGATGGCCTCGTCGATGCCGATGGGACGGTTCCTGACCTTCGCCGGCATCGACATCCCCCACGCGACCCTGCGGGAACTGGTGGAACTGGGCGGGTCGGACGGCGCCGCGGCCTGAGGCCGCGTCGCCCTCGAGCCATTCGACGGCCTTCCCACGGACGACGACGGGCTCGAACGGGTTGTCCACGGGCGCGATGGACAGTGCCAGCCGGGGGTCGCGGCGAAGGTTGCGTGCCTTGCGCGTACCCGGGCTGGTGAAGAAGACGCCGGCGACCGCCTTGGACGGTGATTACGAGGGTCATCGGGCCACTTCGTAGCGGAGGTGGGTCACGCCGGGGGCCGGGACGGCCTCCAGCAGACGGAGGCGCACGTGCTTCGGGAGCTCCTGGAAGAAGCGGTGACCGGCGCCCAGCAGAACGGGCACCTGGTGGAGGATCACCTCGTCGACCAGGCCCGCTTCCAGCGCGGACGTCAGCACGCCGCCGCCCATGAGGGCGACGTCCTTGCCCCCGGCGGCCTCGCGTGCCGCCGCGATCGCGTCCTCGATGCCGGTGGTGATCAGGGTCTGCGTCTCGCCGATCTCGGGCGCCGCCCGATGGCTGAGGACGAACAGCCGGGCCATCGGGTGCGGGCTGCCGCCTCCGAAACGGTCGGAGTCCTCGTAGGTGTTGCGCCCTGCCACGACCGCACCCACACGTCCGGCGAGGGTGTCGAAGATCCGGGCACTGGGCCCGCTCAACGTGAACCCGTCGAACACCCCGCTGGGCGTGTCGCCGTCGAAGTACCAGTCGAACAGCATCGTTCCGTCGCCCAGCCCGCGCCCGGCCCCCGGGTCGCGCCCGGTGATGTAACCGTCGACCGACACCGCGTGGGCGCTGAAGACCTTGCTCATCTCGCCGACTCCCTTTGAGTTCCTTGAAGAGACTCCATGAGAGTAACAGCCCAAGTTCCTTGAGGGAACTCCGATTGCTAGACTGTTCTCATGCAACGCACGAAGTTCGGGGAGATGGCCTGTTCCATCGCGCGCACCCTCGACGTGATCGGAGAGCCCTGGTCGCCGCTGATCCTGCGCGATGTGTGGGTGGGCATGACTCGGTTCGACCAGCTCCAGGCCGACCTCGGGATCTCGCGCAAGGTGCTGACCGAGCGGCTCACCTACCTCGTCGACCAGGGCGTGCTCGAGCGCCGCCCCTACGACCGGCGGCCGCGCTACGAGTACCACCTGACAACCAAGGGCTCCGAGCTGGTCGACCTGCTCATGGTCATGACCAGCTGGGGGGACCGATGGCTCGCGGGCGAGGCCGGGCCGCCGGTGCTCTACCGCCATCACGCGTGCGGTGAGATCAGCCATCCCGAGCTGCGCTGTGCCCACTGCGGCGAGCCGATGCACGGCGGCGACGTCGATCCGCTGCCGGGCCCGGGCGCGGCCGTCTGACCGAGGCGGGTCCGGAACTCCCCGGGCGCCGCGTCGTGCCAGGTGGCGCGGACGGGGTCGCCTCCTTCGTGCACCGCGCGTTCGCGTTCGGCCAGCATGTGCACGATGAGCAGGCGGCTCACGTCCGCGCGCTCACGGCGTACGGGCTCGGGCAGTGTTCGCGGTGGTCTCGTGCCCCGCGACCAGCAGGCCCTGTCCCGTGGCCGTCAGCAGCATCTCGGTCAGCCGAGCCGTTGGGCTCTGCCGAGCAGCCGCTGGGCCACCACGACCAGGGCGAGGAACAGGCCGCTGACCACCTGCTGGAAGGCCGACGTCAGGTTGCCCACCTGGTTGATCAGGCTCTGGATCACCCCGAGCAGCAGCACGCCGGCGATCGTGCCGGTGATGCCGCCCGCTCCCCCGGTCAGCAGCGTGCCGCCGATCACCACCGCGGCGATCACGTCGAGTTCCAGGCCGATGCCGAGGATCGTGACGCCGGAGGAGAGCCGGGCCGCGTTCAGCACGCCGGCGAGGCCCGCGAGCAGGCCCGACATGAGGTAGACGTAGACCTTCGTCCGGGCCACCGGCACGCCCATCAGCGCGGCCCCCGGCTCGTTGCCGCCGACCGCGTAGACGTTCTGGCCGAAGGCCGTCCGCTGGAGCAGGACCATGGCGGCCACCGCCAGGAGCGCCGTGATGTAGACCGGCCAGGTCAGGCCGAACACACCGCCCTGCCCGAGCCGCGCGAACGCGGAGTCCTTCACGAGGTAGGTCGTGGCGCCCTCGTTGGAGATCGCCAGCATCAGCCCGCGCACGCCCAGCAGCCCGGCCAGGGTGACGATGAACGGCGCCATTCCCGTCCTGGCGATGAGCAGCCCCTGGAGGAGCCCCACCAGCCCGCACGCGGCGAGCGGCAGCACCAGCGCGACGAACAACCCGTACTGCGAGCCGTACGCCGCGAGGACCCCGCCGAACACGAACAGCGACCCCACCGACAGGTCGATGCCGCCGCTGATGATCACGAAGGTCATGCCGATGGCGATGATCGCGGTGAAGGAGGAGGAGACGAGAACGCTTGCGGCGTTGCCCGCGGTGGCGAAGGAGTCGAAGGCGACGCTGCCGACGACCACCAGCGCCGCCAGCACCATCAGCGCGCCGTGCTGCTGGAGGACGCGGCTCACCTGCTCGCGTCCGGGCGATCCGGTCATCGGGTTCCTCGCTCCCTGGTGGCGTAAACGGCGGCCAGGATGATGACCGCCTGCACGATCTGCGTCCACGACTGCGGCAGGTTGTGCTTGATGAGGGTGGCCGACAGCAGCTGCATGAGCAGCGCGCCCATGACCGTGCTGAGCACCCGGATCCGTCCGCCGCTCAGCGGCGTGCCGCCCACCACCACCGCCGTGATGGCCGACAGCTCGATGAACAGGCCGAGCGAGGTCGGATCGCTCGCCTGCAGCCGCGCGGTCGCGAGCACCCCGGCCAGCGCGGCCAGCACCCCGGAGATCACGTAGACCAGCAGCAGCACCCGGCGGACGGGCAGCCCGGACAGCTCGCTGGCCGCGCGGTTGCCGCCGATCGCGACCACCTGCCTGCCGAACGTCGTCCTGCGGACCAGGAACGCCATCAGCAGGGTCAGCACGGCCGCGATGACCACGATGACCGGCACTCCGGACAGCGAGCTGCTGCCGAGCGCGATCAGGTCGGGGTTGCGGAACTCGACGAGCTGCGGCACGAGCACGTTGGCCAGGCCCCGGACGCCGACCAGCAGCGCGAGCGTGGCCACGATCGGCTGCACGCCGACGTAGGCGACCAGCGCGCCGCCCGCCGTCCCGGCCACCGCGCCGCCGACGAGGGCGACCAGCAGCGCGGGCCACGCGCCGTACCCGAGGTAGAGGGCGACGAGGGCGGCGGCCAGCGACATGACCGAGCCGACCGACAGGTCGATGCCCTGGGTGCCGATGACCAGCGCCATGCCGAGCGACACGATCACGATCGGGGCCACCTGCACGAGCTGGGTGCGGAAGTTCGCCACATCGAGGAAGTGGGGGGTGAACAGGACGTTGAACAGCAGGAGGACGCCGACCGCGGCGTAGACGCCGTACTCCTGGGCCCAGGCGAGCACCCGCCGCCCGGGCGGTGCGACCGCTTCAGCCATCGGACTCCGCTCCTCGTTCGGCGATGGACGCCATGATCTTGTCCTCCGTGACGTCGTCGCCGGACAGCTCGCCGACGACGGCGCCCTCGCGCAGCACCAGGATCCGGTCGGCGCCCTCCACCAGCTCCTCCAGGTCAGACGAGATCAGTAACACGCCCAGGCCCTCCTCGGCCAGCTCGTCCACGAGTGCCTGCACCTCGGCCTTGGCGCCCACGTCGATGCCGCGGGTGGGCTCGTCCAGCAGGAGGATCTTCGGCCGGATGGCGAGCCACCGCGCGAGCAGGACCTTCTGCTGGTTGCCGCCGGACAGCTCCTGCACCGGCTGGTGCGGCGAGGCCGCCTTGATCCTGAGCCGGCGCATGAAGACCTCGACGACCTTGTCGATCTTCGCGTCGGAGACGACGCCGGCCCGCGACAGCGACGGCAGGGCGGCGAGCGCGATGTTCTCCCTGACCGACAGCGCCGGGATGATGCCCTCGGCCTTGCGGTCCTCGGGCAGCAGGCTGACCCCGGCCCTGATCGCCGCCGTGGTCGAGCCGGTGCGCAGGGGCAGGCCGGCCACGAGCACCCGGCCCGCGTCCAGCGGGAGCGCGCCGACGATGCCCTTGGCCGTCTCGCTTCGGCCCGCTCCCAGCAGCCCGCCGAGGCCGACGACCTCCCCCGGCCACACCGAGACGTCCACCCCGCGCAGCACCTGCCGCCGGGTCAGCCCCTCGGCCCGTACGGCGGGCGCGGCGCCGTCCCGCTCCCGGGCGTGGCGGCGGTCGCGGGAGAACCTGGTCAGGCCGCCGGTCCTGACCTCGTCGAGGTCACGGCCCAGCATCAGGGCGATGAGCTTCAGCCGTTCGAGCTCGGCGAGCGGGCCCGTGTGCGCGACCCGGCCGTCACGCAGCACGGTCACCCGGTCGCACACCTCGTACAGCTCGTCGAGGCGATGGCTGACGTAGACGACGGCGATGCCGTCGTCCCTGAGCTTCCTGATCACCGAGAACAGCGTCTCGACCTCGCGCGGCTCCAGGGACGAGGTGGGCTCGTCCATGATGACCACGCGGGCGTCGATCGCCACGGCCCTGGCCAGGGCGACCATCTGCTGGACACCCATTCCGAGGGTGCGCAGCGGGCGCCGTACGTCGGTGACGACGCCGTATCCGGCGAGGATCCGCTCCGCCTCGCCGTACATCCTGGCGGTGTCGATGACGCCAAGGCGGCCGCGCGGCTCGCGCCCCAGCATCAGGTTGCGGGCCACGCTCATCATCGGGACGAGGTTGACCTCCTGGTAGATGGTCGAGATCCCGGCGCGCTGCGCGTCGAGCGGCGTCCCGAAGGCCGCCGGCGAACCGTTGTAGATCAGCTCACCGCCGTCCGGGCGGTGGACACCGGTGAAGACCTTGATCAGCGTGGACTTGCCCGCGCCGTTCTCGCCCACGAGGGCGTGCACCTCGCCGGGGAGGAGGGCGATGGACACCCCGTCGAGGGCCACCACTCCGGGAAAGCGCTTGCTGATCTGCCTGGCCTCGAGCACCGGTGCAGCGGACTGGCTCAATGAGTTCCCTTCCTCGCGCGGGCCTCCGCGCGCGAGTGCGTGCGGAGGCCCGGGACGCACGCGGGCTTGCGCGGGCGTCCGTGACGGGCTGTGGCAGGTCAGTAGGCCTCGCCGAGGGACGACTCGGCGTTGGAGCCGTCGTATTCGCGGTCGGAGATGATGACCTTGTCGGGGATCGGCTGGCCGTCCAGGAACTTCTGCGCGGTCTCGAAGGCGAGCGGCCCGAACCTGGGGTTGGACTCGACGACCGCGTGCAGCCAGCCGTCGGCGATGGCCTGGACGGCGCTGCGGGTGCCGTCGACTGAGACGATCTTTATGGCGCCCGGCTCCTTGCCCGCGCCCTTCAGCGCGGTCACCGCGCCCAGCGCCATCTCGTCGTTCTCGGCGTAGATGCCGTTGATGTCGGGGTTGGACTGGATGAGCTGCTCGGTGACCTGCTGGCCCTTCTCCCGGGCGAACTCACCGGTCTGCTCGAAGGAGATCTGGATGTCGGGCGCCTTCTCCTTGATCCGGTCCTTGAAGCCGTTGGTGCGCTCGGTGGTGACGTTGTTGCCCGGCGCGCCGAGCAGGATCGCCACCTTGCCCTTGCCGCTCAGCGCGGTGATCATCTGGTCGGCGGCCCGCTTGCCCTGCTCGTAGAAGTCCGAGCCGATGAACGTCAGGTAGTCGCTGCAGGGGTTGGCGTTGATCTTGCGGTCGACCGTGATGATGGGGATCTTCTTGGCGGCGGCCTGCTGGAGCACCGGCTCCCAGCCGTCGGAGTTCAGCGGCGCGATGACGAGCAGCTTCACGCCCTGGGCGATGAGCTGCTGCACGTCGGTGATCTGCTTGGAGAACTGCGACTGGGCGTTGGTGACCTTGAGGTCGGCGATGCCGAGCTTGGCCGCCTCGTCCTTGATGGACTTGGTCTCCGCGATGCGGAACGGGTTGGCCTCCTTCTCCGACTGGGAGAAGCCGACCGTGGCGGTCTTCAGGTCGAACTTCGTGCCGCCGAACTGGTCGAGCGTGCAGGTCGGGCCGGCCGAGCCCGCCGGGGTCTGCACCACCTGCTGCTGCGCGGACGCCGCCTGGCTGGGGCCCGCCGTGGCCTGGGTCTCCGACTTGGCGCAGCCGGCCGCGCCGAGCAGCACGGCGAGGGCGACGACGGCCCCGCGGGGATATGACTTCATGGTGATCCTTCTTCCGATCGGGGGGTGCCACGGCGCGTCCGGCGGTCAGGAGGACGACACGCCGTGGGGGGTGGGGGGTGGCGGCCCGGATGTGCTGTCCGGGCCGCCGCTGTGCCGAGCGGGTCGGCGGTCGGTCATGGCCGTGGGAGGCCGCAATCAGGCCCAGGCCGTGGGAGGCCTCAATCAGGCCCGGGCCGTGGGAGGCCTCAATCAGGCCCGGGAAGAATCAGGCACAGACCGGAAGGA
This sequence comes from Microbispora sp. NBRC 16548, assembly GCF_030268985.1. Classification (NCBI taxonomy): domain Bacteria; kingdom Bacillati; phylum Actinomycetota; class Actinomycetes; order Streptosporangiales; family Streptosporangiaceae; genus Microbispora; species Microbispora sp. NBRC 16548. The sequence continues at coordinate 151,929 of NZ_BSSF01000012.1, forward strand.
TCTCTCCGGTGAGCGCCGTGTTGGCGTCGTGGAGGCGCTTGACGTCCGGCTTGGTCACGGCCCTGTCGTAGGTCATCAGGCCGTTGATCTCGGTCTCGACGTCGGTCGTCTGGGTGTAGACGGCCGCGCTCAGGCCGTTGCAGGCGTGCAGCGTGCGCAGGGCGTCGTCCATCTCCAGGAAGCGCTTGGTCAGCGCCTCGCCGTCGGTCTCGACCGCGTAGCCCCAGCCGCCGCCGGTCCAGGTGTGCCCGATCACCGGCAGGGCGAGCCCGCCGTACTCACCGAGCACCGACGCCCGGAAGAAGCCGGGCTTACCGGGGCTGCCGGGTCCGGGATAGATGTGGTAGTCCATCACGTCGCCGTTGCCGCCGTCCTGGGCGCCGCAGCAGTTGATGCCGCTCATGTTGTCCACGAGCCGGGAGGGGTCCAGGCTCTCCACGTAGTCGGCGATCCTGGAGATGTCGTACTGGCCCCAGCTCTCGTTGAACGGCACCCACATCACGATCGACGGGCTGCTGCGATGCTCGTCGACGATCTCCTTCAGCTCGCTCTCGAACTGCGTCTTGTCGGCCGCGCTCGCCGCACCGAACATCGACGGCATGTCCTGCCAGACGAGCAGGCCCAGCTTGTCGGCGTAGGCGTACCAGCGGTCCGGCTCCACCTTCATGTGCTTGCGCACCATGTTGAAGCCGAGCGCCTTGGTCTGCTCCAGGTCGTACCGCAGGGCCTCGTCGGTCGGCGCGGTGTAGATGCCGTCCGGCCAGTAGCCCTGGTCGAGCGGGCCGAACTGGAAGACCGGCGCGCCGTTGAGCAGGACCCGGGTCGTGCCGTTCACCCTGCCCACCGAGATGGAGCGCATGCCGAAGTAGCTCTCCACCTTGTCGCCGCCCTTGAGCTCGACCGTGAGGTCGTACAGGTAGGGGTCGTCGGGCGACCAGAGGTGGGGGTTGGGGATCGGCACGGCCAGCTCGGTGCCGGTCGGGCCGGAGACCTTCCCGATGACGCGCTTGCCGGCGCGGGCGGTGACGACGGCGGTGGCGTCGCCGCTCGCCCTGACCTTCACCCGCAGGGACTGCCCGAGCACCTCGGGGATCGTGTCCACGGCCTCGATGTGGGTCGTGCCGACGGGCTCCATCCAGACGGTCTGCCAGATGCCGGAAGCCGGGGTGTACCAGATGCTGCCCGGGTTGAGCCGCTGCTTGCCGATGGGCTGGCGGCCGTTGTCGGTCGGGTCGGTCACGCCGACGACCAGCTCCTGCGGGCCCTTTCGGGTGAGCGCGTCGGTCACGTCCACGGTGATCCTGTCGTAGCCGCCCTTGTGCGTGCCGACCTGCTTGCCGTTGACGTAGACGACCGACTCGTAGTCCACGGCGTCGAGGTGGAGCAGGACGCGGTCCTTCTTCCAGGAGGCCGGCACCTCGAAGGTGCGGCGATACCACATGCGGTCCTCGTGGCGGCCGATGCGGGACAGGCTCGACTCCACCGGGTAGGGCACGACGATCCGCTCGCCGAGGTCGCGGCCGAAGGGCGGCGCCTCACCCTCCTTGGCGGCGGCGAACTGCCAGGTGCCGTTGAGGTTCTGCCAGCGGTCGCGGACGAGCTGGGGGCGGGGGTACTCGGGCAGCGGGTTGTTCGCGTCCACCTTGTCGGACCAGCGCGTCTTCAGCACGTAGGTGGACCCGTTGGACACCGGCACCCAGGTGAACGCCTCGATCGCGGTGCCGTCCGCCTTGGCGAGGCCGCCCTTGCCGTCGTAGGAAGCCCGGATGTCGGCGGCGAGGCGCGGGATGGGGAAGGCGAGCTTCAGCGTGACCTTCGTGGTCCCGTCGAGGGCGGCCGACGCGACCTGCCACTTCGTGCCGGCCACCGTCAGGCCGAAGTGCTCGGCGGCGCCGGCGGGCAGCGCCGCGAGCGCGGTGTCGCCGAAGTCGAGGGTGGCGGTGTCGCCCGCCGCGTCGACGGCGGCGCCGGCCGGCCCCGGCGGGTCGAAGCCCTCGGGCAGGTAGAACGCGTCCGCCGGCACCGCCTGCTTGGGCTGGCTGGCGCTCTGCCAGCGCAGGTGGAGGTTGGCGCCGCCGAAGTGCTCGAAATACTCGACCTTGATGTCGTACTTCTGGCCGGCCTGCAGGGTGATCGGGGTGCCGGTCTGCTCCTTGTCCCAGTCGTCCACCCAGTGGTCGACGACGAGCGTGTTGTCCACCCAGAGCCGGAAGCCGTTGTCGCCGATGACCGAGAAGGTGTACGCCTCGGAGTACGCGGGCTGGATGCGGCCCGTCCACCGCACGGTGACGTCGTCCTCCCGCCCGGTCAGCGAGGTGAAGACCGGGTTGAGGTCGGGCAGCTCGAGATCCGGGTCGATCACCGTGGCCTTGAGCTGGGCGAAGTCGAACTTCCCTGCTGCCGAGGACAGGTAGTAGTCGCCGCGCAGGCCGTGCCGCTCGGCGCCGGCGGCGGTCGCGGGGCCCTGCCCCGCGACCTGCCAGACGGCGCCGAGAACGACGGCCAGCAGTAAGAGGATGGGCTTTCTCACAGGGATCCTTTCCTGCGGGCAGGGGGCGGGCGGACGCGCCGTACGGCGTGGCCGCGTGCGGCCGGCGCGGCGATGCGCTCCGCACGGCGCGCCGGCGACCACCTGCCATGACGTGGGGGGAGGGTCGAGATCGGACCCGCGGACGTGAGGCACGCGGGGAACGCGCCTTCCGAACGGGACCGATCAGATTCGGACAGGATCGAGTCGGTTATCGCCCTCAAATAAGCATCGCGGATGCTATCCGGTCAAGAGATCAGATCAGATTCGTTCATTTCCGGTCAGCGCTGCGGCACTTTGGCTGGTCGACTATGATCGGATCCGGTCACAGCGGAGGGTGGGGGCGTGGTCGACACGGACAGCGACGGGCGCCGGCCCGTGTTCGCGGCCGAGCGCCGCCAGCGCATTCTGGAGTTGGTGCGGGCCAACGGCGCCGTCTCGCTGCGCGAGCTCGCCCAGGCGGTGCAGTCGTCGGAGGTCACCGTACGCCGCGACCTGCGCGCGCTCGAGTCGGAGGGCCTGCTCAACCGGCACCACGGCGGCGCCACCCTCCCGGGCGACCTGAACAGAGAGGCCAGCTACGTCCAGAAGGTGACGCTCTCCTCGGCGGAGAAGTCCGCCATCGCGGACCTGGCCGCGTCGCTGGTCGAGGACGGGGACGCGATCGTCATCGGCCCAGGGACCACCACCCAGGAGTTCGCCCGCAGGCTGAGCAGGCACGCCGAGCTCGCCGTGGTCACCAACTCGCTGCTGGTCGCCCAGGCCCTCGCCAACTCCCCGCGCATCGAGGTGATGCTGACGGGCGGCACGCTGCGCGGGCCGATCCTCGCCCTCGTCGGCAGCGCGGCCGAGCGGTCCCTCGCCGGGCTGCGCGTGCGCCGGGCCTTCATCTCCGGCAACGGGCTCACCGCCGACCGCGGGCTGTCGACCCCGAACATGCAGGTCGCCTGCGTCGACCAGGCCCTGGCCGCCGCCGCGGAGGAGGTCGTCGTGCTCGCCGACCACACCAAGATCGGCATCGACGCGATGGTGCAGACCGTGTCCGCCGAGCAGATCGACCACCTGGTCACCGACGACGCCGCCCCGCGCGACGTGCTCGACGAGCTGGGCGGCAAGGGCGTACGCCTGCACGTTGCCCACATTTGATCGAATGTGACGGCCTCGTTACGGGTTTGTTTCCTGCCGGGCTCACCATTCGAGGCGGAGGCAACCGTGCTGCAGGCCGCAGGTATTTGCAAGAGCTTTCAAGGCGCGCCCGCGCTCGACCACGTCACCCTGGCCCTGCGGGCCGGGGAGGTCCACGCGCTCGTCGGCGGCAACGGCGCGGGCAAGTCGACCCTGGTCAAGGTGCTCTCGGGGGTGTGCAGGCCGGACGCCGGCCGGTTGCGCTACCTCGGGGAGGAGATCGCCCTCTCCTCCCCCACCGAGGCGGCCCGGCTCGGGATCGCCACGATCCACCAGGACGCCGGGCTCGTCCCCACGATGAGCATCGCCGCCAACCTGTTCCTCGGCCGGGAGCCGCGCGGGCGCTTCGGTCTGATCGATTTCGCGGCCATGCACGCACGGGCCGCCGAACTGCTTTCCTCCTACGGCCTGCGCGCCGACCCGCGCCGGCCGCTCGGCTCGCTCGGCGACGGCGCGCGTCAGCTCGTCGCCCTGGCCCGGGCCGCGTCCGCGGACGCGCGGCTGGTCGTCATGGACGAACCCGCCTCCGCGCTGGAGCGCGACGAGCTGGACGTCCTGTTCGGCGCGATCTCCCGGCTCCGCGACGAGGGCCGGGCGGTGTTGTACGTCACCCACCGGCTCGACGAGCTCTACGAGATCTGCGACCGGGTGACCGTGCTGCGTGATGGGCGGGTGGTGCACACAGGACCGCTCGCCGGCCTCGACCGCCGCAGGCTGGTCTCGCTCCTGCTCGGCAGGCCCTTCCACGCCGAGGGGGCGGACGCCGCCGTCACCGGCGAGTCCGCAGGCCCGCCCGCCGACGAGCCCCTGCTCGAAGCCCGGGGGCTGACCCGCCGCCACGTGCTCCGCGACGTCTCCCTCGCCCTGCGTACGGGGGAGGTGGTCGGCCTCGGCGGGCTGCGGGGCGCGGGGCGCAGCGAGACCGCGAAGGCGATCGCGGGCGCGCTGCGCGTGGACGCCGGCGAGGTGACGATCGCGGGCGCGCCCGCGGGCAAGTGGTCGATCAGGAACGCGATCCGCGCCGGTGTCGGGCTCGTGCCGGAGAACCGCCGGGTGGAGGGCATCGTGCCGACCCTGTCGGTCCGCGACAACATCGCGCTGGCCGCGCTGCCCCGCCTGTCCCGCGCGGGGATCGTCTCCGACGCGCACCTGGACCGGATCGTCTCCACGTTCATGCGGCGGCTGGGCATCCAGGCCGTGTCGCCCCGGCAGGCCGCCGGGGAGCTGTCCGGCGGCAACCAGCAGAAGGTGCTGCTGGCCCGCTGGCTGGCGATGCACCCGAAGGTGCTGCTGCTCGACGAGCCCAGCCGGGGTGTCGACATCGCGACCAAGCTGGCCATGCGGTCGCTCCTCGACGACCTGGCGGTGGACGGGCTGGCGATCCTGCTGATCTCCTCCGACGTGTCGGAACTGGTGGAGAACTGCGACAGCGTCGTGGTCCTCCGTGACGGCGCGGTCGTCGGCGAGCTGGCCGGGCCCGAGATCAGCGAGGACCGCATCATGGGGGCCCTCGCCGCCGGCTGAGCCCTCGCCGCAGAACCGGTGGCCGCCGCGTGCTCCGACAAGGACGTGCTGTAACGGCGCGTGTTGTAACGGCAGCAGGGGCGGACGACGATAGCAGGGCGACACGGGCTCCGCCCGCGCGGCGCGGGCGAGGGGGCGGGGATGAACGGAAGTCCGGAGGCCGGCGGCGTGATCGGCATGCGCGTGGAGCTGTTGCCGGACGCGGACGTGGACATGGACGCCGACCTGCACGACCGGCTCACCCGGAGGCTCCGCCGGGAGCTGAGCGAGGTCGGCGTCGAGTCGATCCGGACGGCGCCCGGCGGCCCGGCGCCCGTGGGGGCGAAAAGCCCCGACCCGGTCACCGTGGGCGCGCTCCTGGTGGCCTTCAGCGCCTCCGGCGGCGTGTTCACCGCGCTGGTCGGCGTGCTGCAGGACTGGCTCGACCGGCAGGCGGCACGGCACCGGATCGTGGTCACCGTCGACGGCGACTCCCTCGAACTCGAGCGGGCCACGGCCGCCGAGCGGCGCGAGCTGATCGGCGCCTTCATCCGGCGGCATTCGGGCGGATAGCGCATGGGCCGCCGGTTGGCGCTGCTGATCGCCACCTACCTGTACGACGACGCGGGTCTGCGTCGCCTGACGGCTCCGGCCCACGACGCCGAGACGCTCGCCGCCGTGCTCCGGGATCCGGAGATCGGCGGCTTCGAGGTCACCACGCTGGTGAACGAGCCGAATCACCGGGTCGGGGAGGCCATCGCCGACCTGTACCGCGACCGGCGCGGCGACGACCTGACGTTGCTGTACTTCACCGGTCATGGCCTCAAGGACGACGACGGCCGGCTCTACCTGGCCACGCGCGACACCCGGCGGGACAGTCTGATCTTCACCGCCATATCCGGCGAGCAGATCGACTACGCGATGGAGGGATGCGCGTCACGCCGGAAGGTCCTCATCCTCGACTGCTGTTACAGCGGGGCCTACCCGGCCGGACGGCTGGCCAAGGCCGGTGACGACGTGCACGCGCTGGACCAGTTCCGGGGGCGCGGCCGCACCGTCCTCACCGCCACCGACGCCACCCAGTACGCCTTCGAGGGCGACCGGGTGCACGGAGAGGCTCCGCGATCGGTGTTCACCCGGCACCTGGTGGAGGGGCTGCGCACCGGCCGGGCCGACCTGGACGGCGACGGCGACATCACGCTCGACGAACTGTACGGCTACGTCTACGACCGCGTCGTGGCCGAGATGCCGCAGCAGCGGCCCAAGCGCCAGGACAACGTCGAAGGCCGCACCGTCATCGCCCGGAACGTGAACTGGTCGCTGCCTCCGCACGTCGGCCACGCCCTCACGAGCCCCATGGCCGGGGACCGGCTGAACGCCGTGGACACGCTGGACCACCTCTACCGGGTCGGCAACGGCCTGGTCAGGGCCCGGGTACGCGAGGCGCTCCTGCGGCTGGCCGACGACGACAGCCGCATGGTCTCGGCGGCCGCCGCCGCCAGGCTGCGCGCCCTCGGCGCCGACCCGCCTGCGTCACCGGAACCGCCCGAACCCGCCGAACCGCCGGAGCGGCCCGAACCGGCCGAGCCGGCCGGCGCGCGCGCCCTCGGCCCCGAGCCGCCCGCACCGGCGGCACCGTCCGAGTCGCCCGAAACGGAGGCCGGGGGCTCCGCTGCGACGACGGCGACCGCGACGGCACCGGCCTCGTCGCGGGCGGACGCGCTCACCCCGCCGGAGGCCTCCGGGCCGCCGCCTGTGCCCCCTCGCGTCCCTGTCGCCGAAGAGCACGCCGCCGCGCCTGGTCGTCAGGCGGTTTCCCCGGCGGCCGAGAGGTCCTCCCCGGAGGCGTCCCCACCCTCCGGAGAGCCGGTGTCCGGACGAGTGGCGGCAGGCCGGCCGACGCTCGCCTTCGCCGGATCCGCGGCGGCGGCCGTCCTGAACACGCTGTTCGGCGTGGCCGCGCTGGTCGGCGCGATCACCTACGGGAACAGGGACTTCTCCGCCGCGTACGACACGTCCGTCAGCATCGCGGCGGGTAGCTGGCTGCTCTCGCCGGCGGCGCTCGTGGCCGCCTTCTCGGGATTCGTCCCGGCACGCACCGGCCTGGTCCGCGCCGGCCTGAGCCCGGGTCGGCGGTTGCCGTTCCAGCTCGGCATCGCCGGGCTGCTCGCCGCGGCGGTCGCCGGGCCGCCGGTCGCGGCGCGCACCGGACTGTTCGGAGACATCTGGATAATCCTGTTGCTGTTCGTCGTCCTGCTCGGCGTGACGCTCTTCGCCGTGGCGGCCTGGCGGATCTCGCTGTGGCCCGCCTGGGCGGCGGCGACGGTGGGGAGCCTGCCAGTGATCTGGCTGGCCGAGCTCCTCACCCGGGGCGCCCTGCTGGGCCTGCCGGAGTTGGTCGTCCACGTCGAACTGATGAGGATCGCCTGGTACTTCCGTCTGCGGGCCTCCTACCCGCTCCCCGCCGGACGGGGCATGCTGACGCGGCGCATGCTGCTTCTGGCCGGGCTGGCCGTGGCCTCGGCGGCCGTCACGAAGTGGGCGGCCTCGCTCGCTTCGCAGGGCGGCTCCTCCTCCGCCCACGCCAACGATGCGGTCACCTCTGTGCTCTTTCTGGACGATCTCCTGATCACCGCCAGTTACCTCGAACCGCAGGCCCGGGTGTGGGATCCCGCATCCGGCCGCCTGATGCGGATGATCCCCGGCTCCATGGTGGAGGAGCACGACAGCGGGATCTTCTCCATGGCGCTGAGCCCGGACCGGAAGCTTCTGGCCACGGGGCACGGCGACAACAAGATCCGGCTCTGGGACGTCGCCACCGGCCGTCTCGAGAACACCTTGGTCGGCCACTCACAGGGACTGGAGACTCTCGGCACCGGCCCCAGCCCCAGCGTGGCCGGGGTCAGCTCCATCCCCGCGCTGGCGTTCAGCCCGGACGGCACGATCCTGGCCAGCGGTGGCGTGGACACGACGGTCAGGCTCTGGAACCCCCGGACCGGCGACAGCCGTCAGGTCCTGAACGCTCACAACGGCTTCGTCGAAGCGGTGGCGTTCGACACGGACGGCACGACTCTGGCGAGCGCCGGCCTCGACCGGACCGTCGAACTCTGGGACGTGAAGACCTCCCGCACCACCGGGTCCCTGACCGGGCGGTTCGGTGACGGCGGCCCGCTTTCGGGCGTCACCCGGGCCGTCTTCCGCCCCCGGCACGACCGGACGATCGCGACGAACAGCCTGGCCACCACCACGGTCCTGATCTGGGACACCTCCACCCGTGATGTCGTGACGACCGTAAGCGGTCACACGGCGGGGCACGTGACCGCCCTGTGTTACAGCCCGGACGGCACGATCCTGGCCAGCGGCGGGTACGACCACACCATCGTGCTCTCGGACGCCGCGAACGGCCGGAAGATCCGCACCCTGACGGGCCACTCCGGGGAGGTCGCCGCGCTCGCCTTCAGCGGGGACGGCAAGGTCGTGGCGAGCGGCGGCTACGACGGCACGGCCCGGCTCTGGGACGCGGCCACCGGCCGCGCCCTCGCCGTTCTCTCCACCCCTGTCTCGCCCAGCCCGAGCTGACGTCAGCGGGCGGGGCAGCCGGCGAAGCGCGCCTCGACCTCCTCAGGGGTCAGCCCGAAGCCGGACAACTCGTACCGGTGGGACGGCCGGGCCTCCCCCGAGCGGCTCTCCTCGTGCAGACGGGCCATGGCCGTACGGGCGGCGTCGCCGAGCGGCAGCCCGAAGTGGGCGTAGACGGCCTCGACCGTGCCGAGCGGGTCGCGGACGAACTCCTCGTAGCGCACGTCGAAGAACCGCGCCGGATCCTGCCGGGCGCGGGCGGCGCGGAAGCGATCGAGGCCCCGGCTCCACAGGTCGAGCTGGTCCCGCCCGATCACCGCGCCGGTGAACGCCTCCGACCATCCGGCGGTCGCCTGCGCGGCGAGGCTGCACATCGACGCCATGGCGGTGAACGGGTCGCGGTGGGTCTGGACGACCAGCGCGCCGGGGTAGACCTCCATGATCGCGTCCAGGGCGAACAGGTGGCTGGGGTTCTTCAGCACCCAGCGCCGGCCGGGGTCGCCCAGCCCGACGAGCTGGAGGATCCGCCGGTGCCGCTCATAGGCCGGCGTCCAGTCCTGCGCCGCCAGCCAGGCCGAGTACGCGGGCAGGTGGGCCAGGCACTCGAAGGAGACCGACCGCATCGACTGCTGGAGCAGCCGCCAGCACTCCTCGACCATGTCCGCCGACATGTAGTGCACGCCCATGAACTCCGGATGGCGCACGTGGTGCCGCTCGTACGCCGCCTGGGCGGCCCGATACTCCGGGTCGCCCGCCCAGGTCTCGCGCGGCGGCCTCGGCCGGGGCGAGTCGGTCAGCCACAACTCCAGCCCCTGGTTGGCGGGGTCGGCGGTCAGCAGCCGGTGCAGGGCGGTGGTGCCGGTGCGCGGCAGGCCGGTGACGAAGATCGGCCGCTCGACGGGCAGGGCCGCGTGCTCCGGGTGCCGCCGCCACGCCTCCTCGCACCGCAGCCGGGCGGTCAGCGCGCCGCGCAGCATCGCGCGGGCCGCCCGGGCGCCCTGCGGGCTGAGCGCCGCGTCGTGGGCGTACGACTCGAGCAGCACGCCGAGGCCGTCGAGGTAGGGGTCGTCCCCGAAGCCGGTCAGCCCGGTGGCGCCGCTCGCCCAGGCATGCAGGGCCTCGATCGTCCCGACGCCGTCGCGTCCCGTGCTCATCGGTCTCCTCCGCGGGCTGATCGGAACTGCTCGGTGCTGATCGAACTGCTCGGTGCTGATCGAACTGCTCGGTGCTGATCGAACTGCTCGGTGCTGATCGAACTGCTCGGTGCTGATCGAACTGCTCGGTGCTGATCGAAACTGCTCAGTGGTGCCATTCGCCGCAGTTGACGTCGAGGCACTGGCCGGTGATCGCCCGCGCGAGCGGGGACAGCAGGAACACCGCGGCGTCGGCGATCTCGTCGGGCTCGGGCAGCCTGCGCAGGTCGAGCGTGGCGGCCGTCTCGTCGTACACCTGCCGCACGGGGACGCCGCGCCGCCGGGCCAGTGCCTCGAAGTAGCGCTTCAGGTTGTCCGCCCAGATGTAGCCGGGTGCGACGCTGTTGACCCGCACGCCGCGCGGCCCGAGCTCGGTCGCCAGGCTCTGGGCGAGGGCGAGCAGGCCGGCCTTGGCCATCTTGTACACCCCGAAGGTGCGCCGCGAGTGCCGCAGCACCGCCGAGTTGATCATCACGACCGAGCCCGCGTGCTCGGCGAGCGCCGGCGCGAAGAGCTGGGTGAGCCGCAACGCGGCGAGCACGTTGGTCTCGAAGGCGGCACGCACCGCGTCGAGGTCCACGTCGACGAGGTCCGTCATCGGCGGCATCGCGAAGGCGTTGTTGACCAGTCCGTCGACGCGGCCGCAGGTCTCCAGCGCCGTCGCGACCAGCCGCCGCCGCGACGCCTCGTCGGTGACGTCGGCCGGCACCTGCACGGCTCGGCGGCCGAGCCGTGCGACCTCCTCCGCCACCGCGGCCAGCCGCTCCTCGCCCCGGGCGGCCAGCACCACGTCGGCCCCGGCCGCCGCGCACCGCAGCGCCAGGCCGCGCCCCAGCCCCGGCCCGACCCCCGAGATCACGACGACCCGGTCCTTCAGCGGCATCAGCCCAGCATCCTTCTGGCGACGGCGGTCTGCCGGGCGGCGATCCGGGCCGCCCACTCCCTCGGGGTCACCCGCTGCCGATCGTGGTAGGGCAGCCGGGACGGCAGGTCCTCGAACCGCATCACCTCCACCTCGGGGCCGTCCGCGGGTCCGAGTGGGCGGGTGAGCCGCTGCCAGCGGATCTGCAGGTAGCCGCGGCGGTGCCCGGTGCGTTCGAGCCAGTTGGCCAGCCCGGGATCGCGCTCGCCGACCACGTAGCGGATCTTCCCGTCGGGGTCGTGGCGGGCCTGGTCCGCGGTGAGGCTGGTCTGGTGGTTGACGTAGTCCAGCGAGACGTACCACATGCTGCCGAGCTGGAACCCTTGGTAGGGCGCGACGTCGCGGCCCGCCGCGGGCACGGTGACGACCATGACCTGGTCGTCGTCGAGGTCGTAGTGGCCGACGGACGAATACTGCGTCGCGAGGCCGCCGGGCGTGGGCCGCGGCTCGGTCATCGTGTTGACCTGCAGCGTGAGGTAGTGCCGCTCCGGGAACGCGAGGAAGGTCCGCAGCCGCCCCAGCAGCATCTTCGCGGCCACCTCGTAGCGCCTGGCCATCCTGTCGACGGCCGGGGGCGGGGGCGCCGACCCGAGCGTGTCGGCGCGGTGGACGCGGATCTCGCCGGGCCGCTCGGCGTCCCAGTGGGAGAAGACCTCGCGCACGATCAGCATCGCCGCGCCGGGCCCCAGCGTGAAGCGGGCCCCTGTGCCGGGCGGGCCGAAGCGCAGCTCGTACGACCCGTCCGGGGCGATCTCGATGTCGCGGTCGTCGAAGGCGGTGAGGCTGTCGGGCGACCGCGCGGGCGAGTAGTCGCCGTTGAGCACCTGGAAGCTCAGGTCGGCCGTGGTGCCGCGGCGGCCGGTGACCACGTATTCGGCGTCGTCCCGGATGTAGGCGTGGAAGTAGAGCGTGTCGGGGTTGTCCAGGCCGAGCTTGGCGTACGGGCCGGTGGAGGCGGCGAAGAAGGGGAAGTCGCGGTCGTAGGCCCACGTCATGTGCAACGCCGCCTTGATGCCGCCCGCCAGGTAGTCGAGGCCTTCGGCCAGGTCCTGCTCGGTGCGCACGTGCGGCGCGGAGCGGATGATCTCCTCGGCCTCGGCGATCGCCCGGGCGAACGGTTCCGTGGCCATCGGACTCCCTCGGATACGCGGAACAAATATGGACCGAAGCGGTAGTCTTTTCCCACCGCGAGAGTAGAACCCGTTCTAGGAGTGGTCAATGGCCGCGGCGCGGTCCCCGGCGGAACGGCGGCGCGCCCCGCCTCCGGGAAGGTCAGGACGCGGCCCAGCGGTTCGCGGTGAACCGCAAGCTGGGCAGGTCGTCGAGGGACACCGTGTACTCGTACGTCCGGCGGTAGCCGGTGCCGCTGATCCGCCAGCGCCCGTCGGAGCAGCGCCGGTAGGTGTCCTCGTAGTAGGCGGATCCGCGGATCATCAGGCGGTGGCGTGGAATGAGCACGGTGTCGTCGAGGCACCAGGTGCCCCTCGCGTCGTCGCCGTCGATCTCGATCTCGGGGTGACCCGCGAGATGCGTCGTGATCACCCCCGGCCCCAGGCTGGCGCGCATGTAGCCGACGATGGCCTCGCGCCCGTCGAACCGCAGCGGGTCACCGGCGACCGGATTGTCGTAGGCCGCCACGGCGTCGCCGGTGAGCGTGTCGGCGAAGTCGTCCCAGCGCTTGAGGTCCAGGCAGCGCAGGTAGCGGTACTTGGTCTGGCGGATCTCCTCCAGCGCGATCAGATCCATGCGCCCCAGCATGCGCGAGCGCGGAACGGCTTGCAAGAACGCGTTCTACCCACGGCGGCGGCCGGAGACCCCACCGCTAACCGGCCTTGGCGATCACCGTCTCGGCGAAGCGCTCCAGGTGCTCGATCTTCCGGCTCAGCGGCTCGGTGTCGGGCCCCTTCACGTACGGCCTGCGGAAGCCGACGATCACGTCGGTGACGCCCTTGTCGGCCAGCCGCCTCACGCCGTCCACGCTGTAGGCGTCGGGGGAGATCACGTGGATCTCGAAGGGCCGGTCGGCGGTGCCCTCCTCGGCGCGCAGCGCGGCGAGCCTCGTGAGCAGCGCGTCCAGTTCTGCCGGCTCTCCCCCGCCGTGCATCCAGCCGTCCCCGAGCCTGGCGGCGCGGCGCAGCGCCCCCTCGCTGTGCCCGCCGACCAGGATCGGGATCGGCTCGGCCGGCACCGGGGACATCTTCACCGGCGGCAGGTCGTAGAACTCGCCGTGGTATTCGAAGTAGCCGCCGCGCGTCAGGCCGCGGACGATCTCGACGGCCTCGTCCATGCGCCTGCCCCGCCGCGCCCACGGCACGCCCGTCACGGCGTAGTCCTCCGGCCAGGGGCTCAGCCCGACGCCGAGGCCGAGCCGGCCCCCGGTGAGCCAGGCGATCGAAGCGGCCTGCTTGGCCACCAGCACCGGGGGACGCACCGTGAGCTTGAGGACGAACGGCGTGAACCGGATCGTCGACGTCACCACCCCCATCGCCGCGATGAGGACGAACGTCTCGATGAAGCTCTTGTCCTCCAGGAACTCCCGGTCTCCGTCCGCCGTGTACGGATACCTCGCGTCCGACTCCCGGGGGTAGACCAGGGAGTCGGCCACACTCATGCTCGCGTACCCCGCCGCCTCCGCGGCCCGGGCGAGCGGCAGGTAGTACGACGGGTCGGTCATGGCCTCGGCATAGGTGAAACGCATACTCCGGAGCGTACGAGAACGCGTTCTATTTTTGAATGCCCCGGATATCCTTCCTCACCGCCCGGCCCGCCGGCGGACCACCACGACGAAGTCGGCCGCGGCGACGATCGCGAGCACGGTCGCGACGACCGCCGGCACGACCAGCCCCGCCGCGTACGCCGTGATCGCGATGAAGCCGCAGACGGCCAGCCCGAAGGTGGCCAGCACCATACGCAGCCCGAGGGCGCCGCGCGGCTCCATGCCGTCACCTCCCTCCCCCATCGAGCCCCTACCCACTCGGGCTCGCCCCCCGGCATCGCCAGGTCCTCGGCCGGCCCCACCGCGAACGCTGGACCATATATCGGCACCCGATATATGGTCCCTCCGTGACCAAGATGACGGAAGCGACGTACTTCATCCTCGCCGCGCTCCTACAGGCCCCCCTTCACGGCTACGGAATCATCAAACGCGCAGGTGAGCAGTCGGCCGGACGGGTGAAGATCGCCGTCGGCACCCTGTATGGGGCGCTCGACCGGCTCGAGGAGGCGGGCCTGGTGACGGTCGACGGAGAAGAGGTCGTCGACGGACGGCCGAGACGGTACTACCGGATCACCGACGACGGCGTCGCCGCCGTCCGCGAGGAGGCCGCGCGACTCCAGCAGGCCGCCAGGGTCGTCACCGCGCAGATCGGGATGGTGAGCGCATGAACGCCGAGCACGCCCTCGAACGGCGCTACCGCCGCCTGCTCCGGGTCTACCCGAAGGTCTATAGAAAGTGGCACGGCGAGGAACTCATCGGCACCCTGATGGCGGCGTCCGGCCCTCACACCCGCCGTCCGCCGCTCCGGGAGGTGCTCGCTCTCATCGCCGGCGGGTTCGCCGCCCGTGCGCGGAACGCCCGGGCCAGGGGCGTGCCCTGGTGGGCGGACGGGCTGCAGCTGGGCGTGCTCGCCGTCGCGACGACCACGTTCGCCATGAAGATCGAGGTGCTGCCGCACCTCGTCCGGCCGATCTGGACCCTCGGCGCGGTCGCGCTGATGGTGGCGATCATCCGCGGATGGGCGCGCGTGGCTCTCGCCCTGTCGCTGATCGCGGCGCTCGAGTCCAGCCGCTTCCTGGTCCTCCACGGCGACGCGTTCACCATGGCCGGCTTCGGCCCCGCGTACGTCGAGGTGTCGAGCATGGCACCCTTCTGGGTGATCGTCGCCGGCCTGGCCGTACTCGCGGTGCGACCGGGGAAGGGCCTTCCCGCCCGATCGTGGTCGTGGCTTCTCGTTCCCGCGTTCTGCTGGGGGCTGCAGTTCCTGCTCGGCCTGTCCTACCCGGAGACGCTGCCCTGGATGCTCGCGCGGGCGGGCGTGGAGGTGCTGGCACTCGCGGCCGCGCTCTGGGCCACCGTCTCGGTCAGGGACGCCAGATGGGCGCTCGCGGCGGCGGTCTACCTGATCCCCGGCCTGACCTATCTGGGCGAGAACCTCTCCATGCACGGCAGGAAGGGCCTCGCGTACTGGGGCCTGCTCACCCTGCTCGTGATCTCGTCGTTCGTCGTGGCCAGGCGGACCAGGCAGAAGGTCTGACACCGGAAGCGGACCCGCCGAGGAGACATCTGACATTGCCGATTGTCGGATCAGAGGGTCAGAATCGGCACTCGTGTCCCTAGGATGGACGTCGTCCCATGGAGCGGACCGACACGAGCTGTGGAGGGCAGAGCGTGCACGAGGAGCAGGCGCCCGCGTGGGTGGTGGACCCCGGCACGCCGAGCGTGGCCCGGATGTACGACTACTACCTGGGCGGCAAGGACAACTTCGCGGCCGACCGCGAGGCCGCCGAGAAGATCATCTCGATCCTGCCCAACGCCCGCGAGGTCGCCCGGACCAACCGCGCCTTCCTCGTGCGGGCCGTACGGCACCTGGCGCGCTCGGGCATCCGGCAGTTCCTCGACATCGGCACCGGGCTGCCGACGCAGGAGAACGTCCACCAGGTGGCGCAGGCCGAGGCGCCGGAGTCCCGGGTCGTCTACGTCGACAACGACCCGATCGTGCTCGCCCACGCACGCGCCCTGCTCGCCGACAACCCCCGGTCGATCGTCATCGACGGCGACATGCGCAAACCGGAGTCGATCCTCGATCACCCCGGCGTCCTCACCCACCTCGACTTCACCCGGCCGGTCGCCTTGATCATGCTGGCCGTCCTCCACTTCGTGACCGACGACGCGGAGGCGGCGCGCGTCGTCGGCGCGTTCCGCGAGCCGCTCGCCCCGGGCAGCCACCTGGTGGTCTCCCACATCACCCAGGGCGACCTGGACGAGGACGCGGTCAGGCGGGGCAGGGACGTCTACACCGCGACCACCGCGGGCGGCATCGTGCCTCGCACCGCGGCCCAGGTCCGCGGCTTCCTCGACGGCCTCCACGTGCTGGAGCCCGGAGTCGTGCCGCTGGACCGGTGGCGGCCCGAGACCGTGGAGTTCGAGTGGAACGGCATGCCGGGAGGCGACATCCTGGGCGGAGTCGGCCTCGTTCCCGGCCCCTGACGTGCGTCAATTCCCGGTCATGACCAGGATCAGGCCCTCGACGGACGCGTCGCCCTCGTGGAGCGGCGCCAGTGTGACCGCGAGCCGGACGGGCCGGCCCCGCCGGTTGACGGCCTCGACGCTGGCCGCGTCTGCCTGACCACCCGCGACCGGGTCGCCGTCCAGCACGCGCCGCATCGCAGGCAGCAGCGGGTCGAGGGGCAGGCCGATGTCGAGTGCGGGCAGCTCGCGGCCGTGAGCCTCGTCGGCGCGCAGCCCCCACAGCTCCTCCGCCCCCGGGCTCCACAGCAGCACCCGCAGGTCCCGGTCGACGACGACGACCACGTCGCCGAGCGAGCGCACCACTGAGGCGACGAACTGGTTGGCCCGGTCGAGCTCCGATGTCCGGGCGTTGAGGGTCTCGTTGATCTGCTGGAGCTCGTCGTTGCTGGACTGGAGCTCCTCGTTCATCGTCTCCAGTTCCTCGTTGGTCGACTGGAGCTCCTCGTTGGTGGTCTCCAGCTCCTCGTTGGTCGACTGGAGCTCCTCGTTGGTGGTCTCCAGCTCCTCGTTCAGCGACTGCAGTTCCTCGTACGCGTGCTCGAGCTCCTTGTTCGCCTGTTCGAGCTCGTTACGAAGCCGCCGATAACGGGTGACGTCGTGGAAGTTGATCGTGACGCCGACGAGTTCGCCCGCCCTGTCCATGAGCGGGACGACGGCGACGTCGAAGATGCTCGGCTCCTGCATGCCGGGGCGCTGCCAGGCGACGTCGTGGAGCTCGACCGTACGCAGGTCCAGCTCGGCCTGCTCGATCAGCGACCTCAGCTCGACGGGCCGGTAGGACACCTCGAGATCCTGGAACGGGCTGCCCACGTCACGAGGCCGCAGGCCGAACAGGACCTCGGCGCGGGTGTTGAGCAGGGCGAGCCTGCCCGACGCGTCGAGCGTGATCTGGGCGACCGGGCCGGAGGCGAGCGCCGCGCCCTGCAGCCGCGGAAGCCGCGCGTTCTCCTCCGCGTGCGGCGGCGGCGAGTCCCAGCCGATCCGCGCCCCGCCCAAGGGCTGGGGGATCTTCCTGAACAGGCGCACGCGCAGGTCCACCGGCTCGAACTTGTCGCCGTGGTTGAGCAGCATCTCCGCCTTGCCCAGGAACAGGTAGCCGGGGTCGGCGAGGGCGAAGTGGAACTTGCGGACGATGTTGAGCTGCGTCTCGGCGTTGAAGTACATCATCGTGTTGCGCGCGAGCAGCAGGTCCACCTGGGAGATCGGGGCGTCCCGGGTGAGGTCGTTGCGGCCGAAGATGAGCTGACGGCGCAGGTCACGGCGGAACGCGAACCTGGCATCCACCGGCTCGAAGTACTTGTCCCGCAGCTTGGGCGGCATGTCGGCGAGCTTGCGCTCGTCGTAGACCGCCGTACGGGCCACGTGCAGGGCCTTCTCGTCCAGGTCGGTGCCGTAGATCTTGACCCGCTCCCGGAACTCGTCCAGCCCCAGTTCCTCCGCCAGGGCGATGGCGAGGCTGTAGGCCTCCTCGCCGGTGGCGCACCCGGCGCTCCAGGCCCGGATCGCGCGGCCGCCGCCCTTGGCCGCGCAGATCGTGGGAATCGCCCTCGCGCGCAGGACCCGCCAGGCCTGCGGGTCCCTGAAGAACCCGGTGACGTTGATGAGCAGGCTGTCGAAGAGGATCGCGAACTCACCGGGCTCCAGCTCGAGGTAGTCGCGGTACTCACCCATCGTCTCGAGCTTGAGCGTCTCCAGCCGCCGCGCGACCCTGCGCTGGAGCGTGCTGCGTTTGTACCCGGAGAAGTCGAACCCCCGGGTCTCCTTGAGCATCAACAGGAGGTCGTCGAACTCGCGCTCCTCGCTGGCGACCATGGGTCCACGCTAACGCCGCTCGTCGCCGTGGGTGACCGGGGCCGGTGCCTCGCGGCCGATCCGGCTCTGCAGGTGACGCAGGGTCTCAAGGGCGTCCCGGTCCCGCTCCGTCTGCTGCCGCAGGCGGCGTGCCACCAGGGCCTGCCCGCGCTCCTCGGCGTTGCCTTGCATCCGCGTCAGGAGCCGCAGCCGCTCCTCGATCCGCAGGATCGCCACCCAGAAGGCCCGCTCGACGGCCTCCGACTGCCCGTCGACCATGCTCTCCATCGACCAGGCGTGACCCACCATGCATTGATAGTGCCCGTTCGGGGGTGATGCCACCTCGTACAGCGGCCCGTTGCAGTCGGGGCAGCTCAGGGCGCTGAACCGGCCGGGCGGCGGGTCGGGCACACCTGCCGAGAAGAACGCGTCCAACTCGTGCCGGAGCTTTCGATCGACCTCGATCTCCCGTGGAGGAGACGCGGTTCCTTCGCATTCCCGCGCGATCCATTGCGCGATCTCCCGTACGGAGGACACCATCGGCCGCGTCGTCGCGGCGACGGCCGCGCGCGGCATGCCGTCGAAAGGGGCCTCCTCGGGGTCCTGCACGGCCACCAGCCCGCCGCGGCGCTCCACCTCCGCGCATCCCCGTGCCCCGTCGTCGAGGGTCCCGCTCAGGACGACGGCGAGGGTCCGCGACCCCGCGAAAGCCGCCGCGCTCATGAACAGCGGATCGGCGGCCGGGCGGTGCCCGTTGTGCCGGGGCCCCCGGGACAGCCGGACGTTCTCGCCGTCCAGCAGCAGATGGAGATCGGGAGGGGCCACGTAGACGCGCCCGTGCAGCAGCGGCTCGCCGTCCTGCGCCGCCGCCGACTTCAGCGGCCCCGCGCGGTCGAGGATGCCCGGCAGGGCGCTGCCCGCCCGCGGCGAGATGTGGAGGACGACGAGCACGGCGGCCCGCAGGCCGGCCGGGAGGTTGCCGAGCAGCGTCCGCAGGGCCTCGATGCCTCCCGCGGAGGCCGCGACGACCACGACATCCCGCTGCATGAGCACACCCACAAGCGCCCCATATCCTTGAAGTGCGGGAGTCATGCGGAGCGCTCGGAAAGGAAATTCGATCGCCCGTTGCCCGTCTCCCCGTCTCAGGCGGGGTAAGGAGGTCACCCATGGAACTGTGGGTGAGAGTGACGCAGCGTGAATCGGACTCCGCCGTGGTGAGCGTCAGCGGAGAGATGGACCTTTTCAGTTGCGCGCAGCTCGAAGGGGCCGTCGCAGCGCTCCTCGCGGACGGCTGCGTGCACCTGGTGCTCGACGCGGTCCGCCTGAAGTTCTGCGACCTCGCCGGGGTGCGCGCGCTCGAGCGCGTGCACGCCGCCGCCGCCTCGGCATCGGGAGGTCTCATCGTCTGGGCGAGCCGGCCCCTGGGCCGCCTGCTCGCTCTTCTGTGGCCGGAGGGACGGCCGGGACGCCCGACCGTCGTACGCGCCACGCCCATGGCGCCCCTGGAACGGCGCCTCGTGCTCCTGCCCGGCCGGCGTGAAGAGCCGGGCCTGCGCCCGGTGGCGTCGGTACGCTCCGGCGATACGGCACGCCGCATGTCGGACTCGGGCGGCCGGGAGGCGCTACTGGAGCACTCGCGGCTGCTGCGCGAGCAGGCCCGTACGCACATGGCGACCATGCGCGAGAGGGCGCAGTCGCTCTGCACGCGCCTGGCGGACGTCCAGGAGCGCCTCGCGGTCCTTCACAACGCGCTCGCGGAGCGGCCGTGTCCCGGCCTGTCCTGCGACGGTGACTCCCACCGGGTCAGGGCGGACGGCTTCCGCCGCCAGGCCGAGACGTTCGCCGCCCGCTGAACCGTGTACGTGAAAGCGCCCACCTGAAAGCGTGACGCTGAGCCGTGCCGCTGAACCACCTGCCGCTCAACCCCGTGCCGCTCAACCCTGTGCGGCGCGGCGCCGTCAGAGTGCCAGCGCGCGCTTCCGGGGCGCGGCCCGGTGTGCCGTACGGCGCCGCATCTCCGCGAGCACCTCCAGGGGACTGGCCAGGAGCCTGGAGAAGGCCAGCTCCGCGGCACCGACCAGCGTGACGTCGTCGCCGAGCGCCGACACCCGCAGCCGCACCTGCTCCCGGGAGATCACCATGGCGTTCGCCTCCACCCTGTGGCCGACCTGCGCCGCCGAGCCCGGGTAAACGTCCCGCAGCATCCCTCCGAAAATCACCATGCCGGGGTTGAAGAGGTTGATCAGGTTCGCCACGCCGATGCCCAGCCAGTCGCCGATCCGTTGCAGCGCCTCCTCGGCCGCCGCGTCCCCGCGTCCGGCGGCCTCCACCACCGCGCGTACACCCTCGCGGCCGCTCAGCTCGCCCGAGCGCCCCGCGGCGTCGATCAGGGCGTGCTCGCCGACCTCGGCCTCCAGACAGCCGCGCGAGCCGCACATGCAGGGCCGCCCGTCGTACGGGTTCACCACCATGTGCCCCAGCTCGCACCCGTAGCCGCCGTCGCCGCCGAGCAGCTTGCCGCCGACGATGATCCCGCCGCCCACACCGACGTCGCCGTGCAGGTAGATCAGGTTGTCGAAGCCGCGGCCCACGCCGCGGTCGCGCTCGGCCAGCGCGCCCAGGTGGGCCTCGTTGCCCACGAGCACCGGCAGCCCCAGGCGGGAGCCGAGCTCGACGCCGAACGCCTGGTCCACCCACCCGACATAGGGCCCGTACCGCACCGTGCCGTCGTCGGGCCGGATCATGCCGCAGTAGGCCGCGCCGACTCCGACGCACACCGAGCCCGGCCGGGCGCCGCGCCGCAGCTCGCGGCCGAAGCCCGCGAGCACGCCGACGACGTCCTCCAGGTCCGCGCCCGCGCGGGACCTGACCGCCTCCCGGCGGTCGAGGATCTCACCGCCCAGTCCCACCCGTGCCGCCACCAGGCGGTCGACGCGGACGTCGAAGGCCAGCACGTGCGCACGGTCGCGCTCCGGGCGGACCACCAGCGACGGCCGGCCCGCCCTGCCGGTGTCTCCGGGCAACTCCTCGCTGACCAGGCCCGCCGCGGACAGCTCGGCGGTCAGCGCCATGATGGTGCTCCGGTTCAGGCCCATCCGGTCGGCCAGCTCGGAACGGGAGAGCGCGCCGGCCAGGTGCACGTGCCGCAGCAGATCGCCGAGGTTGCGCCGGCGCATCTCCTCTTGGGACCGACCGGCTTTCGACATGGTGTGCAAATCCTGACGACTCGGAGGAGTTCCTCGTTGGCGGGCCGTGGACAGGAGGGCAGGGCCGCGACCCCTTCCTCATCTTGAGATTACCAACGGAGGCGTACGCAGCGGAGCCCCGCGTTCACCGGCGCGCCCGCTCGCCCTCATCCCCCGATACCGCGCGCCCGCGGATCCGTGCCGCCTGAAGGCCGGTCCCCCGCCGGCCCGCGGAGACCGCCGCATGCCGGGAGGCCGCCCCCGCACGGGGTGCCGCTCCCGCACGGGTCCCCGCCCCTCCACGATTCGCCGCTCCCGCACGGGCCGCCGCTCTCGCTTTGGGCGACGCCTGCGGAGCCGGGGCGGGCGAGGCGCCCGCGTAGGGCGTGCCGAGCGCCTGCGCGATGTCGCACGCCCGGTTACCCCTGCACATCGCGTTCTGGATGCCGGTCCCGCCGTTCGCGACGTTGATGGTGATCTGCTGCGTACCGCGGTTGGTCGTGGGACTCGTGGCGGTGAGCCCGGGCTGGGCGGCGTCCCTCTCGGGCCGCGCGGGCCGGAGCCCGGACTCCTGGTGGCGTGGTGTCTCCCGGCCATGGGTGCGCGTGGCCCCGGCGGCGGGGCCCGCGGCGGCCAGCGCCGCCACGACCGACGCGCAGGCGAGCAGACCGAGACCGATCTTCCTCATGGCCGTCCCGCCGTACCGCTGACACTTCATCGCGCGCTCCCACCAGTCGCCGCCGCAATGCTCCGGACGGCACCTTTTCGCCCGGGCCTTTTCAGGCTAGCGACCCGCTGGTTTCCCGTGCCCGGCGCGCGCGGCGTCTTACGGCATCATTGCCATATCAGTCAGCGCGACCCGCATTCGCGGAATCCACGGCCGGTGCGTATTCGAACGCGATCACCAGCCGCCGGCGCTGATGGGCATGTTCTGCCAGATCTTGCACTTCCTCGGGCCGGGACCGCAGAAGGCGCCCTGGGTGCTGATGCGCCCGCCGTTCGTGATGCCGGTCTGCTGCTGGCCGATCATGAAGGTCGGGGCGAACACGCCGTTGAGATTCTGGTTGAACTTGCCGTTGCCCGACTTGAGCTGCCGGGCCGTGGCCGTCCCGCCCGCCGCCACCTGGCCCCCGCCTCCGCCGTGGCCGGTGACCCTCATGGGAGCACGACCGAGGGATTGCGCGCCGGCGCTCGCCTCCTGGGCCGCAGCGCTCCACGCGATCGCGGCCACGAGAGTGGCCAGCGTCAGGCGACGGGCCGTCAGAGCCCGAAACGGTCGGGAGCGGGACGTACAGCGGCGAGACATCGTGAAACGCACCTACCTACCAAGGCCATGCGGCAATGGGCTTTCGTCGCGGACATAAGCAACGATGACCTCATACCCCGCACCATGCCCTCAGCCCCGCGCATGCCAAGCGCGGCATGGATGATGACGCATTTTTTGTCGCTATGCCTTCTGAACGGACATCACACGTTAATGCCCTCAAATGCCACTATCGGCTTAAATCCGGAATGACAAACATTTGTGTCGAGTCCGGGTCTCGGTCCGGTCTTCGCGGGGCTCATTCGCCGACGGCGTCGAGGTAGACCCAGGCGCCTTCGTGGCGGACGAAGCGGCTCTGCTCACGCATCTCGCCGGGCTGTCCCCGATAGTCGTACAGGGCACGGAAGGTGACGGTGCCGTCGGCGTGGATCGGGCTCCCGCCGGTGGCCGCCTCGATCTCCAGTCCGGTCCACCGCATGCCCCGGTCGAAATCGACCCGCGCCGGACGGGTGGAGGGATGCCAGGTCCGCAGGAGGTACGCCTCGTCCTCGGCCGCGAACGCGGAGAAGCGCGAGCGCATCAGCGCCTCCGCCGTCGGCGCGGACTGCCCCGCGTGGAACCGGCCGCAGCAGTCGCCGTAGACGGCCGGCAGGCCACAGGGACAGGGCTCGCCGGCGCGCGGCACACGGCGGGAACGAGAGGTACGGCTCACCCCGCGAGGCTATCGCCCCGCCCGAGCGCACGCTCCGCCGTCCCAGCCCTTCGCATGGACCGCACGGACGTCACTCCGAGCGCCTTTCGGACCGTCCGAATTCGACGAACACTCATTCCTTCCGCACGACACCGAACAATATTTCTGAAACTTGCTGCAAGGTATTGCATGGTTCAGGTCCGGTGAGTAACTTCCAGGCAACACCTCGGAAACCCGACGGAGGCCCCGATGGTGTGCCCCTCTCCTGGCGGCGCGAGGGCGCCGCCCCCGCCTCGTCCGTGTCGGGCTCCCGCGTGACGTCCGGTCCTCCGCCGGCTCCGGCCGTCGGTCCGTCCCCCGTCCGCGGCCGCCCGAGAACCACTGCGAACCCGCAGCATCCGTACGCCTCTCACCAGGCGTTTCACATGGAAGCGGGCCGAGTGTCGGCTCCACCCGGCCCGCGTTCACGGGATCCCGATCTCATGTCCAGGAGACCCGCTCTATGAGACTGTACAAAGCGATCGTCGTGGGCGCGCTGACCGCGACCGCGGCGACCGGCACCGCGGTGACGCTGCCCGCGCTCACCGAGACCGCCGCCGGCGCCGCGTCCGGCCCCGGCGTGACCGCCAACCTGTGGAACTGGAACTGGAAGTCGGTGGCCAAGGAGTGCACCGACGTCCTGGGCCCGGCCGGGTACGGCTCGGTCCAGGTGTCCCCGCCCGCCGACTCCATGTCCAAGGGCGGCTCGGTGTGGTGGGACGTCTACCAGCCCGCCCGCTATGTCCTGACCAGCAAGTTCGGCGACGAGACCGCCTTCAGGAACATGATCGGCGCCTGTCACGCCGCCGGCGTGAAGGTCCAGGTGGACACGGTCGTCAACCACATGACCGGTCAGGGCGCCACCAGCTACGGCGGCTACGGCTTCAGCAAGTACGACTACCCCGGCCTCTACTCCTCCGCCGACTTCCATCAGCCCACCTGCGGCATCACCGACGCCGACTACGGCGACAACGCCTGGCGGGTGCAGAGCTGCGAGCTCGTCGGCCTGGCCGACCTCAACACCGGCTCCGACTACGTGCGCGGCCAGATCGCCGCGTACATGAACAAGCTGACCGACCTGGGCGTCGACGGCTTCCGCATCGACGCGGCCAAGCACATCAGCCCCGACGACCTCGCGGCGATCAGGTCGAGACTCGAGGGCACGCCGTACATCCACCAGGAGGTCATCTACGGCGCCAATGAGGCGGTCCAGCCGAGCCAGTACACCGGCGTAGGCGACGTGGACGAGTTCGTCTACGGCCGCAAGCTCAAGGAGCAGTTCACCGGCCAGATCAAGTGGCTGCAGACGTTCGGCCAGAGTTGGGGCCTGTCGGTGGGCGGCGACAAGGCCATGGTGTTCGTCGACAACCACGACACCGAGCGCAACGGGTCCACCCTCAACTACAAGAACGGCGCCGCCTACACGCTGGCCAACGTCTTCATGCTGGCCTGGCCGTACGGCAAGCCCAACGTCTACTCCTCCTTCACGTGGAGCGACGGCGAGGCCGGGCCGCCCTCGGCCAACGGCGGGTTCGTCACCGACACCGACTGCTCGGGCGGCCGGTGGACCTGCTTCGACCGTCAGATGGCCGGCATGGTGGGCTTCTACAACACCGTCGCCGGCACCTCCGTCGGCAACTGGACCGACAACGGCGGCAACCTGATCGCCTTCAGCCGCGGCGACAAGGGCTGGGTGGCGATCAACAACGAGAGCGGCAGCGTCACCCGCACCTTCACCACCGGCCTGCCCGCCGGGACGTATCCGAACGTGGCGGGCAGCGGCTCGGTGACGGTGAACTCCGGCGGAACGGCCTCGGTCACCGTCCCGGCCAAGAGCGCCGTCGCCATCCGCGTCGGCACGTCCGCCTCGCCCTCGCCCACGGTGACGCGCACCGGCGGTAACACCGCCACCGTTTACTACTTCACGGGCTGGAACCCGGCCGACATGCACTACGGGATCGACGGCACCTGGACCACCGTTCCCGGCGTGGCCATGGACACCGCCTGCACCGGCTGGAAGAAGAAGACCGTCGACCTCGGCACGGCCACCACCTTCCAGGTCACCTTCAACAACGGCTCGGGCACCTGGGACAACAACAACGGCGGCAACTACACCATCGGCACCGGCATCAGCACCGTGAAGAACGGCGTGGTCACCGGCGATGCCGCCGACCCCTGCGTGACGGCCACGCCGTCCCCTTCCCCCTCACCCTCGAGTGGGGGCAAGGCGACCGTCTTCTACTTCAGGAAGACCAGGGGCTGGAGCTCCGTGAAGATCCACTACCAGCCCACCGGCGGCTCGTGGACGACGGTCCCGGGTATCGACATGGACGAGGAGACCTGCGCCGACTGGGCGAAAAAGACGATCGACCTCGGCAGCGCGACGGGGCTCAAGGCCGCCTTCAACAACGGCGCGGGCACCTGGGACAACAACAACGGCGCCGACTACGCCATCGGTCTCGGCACCACCACGGTCAAGGACGGCGTCGTACGCGCGAACGCCCCGGAGCCCTGCGCGCCCGAGCCGCCGGACACGGCCGCGCCCACCGTGCCCACGGGCCTGGCCGCGAGCGCGTCGGGCACGACCGTCACGCTCACCTGGACGGCGTCGACCGACAACGTGGGCGTCAGCGGTTACGAGATCAGCCGGGCCAAGGGCGAGCAGACCCCCGTCGTCCGCTCCGCCTCCGGCACGTCGTACAAGGAGTCCGGGCTGGACGCCAAGACGACCTACACCTACAAGGTGCGGGCGCTGGACGCCGCGGGCAACGAATCCCCCTACACCGATGCCGTCTCGGTCACGACGGGCGACGGGCCGCCACCGGCGACCCAGGGCATCCCGCTCGGCGGCGACCCGCGCAAGGACTCCATCTACTTCGTGATGACGGCGCGCTTCTACGACGGCGACACCTCCAACGACAGGGGCGGAAGCCAGAACATCAGGTCCGGTAACGCGGCGAACGACGACCCGATGTTCCGCGGCGACTTCAAGGGGCTCATCGAGAAGCTGGACTACATCAAGGCCCTCGGCTTCTCCGCCGTCTGGATCACTCCGGTCGTGCTCAACCGGTCCGACTACGACTACCACGGCTACCACGGCTGGGACTTCTACCGGGTGGACACCCGCCTGGAGACGCCCGGATACACCTACCAGGACCTGATCAACAAGGCGCACGCCAAGGGCCTGAAGATCTACCAGGACGTCGTCTACAACCACAGCTCCCGTTGGGGCGCCAAGGGACTGTTCGTCCCGCCCGTCTACGGCGTCCGCGACGAGCAGTGGAAGTGGATGTACAGCAAGAAGGACGCGGGCCGGGAGTACGACCCGATGGCCGAGCACCAAGGCGACGACCCCGACATGACGGCCGCGCAGAACCAGATGGCCAAGGGACGGCCGTACAACGGCGACCTGTGGTCGACCGAGGAGCCGGCGGGCAACACCTGCCGCAACTGGGGGACACCGACCCAGTACTACAGCCCCGAGGGATACCGCATCTACAACTGCCAGTGGCCGAGCCCGACTTCGGGGATGTTCCCGGCGAAGTACTACCACCAGTGCTGGATCGGCAACTGGGAGGGCGAGGACTCGCGCAGTTGCTGGCTGCACGAGGATCTGGCCGATTTCAACACCGAGAACGCCGAGGTGCAGAAGTACCTCATCGACGCCTACAACCGGTTCATCGACATGGGCGTCGACGGTTTCCGCATCGACACGGCCGTCCACATCCCCCGGGTCACCTGGAACCGCCGCTTCCTGCCGGCGATCTACGACCGAGTCAAGGAGAAGTTCGGCGAGGAGAAGGCGAAGGACTTCTACGTCTTCGGCGAGGTCGCCGCGTTCGTGAACGACAAGTGGAACCGCGGCTCGGTCAACCACTCCGCGCAGTTCTACACCTGGAAGGAGCGCAAGGACTACAACGCCGACGACGAGAAGGCCGCGATCGAGCAGTACAACTACGAGGAGCAGCTCGGCACCGGCAGCCAGCCGACCAGCACGAACGCCTTCCTCAACGGGAACGCCTACCACGCGCCCGACCACACGAAGTTCTCCGGCATGAACATCATCGACATGCGCATGCACATGAACTTCTCCGATGCGCAGAACGCCTACAACAACGGCAAGGACTCCGACGACAGCGTCAACGACGCCACCTACAACGCCGTCTACGTCGACTCGCACGACTACGGGCCCAACAAGTCCGGCTTCCGCTACGCCGGCGGCACCGACGCCTGGGCCGAGAACATGAGCCTGATGTGGACCTTCCGCGGCATCCCCACCCTCTACTACGGATCGGAGATCGAGTTCCAGAAGGGCAAGCAGATCGACTGCGGGCCCACCTGCCCGCTCGCCACCACGGGCCGCGCCTACTACGGCGACAAGATCGAGGGCACCGTCACCGCGAGTGGCTATGGCGAGGTCTCCGGCGCGTCGGGACCCGTCGCGACGACGCTGAGCCAGCCGCTGGTCAAGCACCTGCAGCGGCTCAACCAGATCCGCCGGGCCATCCCGGCGCTGCAGATGGGGCAGTACTCGACTGAAGGCGTGTCCGGCTCGATCGCCTACAAGCGCCGCTACACCAGCGGGTCCATCGACAGCTTCGTCCTGGTGACCGTCTCCTCCGGCGCGACCTTCACCGGCATCCCCAACGGGAAGTACGTGGACGCGGTCACCGGGGACACGCGGATCGTCACCAACCAGACCCTGTCGATCGGCCTGAACAGCAAGGGCGACATGCGCGCCTACGTGCTCGACCAAGCCGGCAACCCGGCTCCGGGCAAGATCGGCACCGACGGGCCGTACCTCAAGTAGTCCCTTTGACAAGTCGGGGTGGGGAGTGCGCTCCCCGCCCCGACCGGCGTCGCGGGGCCGGCAACAAGCCCCCACAGTCCCTACCGCGAGCCAGGGTGGCAGGGACCTGTCGAGTCGCGAATGACCAGCTCGGGGTCGAAGAGCTGCTCGCCGCCGCCGTCGCCGCGCCCCTTCACCTGGTCGGCCAGCGCCCGCGCGGCGGCCGCGCCGATGGCGAGCACCGGCTGGCGCACCGTCGTGAGGGCGGGGTCGGTGAACGACATCAGCAGCGAGTCGTCGGCCCCCACGACCGAGACGTCCTCCGGCACGCGCAGCCCCCGGCGGCGGACCGCCCGGATCGCGCCGAGCGCCATCAGGTCGCTGCCGCACACCAGCGCCGTCGCGCCCCTTTCCAGCAGGCGTGCCGCGGCGGACTGGCCGCCCGCGACGTCGAAGGAGGCCAGCTCGATCAGGTCGCTCGTTCCCGGCCCGCCGAGCCGCCGCATGGCGAGGCGGAAGCCCGCCAGCCGCCGCTGCACGGTGGAGTAGCGCTCGGGCCCGCTCAGGAACCCGACGCGGCGGTGCCCCAGCCCGGCCAGGTGCTGCACGGCGAGCCGCGCCGCCAGGGCGTCGTCGGACGACAGGGACGGCACACCGAGACCGGGCACCTGCCCGTTGACCAGAACGAACGGCACCCGCTGCCGGGCCAGGTCCTCGTAGCGGGAGCGGTCGATCCTGGTGTCGGCGTGCAGGCCGGAGACGAAGACGATGCCGGAGACCTTGCGGTCGAGCAGCATTCCGACGTACTCGTCCTCCCCCGAGCCCTCCGGCGTCATCGTGCCGAGCATGGCCGTGAACCCGTGCCTGGCGAGGTTGGTCTCGATGACCTCGGCGTACAGGGGGAAGATCGGGTTCTGCAGCTCGGGGACGATGAGCCCGACGAGCCCGAAGCTGCGCGGGCGCATGGTGCTCGGCCGCTCGTAGCCGAGCGCCTCGATCGCGGCCATGACGGCCGTGCGGGCCCGCACGCTGACCCCCGGGCGCTCGTTGAGCACCCGCGAGACCGTCGCCTTGCTCACTCCCGCCTGCCTGGCGATCTCGTCGAGCCGTGCTGCCATCGTCGCTGTTTCCGATCAGTCGCTGGAACGCCGCAAGGCATCTTGAAACAAAGCAGCAATTTTCTGCAACGTCTTCCAGGTGCGGAAACTCGCTGTTAACTTCGGGCCACGCCGCGCGGTTACCCCCCTTCTCCGGGCCTATGGCCCCTCTCACCTGGAGCGATCCTGTGCGCAGATCATTTGTCGCGCTGGCCGCCTGCCTCACGCTGACGGCCTGCGGTGGCGGAACCGCGTCCGAAAAGACACCCGGCACGACGGACGCGTCACCGGCCGGGCAGGCCGCCTCGTCGGCCACCCTCACCATCTGGGCCGACCAGATGCGGTCGGCGACCCTCAAGCCGTTCGCCGAGGCGTTCGCCAAGGAGAACGGGATCAAGGCCGAGGTCGTCGTGGTCGCGCAGAACCAGCAGCAGACCTTCGTCACCGCCTCTCAGGCGGGCAAGGGCCCCGACGTCCTCGTCGGCGCGCACGACTGGATCGGCAACCTGGTCCAGAACGGGCTCATCGACCCGATCCAGATGACCGAGGACCAGCGGTCCGGCTACGTGGACGTGGCCCGCAAGGCCGTGACCTACGACGGCCAGGTCTACGGCGTGCCGTACGCCGTGGAGAACCTGGCGCTCTACCGCAACACCGACCTCGCCCCCGCGGCTCCCAAGACGTTCGACGAGCTCGTCGCCACCGGGCGCACGCTGAAGGAGGACGGCAAGGTCAAGGAGATCGTGGGCTACCCGGTCAGCCAGCAGAACGGGCAGTCGGGCGACACCTACCACATGTACCCGCTCTACACCTCCGGCGGCGGCCACCTGTTCGGCACCAAGCCCAACGGCGACCCCGACCCCGCCGACCTCGGCGTCGGCACGCCGGCCTCGGTCGCCGCGTTCGAGAAGATCGCCGAGCTCGGCGAGAGGGGCGCGGGCGCGCTGAAGCGCTCGTTCACCTCCGACAACTCGGCCGCCATGTTCGCCGAGGGCAAGACCGCGTTCATGGTGTCCGGGCCCTGGCGCCTCGCCGACGTCCGCACGGCCGGGGTGAAGTACGACGTCACTCCGGTGCCGCCGTTCAAGGGCGGCGAACCGGCCCGCAGCTTCGTGGGCGTCCAGGCCTTCTTCGTGGCCAGCAAGGGCAGGAACAAGGCGCTCGCGCAGGAGTTCGTCACCAACACGCTCGCCTCCGACGAGGTCGCCAAGGCGCTGTTCGACACCGAGCCGCGCATGCCCGCGCTCAAGACCGCGCTGCAGTACGCCTCCGCGAAGGACCCCGACGTCGCCAAGTTCGAGGCCGCGGCCGAGGACGGCGTCCCGCTGCCCGCGATTCCGCAGATGGTCGCGGTGTGGCAGCCGTTCAACGCGCTGATCCACTCCGTCGTCAAGGGCGACCCGGTCGAGCCGGCGGTCAAGGCGGCGGGCAAGGCCATCGCCGAGCAGCTCGGGCAGGCGGGATGACCGTGACGCAGGGCTCGGGGCTCCGGCCCGGCCGGCGCGGCTCCCCCACCGGCTCCGGCGGCGCCGCCTCCGGGGGCGGAGGCGCCGGGCCCGGAGCCGGACGGCGCACCGCCGCCGGCCCTGGCGCCGGGCCCGGCTCCACGGCCGCCACGCTGGGCCGGGTGCTGGCCCTCGGCCTGATCGCCGGTGTGGCGGTGTGGGCCGCCGCGCCGCTGGTCTCCGCCGGCAACTGGCTCGGCGTCGGGATCGTCGCGGTGGTCACCGCGGCGGCCCTGTACGTCTACCTGTCGCCGCGCCGGCTGCCCGCGAAGTATCTGCTGCCCACCACGCTGCTGCTGCTCGCGTTCCAGGTGTTCCCGGTCCTGTACACGATGTCGCTGGCGCTGACCAACGTCGGCGACGGCCACCTCGGCACCAAGCAGGAGGCGATCGCCGCCATCGAGGCGTCGTCCGTACGCCGGGAGGCCGGCTCGGCCGAATATCGGCTGACGGTGGCGGAGAAGGGCGGCGCGCTCGTCTTCCTGCTGACCGACCCCGCCAGGCGCAGGGCGTACGCCGGGACCGAGGACGGGCTGCGCGAGATCGGCGGCGCGACCTTCGGCCCCGGAGGGCGGGTCGCGGCGGCGGAGGGCTACACGGTCCTGACGCCGGCCCAGGCCGCCGCCCGGGGCGAGGAGGTCGGCGTCCTCGCCGTGCCGGTGGCCGGAGGGGCGATCCGCGCCCAGGGCCTGACGCGGGCGTACGAGGGCAGGGCGACGCTCGCCTACGACGCGGCCTGCGACTGCGTGAAGGGCGAAGGCCGCGTCTGGCGGGCCGACGACGAGCACGGCAGATTCACCGCCTCGGACGGCACCGCGCTGCCGCAGGGCTGGAAGGTCGGCGTCGGCTGGTCCAACCTCACCGCCGCGGTGACCAACCCGAAGATCAACACGCACTTCCTCGGCGTGTTCGCCTGGAACCTCTTCTACGCGGTCGCGGTCGTCGGGCTGACCGCCGCGCTCGGCGTGGCCGCGGCCCTCGTGCTGCACCATCCCCGCATGCGCGGGGTCAGGATCTACCGGACCCTGATCGTGCTGCCCTACGCCATGCCGGCCTTCGCGATGCTGCTGGTCTGGCGGGACATGTTCAACACCGACTTCGGCCTGGTCAACCGGCTGCTCGGCCTCGACGTGGACTGGCTCGGCACGCCGCTCACCGCGCGGGCGTCGGTGCTGCTCGTGCAGCTGTGGCTGGGCTTCCCGTACATGTTCCTGGTGGCCACCGGCGCGCTGCAGACGATCCCGGCCGAATACCTGGAGGCGGCGCAGGTGGACGGTGCGAGCGCCTGGCAGCGGTTCCGGAAGGTCACCCTGCCGCTGCTGCTCCTCGCGCTCGCGCCGCTGCTGGTGTCGTCGTTCGCGTTCAACTTCAACAACTTCAACGGCGTGTTCCTGGTGACCGCCGGAGGCCCGTTCCCGTCGGACAACCCGACGGTCGGGGCGACCGACCTGCTCATCACCTACACGTTCCGGCTCGCCTTCGGCCAGCAGGGCGCGCAGTACGGCCTGGCCTCCGCGATCTCCATCTACGTCTATCTGATCGTCGCCCTGATCTCGATCGCCGGGTTCCGGCGCACCCGGGCCTTCAAGGAGGTGAGCTGATGCGCGGTCTCGCCGCGCGGCACGCCGCCGCGATCACCGTCACGGCGTTCGCCGTACTGCCCATCGTGTTCGTGGTCTCGGCGGCGCTCGACCCGATCGGGACGCTGAACTCGGCCACCCTCGTCCCGCGCGGGGCGGGGCTCGACAACGCCGTGAAGCTGTTCACCACTACGCCCTTCTGGACGTGGTATCGCAACTCGGTGGTCGTCTCCGGGCTGACCGCCGCCCTGTCCGTCGCGGTCTCCGCGCTGGCGGCGTACGCCTTCAGCAGGTTCCGCTTCGCGGGCCGGCGCGTGGGACTGGTGAGCCTCCTCGTCATCCAGGCGTTCCCGCAGTTCCTGGCCATCGTGCCGCTGTACGTGATCTTCAGTGCGATCAGCGACAACTGGCCGGAGTTCGGGCTCGACAGCGTCTGGGGCGTCGTCCTGCTCTACATCGGCGGGCAGGTCGGGGTGAACACCTGGCTCATCAAGGGCTTCTTCGACTCGATCCCGAAGGAGCTGGACGACGCCATGCTCATCGACGGGTGCAGCCACACCCAGGCGTTCCGCCGGGTCGTGCTGCCCCTGGCGGCCCCGGTGCTGGCGATCAGCGGCCTGCTGGTCTTCATCGCCACCATCAACGAGTTCCTCATCGCGAGCGTCTTCCTGACCGGGGACGACGCGCGCACCCTGGCCGTCGGCCTGTTCGGCCTGCTCGCCGACCAGCGCAACGCCAACTTCGGCATGTTCGCCGTCGGCACCCTGCTCACCGCGATACCGACGGTCGCCGTCTTCCAGTTCCTCCAGCGTTACATCGTCCACGGGCTCACCGCGGGCGCAGTGAAGGGATGACAGTTGCTCGATCGGGGATTCCACCACGACGGCTCCGCCGACCACGTGAGCACGCTAACGCCGGAGCCCGGCGAGACCGTGACCGTGTTCCTCCGCACCCCGAAGGACCACCGTACGGGGGTGCACGTACGGTCGACGCCGGACGGCGAGCCGCACTTCACCGAGGCGGTGCCCGACCGGGAGACACCGGACGAGATCTGGTGGCGGGCCGACGTGGTCGTCCGCAACCCGGTGACCCGCTACCGCTTCCTGCTGACCGGCGACGGCGGCTACCGCTGGCTCAACGCCGCCGGCCTGCACCACCACGACGTGCCCGACGCCGCCGACTTCCGCCTGCTCTCGTACGCGCCCCCGCCGGCCTGGGCCGCCGACTCGATGGTGTACGAGATCTTCCCCGACCGCTTCGCCCGTTCCGGGGCGGACCGGACGTACCCGGCGTGGGCGGTGCCGGCGGGCTGGGACGACCCGGTCACCGGGGCGGGCCCGGACACGAGCGTCCAGATCTTCGGCGGCGACCTGGACGGCGTGACGGCGCGGCTCGACCACGTCACCGGCCTCGGCATGAACACCCTTTATCTGACGCCGGTCTTCCCCGCGCCGTCCAACCACCGCTACAACGCCTCCTCGTTCATGGATGTCGATCCGCTGCTGGGCGGCGACGCCGCCTACCGGGCGCTGGTCGACGAGGCGCACCGGCGCGGCATCCGGATCCTCGGCGACCTCACGACGAACCACTGCGGCTCCACCCACCCGTGGTTCCTCGCGGCGGCTCGGGACAAGGACGCCGCGGAGCGGGAGATGTTCCACTTCGGCGACGACGCCCTCGGCTACGAGGCGTGGATGGGCGTGGCCTCCCTGCCGAAGCTGAACTGGACCGGCGAGCGCCTGCGCCGCCTGATGGCCGGCGACGCCGACTCGATCGTCCGCAGGTGGCTGCGCTTCGGGCTGGACGGGTGGCGGATCGACGTCGCCAACATGACCGGGCGCCTGCGGGAGATCGACCTCACCCGGGAGGTCGCGGCCCTGATCAGGCGGGCCGCGGCGGAGGAGAACCCGGAGGCGCTGCTCGTCGCCGAGCACGCGCACGACGCGTCGGGCGACCTGGACGGCGACGGCTGGCACGGCACGATGAACTACGCCGGTTTCACCCGGCCGGTGTGGTCCTGGCTGCGCGGGCCGGACGTCCGCCTGCCGTTCCTCGGCGTGCCCGCGCCCATCCCGCGGCTGGGGGCGGACCGGATCGTGCGGACGATGCGCGCCTTCGCCGCCCGGACGTCATGGCGGTCCCTCGTCCACTCGTGGTCGATCCTCAGCTCGCACGACACGGCCCGTATCCGTACGGTGTGCGGAGGGGACGAGGCGCTCGTGGAGGTCGCCGCCGGCCTGATGTTCACCCTGCCGGGCGCCCCGATGGTCCTCGCCGGGGACGAGCTCGGGCTGGAGGGCGCCTGGGGCGAGGACGGCCGCCGTCCCATGCCCTGGGACCGGCCGGATCGGTGGCGGACCGCGACCCTGGACGCCTACCGCGGGCTCGCGGCACTGCGCCGGGACGAGCCCGCCCTGCGACGCGGCGGGCTGCGCTGGCTGCACGCCTCCGCCGACGCGCTGGCCTTCGTCCGGGAACGGGCGGGCGAACGGCTGCTGGTGCTCGCCGCCCGCGCGTCCCACGAGCCCGTACGGCTGCCGCTCGGGACGGCCGGGACGCCGTTGTACGGAGGGGCCGCGATCACCCCCGGCCCGGACGGCACGGTGGTCCTGCCCGCCGACGGCCCCGCCTTCCACGTGTGGCGGCTCGGGTAAGAACCGACGCCCATCGGCGGCACGGCACTCGGCCCGGCACTCGGCACGGCATTCGGCACGGGGCGGCCGAGACCGGCGGAAGCTCGCGGCCTGCCGCGTCGCCGAACGGCGACGAGGTCTCCGGCATCGGCGGTCCTTCGTGAACCGCCTGCCAGAGACCTCGCCGTTCAGCCGTCCGCGCCGTTCAGCCGTCCGCGCCGTTCAGCCGTCCGCGCCGTCGCCGGCGCGAGCCTCAGCCCGCCTCACCGGGTCCCGGGTCGTCGCCCAGGTCGGCGCGTGCCGCGCCGAAGCGGCTCAGTTGTAGGGATTGTCGTAGGTGCCGGTGCTCTTGGTGCGCGTCTGGTACTGGCCGTTGCTGCCGAACCACCCTCCGGTCACGTCGAAGCGAACGTTGCTGACGGTGCTGCCGAAGTTCACTTCGCCGCTGTACAGGAACGCCTGCTGGCACCCGGCATAGGACGTGGTGCCGGTCTGGGTCGGCCAGGACGAGCTCGTACCGTTGACGTTGATCAGGAAGTAGGGCGCGGGGTAGGCGTGCTGCCAGCACAGCCGCAGCGAGTAGCGGTACTTCGTGTTGCCGTCGTCGAACGCCACCGTGCCGTCCAGGAGAGCCAGCTGCGTCGCGTTGCCGTCGTTGCTCACCAACTGGAGGTAAACCGGCTGGTCCGCGCCGTACGCCGCGTGCGCGGGGCTGAGCGGCAGGAGCGCGGCGGCCATCGCCGCGATGGCCATGGCGATCGACGTCGTCAGGCGACGTCCTCGCGAGCGTGCGGTCAATTCACACCTCATCCGTTGCAGGAGTGCCGAGTGCCCGGAGGGTATTGCGACATTCACGGACCGATCCAGCGCGGCGATCGCGGGGCTGGATCCGGTCAGGCGTTAACGACGCACCCCAGGGGACCTTGGGAACACCGTTCCGCCACAACCAGGACAGAGAGGGCGGCGAACCCGGTCGAAATCCCGCTGTGGCCGCTGAATGTTTCACGCCGCGCCGGGGAGGACCAACCGGCCCCCGGCGGTACTCCGCCGGGGGCCGGTCACAGATCCGGCCGCGTCAGCAGATCTTGTAGTCCTGCCTCGAGGAGTTGTACGCGCAGGAGTCGACCAGCGCGCCGGAGACGTTCCGCAGGTACGCCTTGTCCCTGGCCTGGTTCCAGATGTAGGCGAGCGTTCCCCCGCTCCTGCCCCACGGCGACCACGCCGGCGGCCACCGCTGCGGCCGCCGGCAGAGATCGGGTACGCACAGGGATGCTCCTGGGTTGGGGGGTCATGATCGGTATCGATCATATTGACCGCCCTTGATGCCGATTGACCGTTCCCGTCTCGGTTCGGCATTCGATAGAGCGTCCTGCGACGGAGATCAGCGGGTCAGCGGAAGATGCCCGTGTGGCCGAGGGAGTAGCGGCCCGGCTGCGGATACACGCACAGCCCGTGCGGCCCGGCCCCGACGGGGATGGTGCGCACGACCCTGCCGTCCCGGGTGTCAAAGACGTAGACGACGCCGTGGTAGCGGCCACTGAGCCACAGCTTCGTGCCGTCGGCCGACACGCCGCCCATGTCGGGCGAGCCGCCGCCGGGGATCCGCCAGACGTCCACCACCTTCCGCTTCCGGAACGACACGACCGACACCGATCCCTCGCCCCGGTTGGACACGTACAGACGGCGCGAGTCGCGACTCACGTACAGGCCGTGCGCGCCCCGGCCGGTCGGCAGGAACCGCATGACCTTGTAGGTCGCCGCGTCCACCAGCCACACCCCGTGCCGTTCCATGTCGGCGACGTAGAAGACGGTGCCGTCGGGCGACAGCTTCACGTCCTGGGGCATGCTCATGTGGCCCAGGTGGATGTGCCGGATCACGCTCGGCGTGCGCCAGTCGAGCACGACCAGGTCGCCGCTGAACTCGCAGCTCGCGAGGAACACCGAGCCGTCGGCGGTGAAGTCGCCGTGGTTGATGCCCCGGCAGGGCAGCGACAGCGAGCGCAGCAGCTTCATGCTGTGCGGGTCGCGCAGGTCGAGCTGGTTGTTTCGCTCCGCCATGACCAGCGCGTACTTGCCGTCCGGCGAGAAGTACAGGTTGTAGGGATCCTCCACCGGCACCGGGCGGCCGGGCCTGCCCGTGCGGGGGTCGATGGGGGTCAGGGAGTTGCCCCGGTTGTTGTTCACCCACAGCGTCTTGAGGTCCCAGGACGGCACCACGTGCTGCGGCAGCGCCCCGACCGTGAAGTGCCGCACGATCCGGTAGGTCTCCGGGTCGATGACGTCGACCGTGCCGCTCTCGCTGTTGGGCACGTACACGAGGGAGCGGAAGCCCTTGACGACGGGGCTGAGCATCCCCGGCCGGTCGGCCGCGTAGACGTCGACCTGACCCCGGCTCCGCGCCCCGAGCGACGCGGCCGCGTCCGGCGACGGCGAAGCGGACGCCGGCGGGGTGCTCGTGCCCCGCGACGGCACGGCCCCCGATGGCTCGGCACGCGGTGCGGGCGGCCGCGCCCCACAACCGGCCAGGGCGAACCCTCCGAGCATCATCAGCACCACGGTCACGGCACCGGTTCCACGCGCTCGTCCCACGCCTGCCCCTTCGTCGCGGCGGGCTGCGCCCGGCCGGCCCCCGTACGGTCACGACGACCGGCCGCGGACGCGCGCGGGAGCGGCGCGGCGCGACGGGTCGGCGAGACGCTAACGCCCGCCGAGTGCGGTCCGAGGGCGGCTTTGCCTGCTCTTGCACGCGGGCTTTGCGCGCTCTTGCACGCCTGCTTCTGCGCACTCTCGCACGACCAGCCGCCTCCACCCCTCCTGCAAGGAGAGGACGTACGCGGCCCCGGCCAGCGCCCCGCCGCCGTCAGAACGGCGGCCCACCACCAACGCGATCCGCGCCGACGCGGTTACCACGACACGGGGCGACACGGTAGCGGCCCCCACCGACAGCGGACGCCTGCCGCCGCCGGCTCTCGAGATCGGGGCGCCTCAGCGAGCGGCTCCCTCAGCCACGGCGTCGAGCAGTTCGTCCACCGCCTTGCGGTCGGGCAGCGAGGGGCTGGCGCCGGGCAGGGTGGTCGCCAGGGCTCCGGCGGCCATCCCCCGGCGGATGGCCGTGGCGGTGTCGAGGCCCGCCGCGAGGGCCGCGCCCAGGGAACCGGTGAAGGCGTCGCCCGCGGCGGTGGTGTCCACAGGGGTGACGGGGTAGGCCGGGAAGTGCCGGGTACGCTCGGGGGTGACCGACAGGGCGCCGGCCGATCCGAGCGTGATGAGCGCGTGCCGCACGCCGCGGTCGAGGAACCAGGCCGCGGCCCGCTCGGCGGACGCGACGTCGACGACCTCCACCCCGGTCAGCGCGGCGGCCTCGCTCTCGTTGGGGGTGACGACGGCGACGTGCGGCCACACCCGGTCGGGCAGCGGCTGCGCGGGCGCGGGGTCGAGCACCACGGTCAGCCCGGCCCGCGCACCCGCCTCGGCCGCGTGACAGGCGACCTCCGCGGGGATCTCGAGCTGGAGGAGAAGCACGCTCGCCTTGCCGCGAACGGCCCTGATGCTCTCGTCCACCATCTCGGCGCTGAGGTCCGCGTTGGCGAGAGGAGTCATCACGATGTCGTTCTCGCCCGACGCGTCCACCCTGATGTGCGCGACGCCCGTGCGGTCGCCGACGGATCGGACCTCCGTAAGCGCCACGCCGTGGGAGCGCAGCGCCGACGTGACGATCTCGCCGAACGGATCGGTGCCGACGCAGCCGACCAGCCAGGTGGGCGCTCCCGCACGGGCGGCGGCGACCGCCTGGTTCGCGCCCTTCCCGCCGAGGACCAAGGTGACGTCGTCGCCGAGAACGGTCTCTCCCCGGCGCGGGAGGCGGCGGGTGAAGGCGGTGACATCCGCGGAGATGCTCCCGACGACGACAACACCTTTCGGTTCCATGGCGTTCCTCCTGTTTCAGGCTGTCAGTGCTACGGCGATGCTCAGGAGGCCCGGCCGAGCGTCTCGATCGCGCCGATCATCAGATCCCAGAACCGGTCGCGGTCCAGTCCGATCCCGACGTTCGCGTTGGGCTCCCAGTCCATGCGCCGGTGGAGGTCGGCCACGGTCGCTCCCCGGGTGTGCCGGCCGTCCAGCTCGATGCGCAGGCCCACCCGCTCGTACGTCAGGACCGTGGGGTCGATGAGGTACGCCACCGTGATCGGGTCGTGCAGCGGCGGAGCGGGGAACCCCCAGGTCTCGTGATAGGTCGAGCCGAAGAACGTGAGCAGTTCCACGCAGACGCGGGCCAGTGGGGTGCCCAGCGCCTCGATCCTGGCGAGCACGTCGGCGGTCACCAGCGCCTGGTGGCTGACGTTGAGTCCCACCCACGTCGTCGGCACGCCGCTGCCCAGCACCTCCGCCGCCGCCTCCGGATCGGCGTACACGTTGAACTCCGCGTACGGCGTGTGGTTGCCGCGATCGGTGGAGCCGCCCATGATCACGACTTCCCTGATCCGCTCGCGGTCCTCCGGATGACGGCGGAGCAGCGTGGCGATGTTCGTCAGCGGGCCGATGGCCACCACGGTCACCGGCTCGGCTGCGGCCGCCAGCGTGTCGTGGATGAGGTCCACGCCGTGGCGGGGGTCGAGCGGGACGCTCGGCTCCCCGAACGCCGGGCCGTCCAGGCCGCTCTCCCCGTGCACGTAGTCGCCGATCTCCAGCGGCGCCGCGAGCGGGCGGTCGCAGCCGGCGGCGACCGGCACGCCGGTGACGCCGGCCAGGCTCAGCATCCGCCGCGCGTTGAGCGCGGTCTTCTCCACCGTCTGGTTCCCCGCGACCGTCGCGACCGCGCGCAGGTCGATCGCCGGGTGGGCCACCGCGAGCAGGATGGCCATGGCGTCGTCGTGCCCGGGGTCGCAGTCGAGGATCACCGGGATCGGCATGTCAGAGCTCCTTCGCGAGCCAGCGGACCGCCCGGGTGAACAGGGTGCGGTAGCCGTCCCAGGAGACGAACTCGTCCGGGCACCAGTGCGGCGCGATGTCGGAGGCCCAGGCGAGCGTGCGCCCGGCCCCGGCCTGCCGTACGGCGAGCAGGGGGTCGCCGGCGACGGTCGCGAGCAGCGTGGCGTCCTCGGGCAGCGCGAACCGGTTGTAGCCGAGCAGGTCGGGCCACTGGGCGGGAAGTCCGGCCACGATGGGGTGCGCGTCGTCGGCGAGCAGGCCGGGCACGCCCTGCGGGGTCTCGACGCGGTCGTCGTAGCGGGAGATCCGGGCGGGGAGCACCCGCTCCACGGCCGTACCGGCGAAGGCGGCCTTCGCCTCGAAACCCTGGAAGCTCAGGTAGCCGCCGGCCATGGCGAGGCCGCCGCCCTGCTCCACCCAGTCGGCCAGCAGGTCGATCCGGTTGACGGTCTTCTCGCTGGCCAGCCAGGTGGCCGGGTGCAGCAGGATGCTGTTGGCCCCGATGTCGGAGAGCACGATCACGTCGTAGGCCGCCAGCGCCTCGGGCGTGCCGGGGAACAACGCGGGCACGTCGTGCGCGGGCAGGTGGTCGACCTCGATGCCGTCGGCGACCAGGACGTCCCGCAGCGGATCGATTCCGGTGTGGTAGGTGGTCGTGGTGAACGAGTCGAAGCCCTTGAAGTGGGTCGACTGGCTCACCCACGATTCGCCGGCGACCAGCACACGGGTCATGGAAATCGTCTCCTTCTGTTCGTGTGTGTGATCAGTGGCCGCGCGCGGCGGCGAGGAAGAGCTCACGCGGGTTGTCCGCGAGCAGCCGGGTGGTGTCGTCGGCGGTCAGCCCGTGCCGGTGCAAGCGCGGGACGAAGTGCGTGAGGATGTGGGCGTAGCCGGTGCCGCCGTAGCGGACGAGCATCGTCTTCAGGAACACGTCCTGGGAGAGCAGGACGTGGTCCCCGAGCCCG
This sequence comes from Microbispora sp. NBRC 16548, assembly GCF_030268985.1. Lineage (NCBI taxonomy): Bacteria > Bacillati > Actinomycetota > Actinomycetes > Streptosporangiales > Streptosporangiaceae > Microbispora > Microbispora sp. NBRC 16548. The sequence continues at coordinate 192,554 of NZ_BSSF01000012.1, forward strand.
GCGCGGACCAGCCAGGCCACCGCGGCGGCGTTCTCCTCGTCGCACGGGGACTGGCCCTCGCCCGGATAGAGGTAGTCCATGCCGCACATGTCGTAGCCGAGGTAGGCGCCGCGCAGGGCGAGGGACACCTGGTAGTCGCGGTCCGCCCCGCTGGGGTTCAGGTGCGAGAGCACGGTGCCGGCGAGCAGGCCGCCCTCCTCGGCGACGACGTCGAGCACGCGGTGGCCGTGCCGCACCCAGCCGGGGAGGTGGACCGAGAGCGGCACGCCGGTGCGGGCCTGCGCCCGGGCCGCGCCGCGCAGCACCTTCTCCTCCTCGGCGGTGAAGTCCGGCGAGACGCCGATCTCGCCGATCACACCGGAGCGGACCCCGTCCACACCTTCGGTCAGGTCGCGCTCGATCTCGTCGGCGACGTCCGCCGCGGTCATCGAGCGGACCCGGGCCGGATGGGTCTTCTGCAGGTAGAAACCGCAGCCCATGACGATGTTGAGGCCGGTGGCGCGGGCGATCGCGACCAGCTCGGCGTGCGCCCGCCCGATCCCCTCGGGGGTCACCTCGAGCAGCGTGCGCCCGCCGTGCTCGGCGAACCTGCGCACCTCCTCGATGGCGGTCCCCGTGTCGTCCAGCGACACGTTGTCGCGGGAGAGGTAGGGGTCGTTGCGGAGCCTGCCGAGGAACTCCATCCGCACAGGGTCGCGGGCGATCAGCTCGCCCTCGGCGTCGCCCTCGGGCGCGGGGTGCCAGGCGCGGGCGCCGTCGTTGCGCAGGTGCTCGTGGCAGAGCGTGATCCCGAGGTCGTCGGCGGACACCGGGCCGAGCACGGTCGTCACGTCCGGAGGCCGGGCTGCGGACGTCATTTCCGGATCGCTCCGAACTTCGCCCACACCTTGCTGTTGGCGAAGATGGCCAGCAGCAGGATGCCGCCCTGGACGATCTGCACGTAGAACGGCGAGACGTGCAGCAGCACCAGGCCGTTGGCGATCACGCCGAGCGTGAGCGCGCCGAGGATCGTGCCGAGCATGCTCGCCCGGCCGCCGAAGAGGCTGGTGCCGCCGAGCACGACGGCCGTGATGACCTCCAGCTCGAAGCCGGTGCCGGCGTTGGACGAGCCGGAGCTGAGGCGGGTGGCGATCAGCACGCCCGCGATCGCCGCCGCCAGGCCGGTGAGCACGTAGACGGTCAGCCCGACCTTCCGCGTGTTCACACCGGTGCGGCGCAGCGACTCGCCGTTGGAGCCGAGGCCGATGACATAGCGGCCGAACGGCGTCCGGGTGAGGACGAGCCATCCGACGAGCGCGATGATCACGGCGAGGATGGCCGGGACGGGCACCCCGGCGATGCGGCCCTGGCCGATCTGGACGATCCAGAGGTCTCCGTCGATGGGGGTCGAGTAGCCCTCGGTGGCGCGCAGCGCCGTGCCCCGCATGATCGACAACATCGCGAGCGTGACGATGAACGGCGGGATGTTCTGGTAGGAGGAGAACCACCCGTTCACGAACCCGATCAGTGCGCCGAGCGCGAGGATCGCGACCAGGGCGAGGGTGGGGTTCCACCCGTGCTGCAGCACGATCGCGAGCAGCGACCCAGACAGCGCGACCGTCGAGCCGACCGACAGGTCGATGCCGGAGGTGCTGATCACGAAGGTCATCGCGGTCGCGACGACCAGCGTGGGGGCGATCTGCCGCAACAGGTTGAGCAAGTTGCCCGTCGTGGCGAACCGGTCGGCGGAGAACGCGAAGAAGATCAGTAGGACCACCAGCACGACCGCGATCGCGATCGTCTGCGCGTGCCGGCCGATGTGGGCGTTGGCCCGGGCCGACCTGGTGGTGACGACCCGCTCACTGGTGACGGTCACCGTCGCCTCCCCTCCTTCTCTCCCTCGTCGTGGGCGACGATCTCGGACACGAGCCGTTCGAGGCTGGTGCTCCGGGCGTCCAGGTCGGCCCTGAGCGTGCCCTCGTACATGACGCACAGCCGGTCGCAGACCCGGAAGAGGTCCTGCAGGCGGTGCGTGATGAGGATCACCGAGACGTCCTGCGCCGAGACCGTCTTGATCAGTTCGAGGACGGTCTCGACCTCGGCGACGGCGAGCGCCGCCGTCGGCTCGTCGAGGATGAGCAGCTTGGGCCCGAAGGTGACCGCCCGGGCGATGGCGACCGCCTGCCGCTGGCCGCCGGACAGCCCTCCGACGGGGATGTCCGTCAGCGGGATCCGGATGTTCAGCGCGTCGAGGTGGCGACGGGCGTCCGCGTGCATCTTGCGCACGTCGAGCATCATCCCGCCGGCCTTGCGCGGCTCCCTGCCGAGGAACAGGTTCCCGGCGACGTCGATGTCGTCGCAGAGCGCGAGGTCCTGGTAGACCATCTCGATGCCCAGCTCGCGGGCGTCCTTGGGGCTGGCGAAGGAGACCGGCCGGCCGTCGAAGACGATCTCGCCGGAGTCCGGCACGACGGCGCCGGCCAGCACCTTCATGAGGGTGGACTTGCCGGCCGCGTTGTCGCCGACGAGCCCCACCACCTCTCCCGGGCCGACGCGCAGCGTCACGCCGCGCAGCGCGTCGACCATTCCGTAGCGCTTGCGGATGTCGCGCATGACCACTCGATCAACGCGACCCGCCTCTTGGTCCGTCATGCGAGTCCCTTCGCCGCTCACTTGAAGGTGGCGCGGTACGGGTCGACGTTGTCCTTGGTCACGATCGTCACGGGCACGTCGATCTTCTTCTTCGCCTGGGCGCCGCCGATCAGGGCCTTGGCCTCCTTGACGGCCTCGTAGCCCTCAGTCTTCGGGTCCTGCTGGACCACTCCGGCGACGAACCCCTCGTCGATGCCGCTGATGGCCTCCTTGGTCAGGTCCCAGCCGAAGACCTTGACCCGGTCGCCCGCGTTCTGCGACTTCACCGCGGCGACCGTGCCGAGCAGGGCCGGCTCGCCGGTGGCGTACACGATGTTCATGTCGGACCGGGAGGTGAGCAGGTTCTCCGCGGCCGTCATCGCGGCCTCCTGCTTGTTCTGCCCGTCGACGGTCTGCACGATCTTGGCGCCGGCGCCCTCGACGGTCTTGTTGAAGTCGTCCTTGCGGATGTTCTGGATGAAGGAGTTCAGCGCGCCCACCACGCCGATCTTCGGCGCGCTCAGGCCCTGCGCCTGGGCCCACTTGTTGACGAAGTCGCCCGCCTGCTGGGCCGCCGCCGCGTTGTCCACGCCCACCTGGGTGTCCACGGCGGGCGAGTCGACGATGGCGTCCACGGCGACGACCTTCAGCCCGGCGTCCTTGGCGATCTTCACGGCGGGCTTGATGCCCTCGACGTCGATGGCGACCACGATGACCGCGTCGAACTGCTGCTGGACGAAGTTGTCGATGGCCTCGTTCTGCTTGGCCGGGTCGTCGTTGGCGTTGAAGATCGTGAGGTCGACGTTCGCCTCCTTCGCCGCCTGCTGGGCGCCGGCGTTCATCTCGTTGAAGAAGATCGCCTGCTGGTTGATCTGAACGATTCCGACCCGCGGCCGGTCTCCGCCGGAGCCTCCGGAGGCGCCGGAGTCGTCCGAGCCGCCACAGGCCGCCGCCAGCAGGCCGGTGGCCAGGATCGTCGTCGCCGCTGTCAGGCGGATGAGTCTCGTGGATCGAGCCATGAGATGAGCCTTTCGGGGGGCCGGGAGGGATGAGATCGATTGGGTAATCGATTACCCGAGTTTCGGGCATGCTAGTGGGACCAAAAAAGCACCGTCAAGGTGCGGTTTCCTCACAGAACCTCTATCGTTCCTTGTGATCCTGGCATCACAACGGTCGTCAAGGTCGATCGTTGGCAAAGATCAAGGGAAATCGATTACACGATGGGCGTGACGATTCACGACGTGGCACGAGCGGCCGGCGTCTCCGTGGCCTCGGCCTCCCGTGCCCTCTCTGGGCGGCGCAAGGTCACGCCCGAGATCGCCGAGCGGGTGGCGCGCGTCGCCGCCGAGCTCGGTTACCAGCCGAACGCGGTCGCGAAGGCGCTGCGCGACCAGACCACCGGCACCATCGGCATGGTCGTCCCAGGCATCGGCAACCCGTTCTTCACCACGATCGTCGAGGCCGTGGAGCGCGAGCTGCAGAACTCCGGCACCGACCTGCTGCTGTGCGCGTCCCAGTACAGTCCGCAGGTCGAGGCGCGCAGGCTGGAGACCCTGCTGGCCCGGCGGGTGGACGGGTTGATCATCAGCCCGTGCGACATCGAGGCCAGCGTCCCGGCGGTGCTCGACGCGGCCCGCCGGGTGCCGCTGGTGCAGCTCGACCGCTACATCGAGGGCGGCGGGGCCGACTGGGTGGGCGTGGACGACGAGGCCGGGCTGGCCCTGGCGGTCGATCACGTGATCGCGGGCGGGGCCCGCTCGGTGGTCTTCGCGGGCAGCCGGCTGGTGAGCTCCTCCGCCCGGTTGCGGCTCAGCGGGTTCGAACGCACCGCGGCGCGGGCGGGCGTGGAGGTTCTGCCGCCGCTGCTGGGCGAGTTCACCCTCGAATGGGGCGTCGAGGCCGGGCGCAGGCTGCTCGACGCCGGCCGGCTGCCGGACGCGGTCGTCTGCGCGAACGACGAGATCGCCGTGGGCCTGGTGCGGTCGCTGCGGTTCGGCGGAGCGCGCGTCCCCGAGGACGTGGCGGTGGTCGGGTTCGACGACGTGGGACACGCGACGATGTGCGACCCGCCGCTCAGCACCGTGCGCCAGCCGGTGGAGGAGATGGCGGCGGAGGCCGTGCGCCTGCTCGGCCAGGTCAAGGCCGGCGACCCCCGGCCCGCGCAGCGCATCGCCATCGCTCCCAGGCTCGTCGTACGGCAGACCAGCCGACCGGTGGCGGCCGGCGTCGCAGAGTAAGTGAGGGAAGGAGGCCGCGTGAACGAGGCGGTCGAGCTGGCACGCGAGCTGATCAGGATCGACTCCGTGGGCGGGGGCGAGGCCGCGGTGGCCGAACCCCTCGCGAGACGGCTGTCGGACGCCGGTTTCGCGGTGCGCACGCACGAGCACGCGCCCGGCCGCACCGGGCTGGTCGCCCGCTGGGGAACGGGCGAACCAGTGACGCTGACCGGGCACCTCGACACGGTGCCGCTGGGCGGGCAGGCGTGGCGGCACGCGCCGCACGGCGCGGAGATCGACGGCGACCGCCTGTACGGGCGCGGTTCGAGCGACATGAAGGCCGGCGTCGCCGCGCTGGTGGTCGCCGCCGAGCGGCACGTGCGCCGCACCGGGCCGAAGGCCGCTCTGGAGATGGTCTTCACCGTGGGCGAGGAGACCGGCTGCGAGGGCGCGGCCGGCATGGTGGCCGCGGGCCTGGTGGGCAGGTCGCGCGCCCTGCTGGTGGCCGAGCCGACCGCCAACCGGGTGCTGCTCGGTCACAAGGGCGCGCTCTGGCTGGAGGCCACGACGCGAGGCACGACCGCCCACGGCTCGATGCCGCACCTGGGCGACAACGCGATCTACAAGCTCGCCCGCGTGATCGGCGCCGTCGAGACGTTCGACCCCGGGGTGCCGGACCCCCCCTGGCTCGGCCCGTCCACGGTGAACGTGGGAACGGCACGCGGCGGGATCAACGTGAACTCCGTGCCCGACCTGGCCGTCGCGACCATCGACCTGCGCACCGTCGCCGGCCAGGACCACGGACGGCTCCGCGAGCGGTTGCAGGCCGCGCTCGGCGACGAGGCGGCCCTCGGCGTGCTCGTGGACCTGCCCGCGATCTGGACGGAGCCGGACGACCCCTTCGTCCGGGCCCTGGTCGAGGCGGGGGCGGGCGCGCCCGGCGACCGCCCGGCGGCCAGCTACTTCACCGACGCCTCGGTCCTCGCCGCCGCCTGCGGCGGGGCGCCCACGGTCGTCTGCGGACCGGGCGAGCCCGAGCAGGCGCACGTCACCGACGAGTACTGCCTGGTCCACCGGATCGAGGAGGCCGTCGAGATCTACACCGCCGCCCTCGGGCGGTTCGCCTGATCAGGTGACCGGCCCGGCGACATGGCCGCCACAGTCGTGTCACGATTGTCCACGGCGGACACCGGACGGTTATGGTCGGATTGTGGCAAGTCGATCATCACACTGCCGGTGACCCGAGGAGGTCGCGTGCGCGACATGTCCCCGCCCCTGCACATGCGACGGGACGGATTCCATCCCGTCCCGGAGCTCTCCGCGCTGCGGGACGACGAGGGGGTAGCCCGGATCCGCACCATGTTCGGCACCGACGCCTGGCTGGTGACCAGATTCGAGGATGTCCGTACGGTGCTGAGCCATCCCGAGCTGTTCAGCAACGCGCTCGTGCCTCCGCTCCGGCCGCCCGGCGCACCGCCGGCCACTGCGGAGGAGACCGCCGCGATGCGCGCCGGCAACCTGCTCGGCTCCGACCCTCCCGAGCACACCCGGCTGCGCCGGATGCTCACGGCCCAGTTCACCGTCCGCCGTATGCGCCGGCTGGAGCCCAGAGTCCAGCAGATCGTCGACGACCATTTGGATGCCATGGAGCGCGGCGGACCACCCGCCGATCTGGTGACGGACTTCGCCCTCCCGGTTCCCTCTCTGGTGATCTGCGAACTGCTGGGCGTGCCGTACGCCGACCGGGCCGGCTTCCAGGGAACGTCCAAGCGGATCCTGGACGTGTCCCTGCCTCCGGACGAACGCGCGGCCGCGGCGGCGGAGGCTCGGGCGTACATCGCAGGCCTGATCAAGGCCATTCGGCACGATCCCGGTGAGGACCTGCTCGGGATGCTCGTACGCGAGCACGGCGACGAGTTGAGCGACGCCGAACTCACCGGCATCGGCACCCTGCTGCTGCTCGCCGGGCACGAGACCACGGCCAACATGCTGTCTTTGGGCACACTCGCCCTGCTGCGGCACCCCGGCCAGCTCACGCTGCTGCGCGACGAGCCGGACCGCGTGGACGCCGCCGTCGAGGAACTGCTGCGGTGGCTGAGCATCGTGCATTCCGGAACCGTCAAGATCACTACGGCCGAGGTCCGGCTGGGCGATCAAACCCTCGGCCCCGGCGAGACCGTCATCTGCTCCCTTCCCGCCGCCAACCGCGATCCGGGACTCGTCCCGAACCCGGACGACCTGGACATCCGCCGGGATTCCATCGGCCACGTCGCGTTCGGACACGGCGTCCATCATTGTCTCGGCGCTCCCCTGGCCCGCATGGAGATGCGCATCGCGTTCCCCGCCCTGCTGCGCAGGTTCCCCGGCCTGCGACTGGCGGGCGAGCCCCTGTTCCGCTCCTTCACCGTCGTACACGGCCTCACCACGATGCCGATCACCTGGTAGGCGTCCCGCTCACCGCCGAGCACCCGGCCCTCCGGCGCGCGATGCCGAGGGCCGGCCCCAGGAACGCTGACCGCTGATCATGGCTGGTGTGTCGTGGGCGTGGGCCGTCATGGCATCACGACGAGTCGCCTGCCTTTGAGGTCGGTTCGCTGCCAGGCGGTCTCGATGTCGCTCAGCGGGACCTTCTCCACGTCGAAGGTGAGCTCGCCGGACCGCGTCCACGTCACGATCTGCTGGTACGCCCCGTCCATGGTCTGCGGGTCGAGGCCCTTGGCCGCACCGTAGATCTCCACGCCGGAGGTGCGCAGGCTCGACCCGGCGAGGGTGAGCTCAGTGCCGGCCGACTCGCCGATCTGGACCACGCGGGTCGGCTTGCCGAACGCGAACGACCGCGGCACCAGCGCCCGCAGCAGGATCTCGCTGGGCCTGCCCCACAGGTAGTCCACGACGACGTCGTAGCCGTCCCCCCTGGCGTCGAGGTACGCCTGCGCCAGCGCCTCGTCGGAGACCGCGGTGTTGATCACGGTGTCGGCCCCGATGGCCTGTACCTCGCGCAACCGGTTGTCGTCGCGGCCGGTGGCGACGATCCGGCCGGCGCCCAGCAGCCGGGCCACCTTGACCGCGAGCCGCCCGGCGACCCCGGTGGCACCCTGCACCAGCACCGTCTCTCCGGGAACGAACCCCGCGGCCGCTTTCATCGACATCGCGGTGATGGCCGAGGCCATCACGGTCACCACGGCCGGGTCGATGCCGTCGGGGATCGGCACGTAGGAGCCCTGGGGCACCACGGCCTTCTCGGCGAGCGCGCCGTAGGGCGGGCGGATGTCGCCGAACCCGACGAGCGTGCCGTCTGGGAGGGCGCCGATGCCGTCGAAGGCAGGGATCGCCGGAAACCGGCCGATGTACTTCCCGCCGGCGTAGTGCGTGCCGGCCGCGATCGCCTTGTCGACGTTCTCGACGGCGACCGCCTTGACGTCGATGATCACCTCGCCGTCGCCGGCCACCGGATCGGGGAAGTCCTCATAGCGCGGGATGCCGCCGGCCTCGTGGAGGACCGCCGCCTTCATCCCCGCTCCTGACCGAACAAGTGGGCGATCCGCGTCTGCCACGCCGCCAGGACGCGAGGCGGACGGGCCGGAGAGTGGTTGAACCCGTGGTGGTGCGAACGGTGGTGCGAACGGTGGTACGTGAGCGAGTGCCGCCACCCATGGCCGTGGCGGGCCTGGCCCTGGTGCCCGGCTGACCGCTCGGTGTGCGCGGGAACCCCCGGAATGCGATGGGTCGCCCAGTGCAGCAGGTCACGGAGCGAGTGTCGGTGCTTCATCGGTGCCTCCTCTGGCGCGCTGGTCTCTATCACCGATAGAGAACTCTATCACTGATAGGGTGCGAAAGGGAGGTGCCGGAATTGGCTCTGGACAAGCAGCGGATCGTCACCGAGGCCGTCGCGCTACTCGACGCCGAGGGTCTCGACGGCGTGACCACGCGCAAACTGGCCGCCCGGCTCGGCGTACAGTCGCCGACTCTCTACTGGCACATCCCGAACAAGGCGGCGCTGGTCACCGCGATCGCAGAGGCGATTCTTGAGCAGCAGTTCCCCGAGCCGGCGTCGCCCGCGCCGGAGGAGTGCTGGCAGGACTGGCTGATCGGCCTGGCCGAGCGGCTGCGGCGCGCGTTGCTGGCCCACCCGGACGGAGCCCGGATCATCTCGGCCTCCCAGCTGTCCCTCAAGATGGCCGCCATCTCCGAACTGGCGATGAGCACGCTGGTCGGGCGGGGCATTCCCTTGCGGCACGCTCGCCTGATCGTGTTGACGGTGTTGCGCTTCACCGTCGGCTACGTCCTGGAGGAACAGGCCGGCCCCCCCGACGCGGACGCCCTGGACGGCTTCGACATGGCCGCGTACGCCGCGGCGTACCCCACCGTGATGGCCGGCGTGACAGAGTACTTCCAGCCTGGCCGCACCGTCGATGATCTGTTCCGCGATTGCCTGGAACAGATCGTCCATGGTCCTGCGGCGCAGTCCGGCCCCACGTCCTGACCGGTCAGCCGCTCCGCGGGCGAGTGAGCCCTGGCCGGGCTCGTCCTCTGACACGTGGTCGCATGAATCAGATATTTACAGCACCGAAAACTTTTCGGGCCTGTGGAAATGTCTGGCACCCCTGTCTGAAACTTTCCAGGCACGGGCCGCGTTTTTCCACGTTCCCCGCGAATTTCGATGCGATCCATTGACAGAGCCGATCGCATTCCTCACCGTTCGCGGTTGTTAGCGTTCACAACTTCGTGGTTCGCGCGCCCGGGAGCGCATTCATGGTTGTTTCCGGACGGTCGTGGTCAACCGCGATGTCGTGAACAACGGCGTCCGCGATGGAGGCATCAGATGCATCAACGGCGATTACGCGCAGTCCTGACTCCCCTGGCCCTGGCCGCCTGCCTGGCCGGCGCCGCCGCGGGAACCACGGTCGCGGCTCACGCCGCCTCGGCCGCCTGCCGGGTCACCTACACCGTCGGTTCCCAGTGGAACGGCGGGTTCAGCGCCAACGTCGCGATCACGAACCTCGGCGATCCGGTCTCCGGCTGGACCCTGCGCTGGGCCTTCGGCACGGGGCAGAGCGTCATGCAGGCGTGGAGCGCGAACGTGACGCAGAGCGGCAGTGCCGTGACCGCCGCCAACGTGAGCTGGAACGGCTCCCTGGCGACGGGCGCGAGCACCGCGTTCGGGTTCAACGGCACCTGGAACAACACCACCAACCCCGTGCCGGCCGGGTTCACGCTCAACGGCGTCGCCTGCACGGGCGGGCCGGCCGCCTCCCCCAGCGCGAGCCCGTCCACGTCCCCGTCGCCGTCACCGTCGCCTTCCGCGTCACCGACCAAGTCGCCGTCGGCGTCGGCGTCGCCTTCGCCGAGCACTCCCCCGGCTCGGACGGTGCGCGTCTTCTGGCTCAAGCCCTCCGACGTGGCGTACGACCAGCGCTACCCGGACGGCATGGCCAAGGTCGTGCAGGAGGCGCAGCGCTTCTTCGAGCAGGAGCTCGGCAAGACGTTCACGCTGAACAGCACGGTCGTCGAGGTCGTCAACGGCGACCAGCCGCGCAGCTGGTACGAGAACACCCCGAAGTGCGGTGACAAGTACTGGTGGGCGGTGTGCAACATGCAGGAGGAACTGCGCCGCAAGTTCGGCCTCGGTGCGCCCGACAGCCGGTGGATCAACGTCGGCGAGGTCAGCGCCGAGGGCGACGGCGCGGGTGGCGGCGGCGGCAACGGCTGGGTCATCCTCAGCGGCCACGACGCCGACGGCGCGGCCGGCCTGAACGGCCCGATGAACCGGTGGTACGGCGGCATGGTGCACGAGCTGGGCCACGCGTTCGGCCTTCCCGACGCCACGTCCACCGACGGAACGTGCATGTCGGCGTCCCTCTACGACTATCCGAACTGTCACTTCAGCCAGGCGCAGAAGACCGCCATCATCAACGGCCCGTACGGAGGGTTCCTCTCCTGACGGCGGGCACGGGCGGCGCGGCCGGCGGCCGCGCCGCCCGGCACCTTCCTTTATCGGCACCCGCCCTATTTCCTTTCGGGAGGCCGAAACAAAATCCGGTCCCTGTGGACAATGAAATTTACATCACCGGTCCGGTGTTTCCCCGGCTTCTGTGGTCGCGTCCTTTCCACGAAACCCGCGTGGTGCCTATTGTTGCGTGCCCCTTTCCCCTCGGCCAAAAAGGACACGGTGATGCGACCGACTCGGCTCTTCCTGGGGATGGTGTCCGTCCTCGTCCTGGGCGCCACACTGGCGTTCGGAACGGCGACCCCCGCCGGGGCCGCCGCCGCCTGCACGGTGACCTACAGCACCGACGACTGGGCGGCCGGCTCCGGCGGGGGCGGCTTCACCGCCTCCGTCACCATCCAGAACCCGGGCGACCCGGTCAACGGCTGGACGCTCGGCTTCACATCATGGCGGGCCGCGGGAGCATCAACTACTGCGTCCGGTGGGACTCCTCCGCCACCGTGTCGGCCTCCCTGCGCGACCGCGTCCAGGCGAGCCTCGCCCGCTCGTTCAACAAGTGGATCGACAAGCTCGAAGGCTGGAACGGCTGGCCGTACCCGGACGTGAACGTGAAGGTCGTCGGCTGGGCCGTACGGGACCGGAGCCGGCTGCAGTGGACCGACAGCTCGGTCGACGTCTACGTGGGTGACATCAACGAGGGCGCCCCGCAGTGCAGCCCGCCCTGCGGCCGGTTCTTCCACCAGAACGGCGACTACTCCGGCTGCCCGGGCGGCGCGGCGCACCACTACGACATGTCCCTGTGGCTCACCGCGGGCATGACCGGCGGCGCGGGCGGCGACTGGGGCCAGCGGATCGGCAGCGAATATTACGTGGGCGCGCTCGACAGCGAGAACATCCACATCCTCCTGCACGAGATAGGCCACGGGTTCGGGCTCGACGACTTCTACGACTGGACGCCGACGGGCGTGTGCTGCTTCATCATGAACGCCGGCTCCGCGACGCAGATCACCGAGTTCGACACGTGGATGCTGCGCGACTGGTGGCGCCACCTCAAGAGCCGATACGGCTACTGATGCCGTCCGGGCCGAGGGGCGAGAGCGGCGGACATGCCGCTCCCGCCCCGCGGCCGGGGCCCGGTCAGGCCGCCGGAGCGGCGAGGAGCTCCCGGGCCAGCCGCACCGCGCCGTCCACCGGATCGGCGTCGAGCAACGTGACGGGGAGGTCCGGGTGGCTCTTGCCCAGCGCGTCGGCCAGGGCGGTGAACAGCCGGGGTTGCGTCGTGAGCACCCCGCCCGCCGCGACCACCGCCGTGGCCGAGGCCCCACGGGACATCAGCGTCTCGACCAGCTTCGCCAGCGCCCGTCCCCCCTCCTCGACGACCTGCAGCGCGACGCCCGATCCCTGCCGCGCCGCCCGGAAGACGACCGGAGCGTGACGGCCCCACTCCTCCGCGCTGGGCGAGCGGGTCAGCGCGTGCGACAGCCCCGGCACCTCGTCCGCGTGGAAGGCCGCGAGCAGGCCCAGCGCCAGCTCGTCGGGCGGGAGGCCGGCGTCGTGCCGCAGGCAGGTGGCGCGCACGGCCTCGCGTACGAGCCCGGCGGCCGATCCCTCGTCACCGAGCGCCCATCCCCAGCCGCCGGCGAGGAGGGGCTCGCCGCCGGGACCCGTGCCCGCGGCGACCGACCCCGTGCCGGCGATCACGCCGATCGCCCCGGGGACGCCGGCCGCGTACGGCAGGAGGTGGGCGTCGTTGACCACCCGCACCGGGACCGCGAGCCGCGCGCTCAGCAGGTCGCGCAACCTCCGACACAGGGACGCGCTGTCGCATCCGTGCGCGCCCACGCCCAGGGCGGCGTACGGCACCCCCCACTCGCGCAGGTCCGACACCAGCCACTCGGCCAGGTCGTCCATGTCCGAGCCCAGGTCGCTGGGCACGACGCGGTCCGCGACGTGGCCCTTCTCTCCGGCCGCACGCCAGTGGGTCTTCGTCCCGCCCACGTCGACGCCGACGGCCATGCGGCTCATGCGGTCCCCGCGGCGAGGGTGTCCACCTTCGTGTCGCTCATCGAGAACAGGAACTCGCCGACCGGAACGTTCCGCGCGGCGGCCACCTTGGCGACGAGCCGCTGGAGCACGCTGTTCTCGACGATCGCGCGGGCCACCGGGGCGAGTCGCGGGATCTCCACGTGCGGGACCGGCGCCGCGCGGGGGCCCACGTAGAGCACCCGGTGGCCGGCCTCGGCCAGTTGCAGGGCCAGCGCGGCCTCGCGCTCGTCCCCGATGACGATGTGCGCGGTGCGGCCGGCCGACTCCATCGGCCCGTGGAGATACTGCCGGGTCTCGTACGCGGCGGCGGGAAGCCGGCAGGCCTCCCGCAGCATCAGCGCGCCCTCCTCGGCGGCGGTCAGCGACGCCCCGGCTCCGACGACGTCGGCGGCGACGCTATCCGCGACGCCTTCCAGGAGGCCGTCCACGGTGTCATCCGCCCGCTTTCCGGTCTCGTCCAGGTGGTCCGCCAGGGACTCCCAGGAGTCTGCCGGCGCGCCGAGCGCCCACGTGTCGGCCAGCATCCCGAGGGCGGCGAGCGTGACGGTGAAACCTGAGGTGGACACCTTGGAATCGGGCACTCCCCCACAGCTCAGCACCGTGCCCGCCAGTTCGGCCAGCGGCGATTCCGCGATGTTCACCACGGCCAGCCGCCGCTCCGCCTCCACCTCCCGCAGGGCGTCGATCGTCTCCGCGCTGCGTCCCGACTGGGACACCCCCGCCACCAGGTCGACGTCGGCGGCCGGGACGGACGCCGGGATCTCCCCGTATCCGGCCCTGCTCGCCCAGATGCCGTACGCGCGCAGTTGGTGCACGCAGGCCGCGAGCGCGGCGTGGCTGGCGCCCATGGCCACGAACAGCGGGCGGCGCGGCGCGGGCCAGGAGCCCGTGAGCTGCTCGCGCAGGGTGCGCACCGCGGAGGCCAGCGCCTCGGGCTGCCGGTCGAGCGCGTCGGACATGGAGATGTCGTGGGACATCGAACCTTCTCTCACAACCGAGGGTTACTTGACAGCACCCGCGGCCAGCCCGCGGGTGATGTGCTTCTGGAAGATCAGCGCGATGAGCACCGGCGGCACGGCGGCGAGCAGGCCGCCCGCGGCCATCAGGCCGAAGTCGAGGCTGTAGCGGCCGGTGAACTCGGCCAGCGCCACGGGAACCGTCTTCGACGCCGGGGACGAGGTGAAGATGAGCGCGTAGAAGAACTCGTCCCATGCCATGAGGAACGCCAGGAGCCCCGCGGAGATGAGGCCCGGACGCGCCACCGGCAGCACCACCCGGATCAGCGCGCCGACCCGGCCGCACCCGTCGATGCGGGCGGCCTCCTCGAGTTCGGCCGGCAGGGCGCGGAAGTAGCCGGACAGCAGCCACAGGACGAAGGGCGTGGTGAAGGAGCAGTAGACCACGACGAGCGAGGTCCGCGTGTCGAGCAGGCCGAGCGCGGCGCCGGTCATGTACATGGGCACCACGAGGGCCAGCGGCGGCATCATGTACGTCAACATGAAGACGAACAGCACCAGTCTGCGCCCGGGGAACCGCAGCCGCGCGAACGCGTAGGCGCCGAGCACGCCGGTCACCAGGCTCACCGCGACGCTGCACCCGGCGACGACCAGCGAGTTGACCAGGGCCACGCGGAAGTCGCCCGCCACGCCGCCCGCCGCCTGCGTGAAGATCGCCGCGTAACGGTCCGGCGTGGGCGAGTCCGGCCACAGGTCGGGCGGCTTGCCGAGCAGGCCGGCCTGCGGGGACACGCTGGCGAGCAGCAGCAGGGCGAACGGCCCGAGGACGACGGCGGCCAGCAGCGCCCCGCACAGGTACATCGAGGGGCGGTAGAAGCGAGAGGGTCTCACGCCGTTCCCCCCGAGTCGGTGCGGAGCATGCGCAGGTACACCAGCGAGAGCACGAAGATGAACAGCACGGTGAGGTAGGCGGCCGCCGAGCCGAGGCTGAACTCCTGGTTGGAGAAGGCCTTCAGGTAGGTGTAGAAGGCGATCGTGGTGGTCCCGGAGTCGGGGCCGCCCCTGGTCATGATGTAGATGATGTCGAAGACCTTGAACGCCTCGATGGTGCGCAGCACCAGGACGACCGCGATCGCCGGCTTGAGCATCGGGATCGTGATGGACAGGAACCGGCGCACCGCCCCCGCGCCGTCCATGGCCGCCGCCTCGTAGACGTCGTCGCCGATGGTCTGCATCGAGGCGAGCAGCAGGATCGCCACCAGCGGCGTGGTCTTCCACGCGTCGACCAGCGCGACCACGAACAGCGCCTGCGTCGGGCCGCCGACCCAGTCCTTGTACGAGTCGAGCAGGCCCAGGTTCATCAGAAGGCCGTTGAGCGCGCCGTACTCGGGGTGGAGGATCCACCGCCACATGTTGGCGCTGACGATGGTGGGCAGCGCCCACGCCAGGACCACGAGACTGCGGAAGAACCACTGACCGCGGATGCGCTGGTTGAGGAACTGCGCGAGCAGCAGGCCGACCACGAGTTCCACCGCCGTGGAGAAGACGGTGAACACGGCGGTGCGCCACACCGTGGCCCAGAACTCGGAGTCCGACAGCAGCGCCGTGTAGTTCGACAGCCCGGAAAACGAGAACGCGGTCTGCAGCGCCGAGGTGGCGTCGACGAGGCTGAGCACCAGCGTGCGGCCCATGGGATACAGGACGACGCCGAACACGACGATCATCGCCGGGGCCAGCAGCGCCAGGGCGAGCGGCCACTGGCGTTCGACCTTCCCTCGTCTGGCCCGCGCCGCCGGCGGCGCCGTGCTCGCGGGGCGTCGCAGTGTCAGGGACACCGGTCAGCCCCCGATGACGCGGTCGACCTTGGCCGCGGCGTCGGAGAGCGCCTGGGCCGCGGGCGTGCCGCCGACCAGGCAGGACTGCAGCCCGGCCTGGATCTCCTGGCTCACCGCGTTGTACTGCACGACCTGGGGGCGCTCGATCAGCGAGCCGTACTGGGCCTTGTCGGCCGCCACCAGCGGTGCCTGCGCCCCGCTGGTGAGCTTCGGGTCCTCGTAGGCGCTGTTCCACACCGGCAGCGACCTCTCGACGTACTGGAGCTGGTTGTCCTTCCCGCACAGGAAGGCGACGAGCTGCCACGCGGCGTCGGGGTGCTTGGAGGTCGCGGTGACCGACAGGCCCATCGACCCGTCGACCGCCGGCCCCTGACCGCCCGGCCCCTTGGGGCTGACCGCGGGCTTCAGCTCTCCGACGATCTTCGACTGCTTCGGGTCGTTGGACTCGCTGTACATGTAGTCCCAGTTGAGCGCGATCGCCGCGTCGCCCTGGACGACGACCTTCTTGACGTCGTCCTCCAGGAGCTTCGTCGACGAGGGCGCACTGAGCCCTTCGTCGAGCGTGCGCCTCATCCACTCCAGCGCCTGCAGCCCGCCCCCCTGGTGGAAGGCCGCCTTGCCCGCGTCGTCCAGGAAACGGCCGCCGAACGCGCCGAGGAGCTGCGCGTAGTCGCAGATCATCGCCTCGGCGTGCGCCCAGCTCCACACCAGTGGATGCTCGACGACCTTCTTGGCCTTCAGCGTCCTGGCCGCCTCGAGCACGCCGTCCCAGGTCGACATCGCCTTCTCGTCGACCCCGGCGTCCTTGAGCATCCGGGTGTTGTAGAAGAAGATCTTCCCGCCGGGGATCCACGGCATCCCGTACCTGCGGTCCTTGTACGTGACGGAGCCGAGCGTGCCGGGCAGGATGTCGTCCAGCCAGGCCTGCTGGTAGCGGTCGGTGACGTCGAGCAGCATGTTCTTGCCGGCCAGCTCCGCCGGCCAGATGCAGTCGATCAGCACGACGTCGTACGTGCCGGCCGGCGCCGAAATGACGATCTTGTCGTGCAGGGCCTCGTACGCGACGAAGGTCGGCTGGACCGTGATGTCCGGGTGGGCCTTCCGGAACGCCGCGAGCATGCCGCGGATGTCGTCTTCGCTGTAGCTGGCCTGCTTCATGAACAGGGCGTTCAGCGTGACGGGGCCCGAGGAGCCGCCGTTGCCGCGGGAAGGCCCGGACACGGCGCAACCGGGCAGGACCGCGGCCGCGCCGAGGACCAGCGGCAGGCTCAGGAGCCTCCGGCGTGAGATCGAGTGCATAACCAGCCTCCAGTTAGTTAGGTCATTTACCTAACGAAGTGAGGTAGGATATGTCAAGGGCAGGTCCGAAAGGATCAAGTGGAAGCGGGAGCTGCGGGGTTCCGGATGACATCACTGAGCACGAGTGCACGGGCGGTGCTGGCGGAGCTCACCCGGCGCGGCCGGGCCACCCGGCCCCAGATCAGCCAGGCGCTGGGCCTGTCCAAGCCCACGGTCTCCACGGCGATGTCCGAGCTCGAGGAGCTCGGCCTCGTGCGGGAGGACGGCTCCGTCCAGGGGCACACCGGCCGGTCGGCGCTGCTGTGGCGCGTCGGCGAGGGGGCCGGTCACGTGCTGGGCGTCGACGTCGGCGTCACCCGCACGCGCATCCACGCGCACGCGCTGAGCGGCGAGCGACTGCTGGGGGTCAGCCGCGACGTCACGTCCCCGGCGTCCCGGTCCGGCGCGGCGGATCTGACGGCCAGCGCCGACGCCGCGGGCGCGCTCCTGCGCGAGACGCTGCCGCGGCTCGGCGACAGCGGGCCGCTGCGGCAGATAGTGATCGCGCTCCCGACCGTCGTGACCGACAGGGACCCCGCCGCCGCCTCGCAGTCGCCCGAGGTGCACGACATGCTCAAGGCGCTGTCCCTCCCCCCGGCCCCGCTGCTCCTGGAGAACAACGTCAACTGCGCGGCCGTCGCCGAGGGGAACCTCGGCGTGGCGCAGGAGGCCGCGCAGTTCGCGTACGTGCAGGCGGGTGTGCGGATAGGAGCGGCGCTGGTCATCGGCGGACGTTTGCTGCGCGGGGCGTCCGGCTGGGCCGGCGAGGTCGCCCACCTGCCCTTCCCGTGGGACGCCGGCCGGGACCCCGTCCCCGAGGGCCTGGAGCGCTTCCTCGGAGCCGAGCACCTGTTGCTGCGTACGGCGGCCGCGTGGCCGGCGTCGGAGGGCGCCCCGCCCACGAGCGCCGAGGAGCTGTTCCAGCGGGCCGGCGAGGGCTGCCCGCCGGCGCAGCGCGCCGTGACCGAGCACGCCACGCAGGTCGGGCGGCTGGTCGTCGCGGTCGTCGCGCTACTCGATCCCGGCCTGGTGGTCCTCGGCGGCGGGGTGGGCTCCAACCCGCTCCTCGTGCAGGGCGTCCAGGAGACCCTGAGCACCCTGTCCATCCCCGTCGAGATCCGCCGGAGCGGTCTTGGGGCGACGGCCACCGTCGAGGGCGCCGCCGTGCTCGCCCGCGAGCAGGCTCTGCACCGCCTGATCCACGCCTGACCGGCCGGTGACGTCCGATCAGGTCGTGGGACGCGGATCGGGCTGCGCCGGCGCGGGGCGGTGGGTGCGCAGCCGGACGGCGTGGTCGAGCACGCCGTGGTCGTAGGCGGTCTCGGCGTGCAGCGCCAGATCGACGCCGGACACCTCGTCCTCCTCGCTCACCCGGAAACCCATCAGCCGGTGGATCAGCTTGCCGATCCCGTAGGTGACCGCGAAGGCGTACAGCGCGACCACCGGGACCGCCATCGCCTGCTTGCCCAGCTGGGCCAGCCCGCCGCCGTACAGCAGGCCCCGGGGACCGTCGGCGCCGGTGAGCGTGCGGGTGGCCAGCAGCCCGATGAGCAGGGTGCCGACGACGCCCCCGACCAGATGCACGCCGACCACGTCGAGGGAGTCGTCGTAGCCGTGCCGGAACTTCCAGCCGACCGCCTGCGAGCAGACCATGCCCGCGACCAGGCCGATCGCCAGCGCGCCCAGCACGTCGACCGAGCCGCACGACGGTGTGATCGCGACCAGCCCGGCCACGACGCCCGAGGCGACCCCGAACGTGGTGGGGTGGCCGTCACGGCGCTGCTCCACCAGCAGCCAGCCCAGCAGGCCGGTGCACCCCGCGGCCAGGGTGTTGAGGAAGACGGCGGCGGCGGTGCCGTCCGCGGCCAGCGCGGAACCGGCGTTGAATCCGAACCAGCCGAACCACAGCAGCCCGGCGCCGAGCAGCACCAGGGGCAGGTTGTGCGGTCGCATGGCCTCGGCCTTGAACCCGATCCGCGGCCCGAGCACCAGCGCCATGGCGAGCCCGGAGGCGCCCGAGGTGATCTCCACGACCAGGCCGCCCGCGTAGTCGAGCGTGCCCATGGCGTGGATCCAGCCGCCGGGGCCCCACACCCAGTGCGCGATGGGGGCGTAGACCGCGAGCGCCCACACCGGGACGAAGACCAGCCAGGCCGAGAAGCGGGCCCGGTCGGCGATGGCGCCGCTGATCAACGCCGCGGTGATGATGGCGAAGGTGAGCTGGAACGTCGCAAACAGCAGCGTCGGCACCTGCCCGGTGACCGACCCTGTGGTGATGTCGTGCAGCCCCACGTGGGCCAGGCCGCCGATCAGTCCCCCGATGTCGGGGCCGAACGCCAGGCTGTATCCGGCGGCCAGCCAGACGAGGGTGACCAGGGCGATCGAGACGAAGCTCATCATGATCATGTTGAGCACGCTCTTGGCCCTGACCATCCCGCCGTAGAAGAAGGCCAGGCCCGGCGTCATCAGCAGGACGAGCGCGGTACAGGCCAGGAGCCAGGCGGTGGCACCGCCATCTACCTTCACCGGCATGATCGCCTCACACTCCTCACGGTGGTCGTCCGCAGGTTCCGCCACGGGCGCACCATGAGACTCACCGTTGGCCGTTTCATGGCGTATTCGGGAGTGTTACTGCGATGTTTCTTATTGCGAGGGCGTTACCGGCTCCTCACCGAACCATGCTCGACCAGTTCTTCGGCCAGGAGCTCCCGTACGCGCCGCCACGCGTCATCGGCCGCCGTGGCGTCGAACGTGTCGCGGCGGTCGCAGAGGAACCCGTGGCCGACGCCGGGATATTCGACGATCTCGTGGCGTACGGCGGCGGCCCGCAGCGCGTCCGCGATCATGCGGCGATGGTCCGGCGGAACGACGTGGTCCTCGGCGCCCACGAGGACCAGCACGCGCCCGGTGATGCCGGGGGTCAGCGCGAGCGTCGGTTCCGGGCGGCTGAGGGGGATGTCGGTGGCCGGGATCCAGCCGCCGTAGGCGACGGCCACCGCCGCGAGGTCCAGGCGGGTGGCCGCGAGGTAGGCCACGTGGCCGCCGAGGCTCAGGCCGACCATGCCGACGCGCACGCAGCCGCGCGCACGCAGGTGCTCCATGGCGGCGCGCACGTCGTGCACCACCTGATCCCGCGTCAGCCGGTGCAGCAGATCGAAGCCGCGCTCGCGGCCCGCCGCGTCGTGCGGGAGCTCGATCCCGGGGGCGTCGCGGTGATAGAGGTCGGGCGCCAGCGCGACGTATCCCTCCGCGGCGAGCCGCTCGCAGACGTCGCGGACGTGGGCGCTGACGCCGAAGAGCTCCATCGCCACCAGCACGCCGGCAAAGGGCCCGGGGCCGGCCGGGCGGGCGAGGAAGGCGCCCATCCGTGACCCGTCGGCGACGGTCACCTCAGCCGACTCGGTGAGGATCCGGTGCGGAGCGCGCGAAGATCGTGTAGTCACGGAACGACGCTAACGTCACCCCATAGGCGTAACCACAGGACGTTCATGCTAGTAACCGCAGTATCAGGATCACCATGACCGATGCCGTCGATCCCGCGCGGCTGAGGGAGCTCGGCGATTTCCTGCGCTCCCGGAGGAACCGCCTGCGCCCCGCCGACGTCGGGCTTCCCTCGGGCGCCCGGCGCCGCACCCCCGGCCTGCGGCGGGAGGAGGTCGCCACGCTCGCGGCGATCTCCCCGACCTACCTCGCCTTCCTGGAGCAGGGCCGGGACGTGCGCCCCTCGCGTCAGGTCCTCGACGCGCTGGCCGGCGCTCTGCGCCTCGGCACGGCCGAGCGCGCGCACCTGCACGAACTCGTCCACCGCGCCGCACCGCCGGTCGTCGCGCCCGGCGGGGAGACGCTTCCACCCGCCGTCGCGGCGCTCGTCGACCGGCTCGATCCGTGTCCCGCCTACGTCACGGGACGGCGCTGGGACGTGCTCGCGGCCAACCGCGCCGCCCGCGCCCTGTGGACCGACTGGCTCCTGCTGGCGCCCGACGCCCGCAACATGCTGTGGTGGATGTTCACCGACCCGGCCGCGCGGACCGTCTTCGTCGAGTGGGAGCAGGAGGCGTCCGCGCAGCTCGCGCGCTACCGTTCCGCCGCCGCCCGCCACCCCGGCGACCGCGGCTTCGCGGAGTTGACCGCACGGCTCAAGGCCGCCAGCCCGGAGGTGCGCGCGTGGTGGCCGCGGCACGACATCGCGCCGCTGAGTTCGGGCACCAAGAGACTGCGCCATCCGCTCCTCGGCGAGCTCGAACTGCGGCACGTCGTCCTTCTCACCGCCGACGACGTCGAGCAGAAGCTCGTCGCCTTCCTCGCCGCGAATGCCGACCAGGCGCGGATCGCAGAGCTGATCGCCGCCGGGTAGCGGCCCTGCGTCCTCCTCCCCCGAGCGTCAGGCCGCCGAGGCGGGGAACCGCTCCCAGACGCGGTGGGCGGCCATCAGCCGCTGCACAGCGGTGAAGACCTCCGTGGCGGAGTCACCGGAGACCACGCCCGGTGTGCCGGAGACTCCGGCCTGCGCGAGCAGCTTCGCGCCCGCGCCCCAGGCGCCGATCGCCTTGGCGTGCCGCCAGCACTCCTCGATCATGAGCGTCACCCGCGGGTCGACCGCGACGGAGCCGCCGGCGCCCGCCTTGGCGTCGCGCGCGGGCAGGGCGTCGGGGGCCGGTGCCGGCGCGGCCGCCACCAGCAGGGCGTCGAACTCGATCGACCGGGCGGTGGCGAAGGTCCGCTGCACGGACAGGTCGCCCAGCATCCCGCCGTGCGGGGCGATCAGCAGCGGCACCATGCCGGCGGCGAACACGGCCCTGCGCAGGTCGCGTACGCCGTCGAGGTCGGCGCTGTCGTCCACGACGATGCCGACCATGCGGCCGTCGGCCGGCCACTCCTTGCCCACCTGCGAGAGCGCGGGGCTCGGCGCCGGGTCGGCGAGCGGCAGGGCCGGCTCCGGCGCGGGCAGGCCCAGCCCGGTGGCGACCTCCCGGCAGAGCACCGGGTCGATGTTCGCCAGGCACTGGAGCTGGCGCTCCTTGATCGCCTGCTCGTAGCACTTGCCCAGCTCGAAGGTGTAGGCGCGGATGATGTGCTCCTTCTCCACGGGCGACATGCTCAGCCAGAACAGGCGGGCCTGGCTGAAGTGGTCGTCGAAGGAGACGGGGTTGGCGCGGACCTTCCTCGCCCGGGCGATCTCGACCGGTGTGTCGACGAACGCGTTCTCCGCGTCACCGGCGACGAACGGGTTGCCGCCGTCCAGGGAGTTCGGCCGGTACGGCGCGACCCCGGCGTGCACGGCGTGCTGGTGGAAGCCGTCCCGGAGCATGTCGTTGACCGGGCAGTGCGGCCGGTTGATCGGGATCTGCGCGAAGTTCGGGCCGCCCAGCCGGGTGATCTGCGTGTCGAGGTAGGAGAACAGCCGCGTCTGCAGCAGCGGGTCGTTGGTGACGTCGATGCCCGGCGGCAGGTGGCCGACGTGGAAGGCGACCTGCTCGACCTCGGCGAAGAAGTTCGTGGGCGTCCGGTTGAGCGTCATCCGCCCGATGGGCTGCACCGGCGCGAGCTCCTCGGGCACGATCTTGGTCGGGTCGAGCAGGTCGATGCCCTCGAACGTCTGGTCGGGGGTGTCGGGGAACACCTGGATGCCGAGCTCCCACTCGGGGTAGGCGCCGGCCTCGATCGCGTCGTACAGGTCGCGGCGGTGGAAGTCGGGGTCCATGCCGCCGAGCATCTGCGCCTCTTCCCAGGTCAGGGAGTGCACGCCGAGTTTGGGCTTCCAGTGGAACTTGACCAGCACCGTCTCCCCGGCCTCGTCGACCAGCCGGAAGGTGTGGACGCCGAAGCCCTCCATCATGCGGAAGGAGCGCGGGATTCCCCGGTCGGACATGTTCCACATGGTGTGGTGCTGCGCCTCGGTGTGCAGGGAGGCGAAGTCCCAGAACGTGTCGTGGGCGCTCTGCGCCTGGGGGATCTCCCTGTCCGGGTGCGGCTTGCCCGCGTGGATCACATCGGGGAACTTGATGCCGTCCTGGATGAAGAACACCGGGATGTTGTTGGCGACGAGGTCGAAGGTGCCCTCGTCGGTGTAGAACTTCGTCGCGAAGCCGCGGGTGTCGCGGACCGTGTCGGCCGACCCGCGCGAACCGAGGACGGTGGAGAACCGCACGAAGACGTCGGTCTTTCTCCCCTTCTTGAGGAAGCCGGCCCTGGTCACCGCAGAGGCGGTGCCGTACGCCTCGAACACGCCGTGGGCGCCGGCGCCCCGGGCGTGGACGACCCGCTCGGGGATGCGCTCGTGGTCGAAGTGCGTGATCTTCTCGCGCAGGTGGTGGTCCTGCAGCAGGGTCGGGCCGCGCTCGCCTGCCTTCAGCGAGTGGTCGGTGTCGCGCAGCCGCGCCCCCTGCGCGGTGGTGAGGTAGGCGCCCTGCTGGCCCTTCGACGTGGCGGGCGCGCCGGTCTCCGCTCCGGTCGGCGTGACGGTCGCGGGAGCGCCCTGTTCCTTCTTCGGCGGCAGCGGGGCGCGCGGCGTCGCCGGCTCCTCGACGGTCGCCGGGGCACTGCCCGGCGAGTCGGGAACGTCCGGCGTCAGGAGGTCGGCCACCTTCTCGGCGGTGTTCTCCACGACGTCCTTGACGGCCTTGGCAGGCTTGCTGGCATCCATTCGGCGAGTACCTCCATGGAGCGGCACGGGCAGGTCCGCGGCGCAGTACCCGCAGGTGGGAGGCCGAAACATCGGCCCGCGCCGCCGGGTGCCCGGGCCGACCCGGATCGCCGTCTTGTCTAGGTCCACCCGACGAACCGGATCGACGGCCCGGCTTGCGACGTCGCGCAGCGCGCCGGTTCTCCGGCTCCGGGTCGCTGGCAGCAGGTCGCCGGCGGCAGGTCGTCCGCGGCCGGCCGTGGCCGGCCGCCGGTCTCCTCGAAGCGGCGGATGTGCTCGGCGACCCAGGGGCCCGGCGGTCACGCCTCCCGGATGCTGACGGCGGCGCGGTGGTGGCGTGGCGCCTCGACCTCGTCGAGCAGCGCGATCGCGAAGTCCGCGTACGTGATCCGGCTGGTCATGTCGCCGTGATCGGCGAGCAGGTACCGGCCGGTGGGCGTGCCGCCATGGTCGAAGTCGCCTGCGGGTGCCACGTACGCCCAGTCGAGGTCGCAGGTCCGAAGCTCGTCAAGGCCTGCGGCGTGGCCGAGGGAGAAGTCGCGGTACTCGTTGGGGTAGCCGGGCTCGTCCATCAGGGGAGCGCCGGACGCCCCGGGCAGGACCGATGCGAGACCGACCACCACCAGGCGGGGTACGCCCGCCTTCGCCAGGCCGGTGGACAGGGCGCGGGCCGACGCGGTGAAGAAGTGGTGCGGTGCCACGGACAGATCCGCGGCGGCGCTGATGGCGGCGTCATGCCCGGCGGCCGCACGCTCGATGCTCGCCGGGTCCGTGACGTCGCCCGCCACCACCCGCACGTCGCCCAAGTCGCTGTGGCCTGCGGGGTCGCGCACCACGGCGGTGACCTGATGACCACGCCGGCGCGCCTCCGCGACCGCCCGCCGCCCGGCCCGGCCACCCGCGCCGAAGACCACGATGTTCATGGCGAACCACCTCTCACCAGGGCCGGAGCCCGTGTGCCCGGCCGATGCCCCGGACGCTATCCGGAGCCGCGGTTACCACCGGGATACCGGCTATCGTGAGGCCATGAGGGAACCCCTGCCCGCCGACATGTTCGACGAGCTGTGTCCGTCCTCGCTCAATCCGATCCGATTCGGTGACAAGTGGGCGCCGCTCATCATCCGCTGCCTCGAGCACGGGCCGCGCCGGTTCTCCGAGCTGCGCATACCGCTGAACCGCGTCACTCCCAAGGTCCTCACCCAGTCGCTGCGGTCCCTCGAACGGGACGGTCTCGTCAAGCGCACCGTCTACGCCGAGGCCACCCCGCATGTCGAGTACGAACTGACCCCCCTCGGCCGCAGCCTGCTCGAACCGTTGGCGGCCGCCTGCGCCTGGGCGGCGGAGCACTGGGACGAACTGCTCGACGCCCGCGAGTCGTACGACGACACCGCCCGCCTCGACCGCGCCGGCTGACGCCGGTTGGCGCCTGTAGGGCACCGTCTGGTGGTGATCGAACTACGTGTCCTGAGCGAAGACGACTGGCCGATCTGGCGCGAGCTGCGGCTCGCCGCGCTTGCCGAGGCGCCGCACGCGTTCGGCTCGACGTTGTCCATCGGAGAGCCCGGCGAGCTGCTGCGTGACGGCGTGGGCCGGAAACAGGTGCCGGCGAAGACCCTGAGAGGCAGATCGCTCGGTCCAGACGGTTATGGGCAGATCTTCCATCCTTGTCAGCGATCGGGCACGAGTGAGCCGGCCGACTGATATAACCCCTGCGTGACCTACCGATTCACCGCCCGCGCGGCGGGCGGAGACGAAGAGTTCGATGAGGATTGCCGCAGCGCGGGAGTAGCAGAATTCGAGGATGGCACGGGCTTCATCCTGATCTTCATGAGTGGCATCGAAGAGGCCGACGATCAGGACGTGGATCTCGGCCACGACACTCACTGCCTGGTCACCGCCGACCAGGGAACCGCCTACGGCTGCGTTCGGGAAGTCGCTGTTCGCGATGACACACTGCGCGTTGTGCTCGACCCCGCTGCGCTGCAGAATCTCGGCCTGGACGACCCGGTGATCGAAGCGGTGCTGGACGTCTCCGAGGCCGAGGTGCACCGGCTGTGTGAGATGCTCCGCAGCATATTCAGCTATGGAAGAGCAGACGCCAGACCGGTGCTTGTCGACCTGTGAGATCGGCCGGGCGGTGCACGGCCGTTGTCACTCGGTTCGTCACTCACCGGTGATCCGACCATCGTCACGTGCC
This sequence comes from Microbispora sp. NBRC 16548, assembly GCF_030268985.1. Taxonomy (NCBI): domain Bacteria; kingdom Bacillati; phylum Actinomycetota; class Actinomycetes; order Streptosporangiales; family Streptosporangiaceae; genus Microbispora; species Microbispora sp. NBRC 16548. The sequence continues at coordinate 218,342 of NZ_BSSF01000012.1, forward strand.
GCTTCGTCTCGCCGTCAGCCCGCCCACGTGGCATCGGGGATCGCGACGAGCTCGTCGGCCTCGTCCATTTCGAAGTACGGAACGCCGATCCCCGAAGGTGGTCACGCGGAATTCGGGCTCGTCCCTGTAGAGGGCGCGCGCACCCCTTTGCTCAGAACGCGCCGGGTGAAGCGGGCCGCGTCGATCAGGGCGCGCTCGTGGGTTCCGGTGCTGATCAGGTCCTGGCCGTCGTGGGCGGTCACCTCGAAGCTCAGGCGCCGGCCGTCGATGTCGCTCAGCCGGGCGTGGCAGGTGACGCTCAGGCCGGGCGGGGTGGCCGCCTGATGGCTGACGGCGATGTGCGTGCCGACCGTCTGCTCGCGCGGCCAGTCCAGGTAGGGCATCAGCGCCCGTACGCATGTCCACTCCAGCAGCCCGACGAGAAATCCGGTGGCCAGCACCGGCGGCATCGTCGCGAACTCCGGCGACTCGGGGTACAACGCCGCGACGATCTTGGTGTGCGGGATCTCGAAGGTGAACTCGTGCTCCAGCCCGATCGGCACCTCACGCATCATCCACTCCTATCAGCCGGGCCGCGGCCTCCTTGGCCCGGAGCATCGCCTGGCGGTCGTCGTCGACCACCACCCGGGCGTTGGCGCCGTCGATGAGCAGCAACAACGCGTAACCCACCTCCTCCGGCCGGTGCAGGCCGGCCCGCTCGGCCAGTTCGGTCAGGGTCCGGCGCAGCCAGTCCTTGTAGGCGGAGATCACCGCGCGGGCCGGATGGCCGGGATCGGGCAGTTCGACGGCGGCGTTGGTGAACGGGCAGCCCCGGAATCCCTCGCGCCCGTGTCCCTGCGCCAGCCAGTCGAAGACCGCCAGCACCGTCTTGGGGTCATCGGCACGGCATTCGGCGAGGAAGGCGGCCAGGGCGGCCTGCCGCGATCGCCTGCGCCGGTCGAGCACAGCGGCCACCAGGTTCTCTTTCGACCCGAACTGGGCATACAACGTCGGCTTGGACACCTGGGCTCGTTCCACCAGGGTGTCGACGCCGGTCGCTCGGATGCCCTCGGCGTAGTAGACCTCAGCAGCCACTTCCAGCAGTCGCTCCCCGCTGGGACTCAAGAGGCGATCTTCCACAGTCGGATACTGACAGGTCAGTAAACCGAACACAAGAGCCCGGAGCCGGCCCCATACGTACTGCCCGGCGGACTTTCGCCGGCCGGGCCGTACGTCGGGCTCGTTACTCGACGAGCAGTTCGACGGGCATATTGCCGCGGGTGGCGTTGGAGTACGGGCACACCTGGTGGGTGGCGTCCACGAGGTTCCGCGCCTGCTCCTCGGTGAGATTCCCGGGCAGTTCCACGTGCAGGACGGCGTCCAGCTCGTAGCCGCCCTTGCCGTTGGGCGAGAGGCCGACCTCCGCGGTGACCGAGGCGTCGGACACGTCGAGGCCCTGCGTACCCGCCACGAGTTTCATGGAGGTGGCGAAGCAGGCGGCGTAGCCGGCGGCGAAGAGCTGCTCGGGGTTGGTGCCGTCACCGTTGCCGCCCAGCTCCTTCTGCAGGGCGAGCTGGACGTCCAGCCGGCCGTCCGAGGAGACCGCCCGGCCGTCGCGGCCTTGCGCGGTGGCGGTGGCAGTGTAAATCCGCATGGGTTTCCCTTCATGAATGTCGGGTTCTCGCGCCCAGGACCGACAGCAGCGTGACGGCCAGGGTCACGACGGTGACCGTCCAGAGGCCGGCCCGATAGCCGCAGCGGCGATGGTGCGCGCCGGATAGACGGCGGCGAGCACTCTTTACGGACCGATCGGTCCGGACCGATCGGTCCCAATACTGAGGGCAGGGCGGTAGGCTGTCAACCAAGATTGCTCAACACGGGAAGGACAGACGGTGACGCGCAGACCGGCCCCCGGCACCCGGCGACGCATCCTCCAGACGGCAGCGCGCCTGTTCGGCGAGCAGGGCGCGCGGGCCGTGGGCATGCAGCAGATCGTCGAGGAGACGGGGCTCGGTAAGAGCGTGCTCTACCGCGAGTTCACCGGCAAGGACGACCTGGTGAAGGCATGGGTGGGCGAGTTGCACGACCATGCCTGGTCACAACTCGACAGTGCGATCGCTCGCCATGAGGGCGATCCTGCCCGCCAGCTCCTGGCCATCGTGGAACACGCTCAGGAGACCGCCCGGACCTCAGACGCCCATGGCTGCACCTTCTACAACACCTCGGCGGAGTATCGCGATCCCGACCATCCCGGCCGCCGGGAGGCCGTCGCCCACCTCGACCAGCTACGCGAACGGCTGCGCGCCCTCGCCACCACCGCACGCGCCACCGACCCCGACGCCCTGGCCGACATGCTGATGCTCATCATCTCCGGCCTGTACGCCAACGCGGCCACGCTCGGCCCCTCCGGCCCTGTCGCACGTTCCGTCGCCGCCGCCCGCATCCTCATCGATCAGCACATTCCGGCACACGCCAGCGCATCGTGAGGTTCAGGACGGTCGCGTGGTCAAGAACCGCCGGTCGACACCACGACTGGCCGCCCGGAGCGACGGCGACCGCCATCCGGTGAACGAATCCGGATCGCTACCATGCCGATCATGGAGAAACTGGATCCTCGCCGCACCGCATTGCTCCTCATCGATCTCATGACGCGCATCGTCGAGCAGCCCACGGCACCGCATGCCGGATCCGCCGTGGTCGCCCGCTCCCTCGCGCTGGCCGACGCAGTGCGAAAGGCAGGAGGTCTCGTCGTCGCCGTGCGGGTCGAGCGGCCAGGCGTTACGGAGCAGCCACCGGGCAGCGAACTGGTGGAAGGAGTGCTCGGCGACCTGGAGATCGTGAAGCACACCTGGGGCGCATTTCACAACACCGGGTTGGAGGAGGCGTTGCGTAGGAACGCCGTCGACACCCTGATCATCACCGGGATCGCCACGAACTTCGGCGTCGAGCAGACCGCGCGCTTCGCCGACGAGTTCGGCTTCAAGGTGATTCTGCCCGAGGACGCGGTCACCGCACTCGACGCACACGCCCATGAGTTCGCCTTCGACTACATCTTCCCGCGCATCGCCACCGTCAGCACCAGCGCCGAGGTCGTGGCAGCACTGGAGTGAGACCAGTACGGACTTGAAACTGCTGGAGCGCCGGCAGCGGCGTGAATGGCAGGCAGGGCGAGGGCGGACGGCCTGAGTGGCCTGAATGATTCGACCGCATGATCACAGCAGGTCGCGTAGCCGATCGGAAGTGAGACCAGCCTGCCGCACGATGGAGGCGAGCGTACCGACGGCCAGAGCGTCGTGCTATGCACGATTACTGTGCGAGTCTCGTCTTCGGCGACCTGGCGCAGCTTGCAATGGCTGCCTCTGGTGGCCACGACCTCAAAACCACACTTCTCCAGCGCGCGCACGACGTCAGGCCGGAGCAGACCGGAAACTGGCGCGGGCTCATGCCGAGCGACGGATCTCGATCGGCGCCACGATCGGCTGCCGCGGAGTCTGGGGAAGGGGCTCGTCCTCGAAGTAGAGCTCTATGGCGTTGCGGAGGCTGGCCAGGGCCTCGTCAACCGTCCGGCCCTGACTGGCCACCTCAACCTGGACGCAGCGCGCGACGTACCAACCCTCTTCGTCGGGGGTGACGGTCGCGGTCAAGGTGACGGTCTGGCTCATGCCGTCAGCGTACGCCAACGCTCTACGCCGGACCCGCCGGTAGGAACAAGCCGCCCTTCGCGACCTCAAAGGTTCTCGACTTGCGCAAGGACGATCACGCACCTGTAGACGTCGAGGCCCTCCTTCTCGATCGTGACTCGCAGGTCCGCGCCTGCGGAAACGAATTGGCATGCCGTGAGGGCGCCTGGGCGGGTGGAGCCAAGGCCGCGGAGGGCTACCTGTGCCGGGTGGTCGCCGACCTTGACCGGATCCCCGAACTGGTCGTCGAGCACGCGGAGTTCGCACGCTACGGCTCCGGCTACGCGTCGTTCGTGGACGTTTTCCTGACCCGGCGTAAACGGATCCGCCCGTCACGTCGGTCCAGACGGCTCTACGACCGTTCAAGGATTGCCGCTGGCGTTGTGCCGCCTCGCCCCGATCGCGTGCATTCTGTCGCCCGGCGAGCGCTCCCATCATCCCGACGGACACGGGTACCACTCCATGCCATGGCTCGAGGCCGTCACCGAAGCGCCGATCCCCGGATGGGAGGAAGACTGCGAACAGATCTCCCAGGTCCTGGATCGACACCACATCACTCTCGTCGGCCCTCGCCTCCTCAGCCGGCCGGCCTCGCCACACCTGAAGATCGACACGAACCTCGGCGACGGGCCGCCCCACTCGATCTTCGATGTCTGGTTCCACTGGGCCGACTGATAGCGCAACCGATCCACAGAACACTGGAACGGCAGTTACCCAGGCGAAGCGAAAGGCCGACCCACTGAGTAGCGGACCGGCCTTCTGAACTGCGCGAACATGGTGGACGATACGGGGATCGAACCAATGACCTCTTCGGTGTGAAGCAGATCGGCCACATCGCTGACTTGCTATGAAAGCGGCCTTGACCTGGGCCGACAAACCACGGACGTCCGTACAGATCTACGGATGTACGTGGCCGTTGTCACCCAGTTGGTCACTCTGCCGAAGAGGCTTCCTCCTCGCGTGCACGCGCGTCGACTCACCGTCTGCCCTGACTACAGCGCCGGGCACGGCGCCAGCGGAGACCGCTGGTATGCCTGGGCCAGGCGCGATTACCGCGCCCGCCGGTGTGTCCCGACCGGAGGGGCAGCCGGGACGCACCGGGGTCAGGCGCCGCGCTGCGCCAGCAGCAGGTAGGTCAAGATCTCCGGGTAGACCATCGGGGACGGCTGGATCTCGCAGCGGAAGCCGCGCGCCTCCAGCAGCTCCCTGATTTCGGCCATCCGGCCGTGCAGGTCCTGGACCTCCATCACCACGTTGTCGATGCGGTCCCACTGGTCGTCGGCGATGCCGCGCAGCACCTCCAGCTCTGCGCCCTCCACGTCGACCTTCAGGAGGTCGATGTGCGCCAGGCCGGACAGGTAGCTCTCCAGGCGGCGGACCGGCACGGTGAGGTACTCGGGCTCGTACTGCGCGGTCACATCCCAGTCGGGATGCCGCTGCCGGACCACGCTGACCTGCAACTCCTTGTCCTCGGGATAGCGCGTGGAGTTGCCTGGCATGTTCGGGTAATGCACGAAGGACGTGTCCTCGACGCGCTCACCGATGGCCTCCCGGACGACGCGGACCCCGGACAGCCCGTGCAGCTCGATGTTGCGGCACAGGTAGTCGGCGGTCCGCGGCACCGGCTCGAAGGCAAGGATCGAGGCGCCCGGCCACTGCCGCTTGGCGAAGACCGTGAACAGGCCGATGTTCGCGCCGACGTCGACGATCGTGGGTCTCTCTGAGAGGGAAAACTGGTCGTAGCATTCGTGCTCGAAGATTTCCTGGTACTGGAAATTCGCCTCGTGCTCGACCGGGGCGTACAGCTTCAGCTCTTCGTCGCCCAGCACGAGCAGGTCGTTGGCCCTCACGATGTCCACTGGTCTCTCCCGGAGTGATGGGTGGGTGATTCCACCGGCCGGAGCTCTCAGAAGAGCCGGCTGGAGGGGGCGTACGCCGCGGAGGCGGCGAACTGTTCGAGGCGGTGAAGGAAGGTCTACGAGGGGCGTCGATGCCCAGGAAGGTCAGGCCCGGATGGGTGAGCAGGTGCGCGGTGACGGCGGCGGCTCGCGGGTTGCCGCCAGTTCAGCGGGTCGCGCAGCAAGTCCATCGGCGGCACGAGGCCGACGGTCGTGATGCCCACCCACAGGTTCGCGGTCAGGGCGCCGTCGGCGGCCGTCACGCCCTTGGGGGTGTTCGCCGAGCCGGAGGCGTGCTGGAGGAACGCCATCCGTCCGGCACGGCACCGAACGTCTGAGGCCAGAGCGACTGCTGACTCTCGTCATTGATGAGGACGAGAAACGTGCCATCCTCGTCGTCAAACGGGGTGATCATGGTCGCTCCCACTTCCTTGAGTCGATCGGGCGACGCCCCGCTACTGTTTCCCGGGGGCGTTGGCGGGCTCGATACTCCACCGAGCCGACGACCCGGATCTGCGTGAAGGCTTGACACACAGATGATCAACTCAGTTGAATTTGGTGTCAAGGGCGCATCTATCGACACCCTTTGGTCGCAACTCCGAACAGCCCTAGCATTGGTTGGCTGGAGATACACCCGAGTTTCGCCGTTCGCGGGCGCATGAGCCTTGATCACGTGGGATCACGTGGTGTGGCCGCTGGTCAGCTCCAAGGGCAAGGAGGAGCGTCCATCCAAATCGCTCACCTTTGATCAGCACCGCGGCCACCCTCGGGCCACCCGGAAGATCAGAAGAGGCCACCCGCGTGGTGGCGGATGGCCTCTGGGCTGTGTGGGCGATACTGGGATCGAACCAGTGACCTCTTCGCGTGAACGCGGATAGCCCTTCCGTCTAAGCTGCAGCGGATCCCGTTCCGTGTCGTTCAGTGCGGCTGGGATCTCGACTGGTGCGCCGTCAGATGGTCCTCGATCAAGCCGCTTGCTGACTTCTCGCTGACTCCCGCGCCACCGGCCCGGCCTTCCCTCCACGCGCGGCGACCGCTCGACTCGCCGCAACACCGAGGGCGCCGACGGCGGCCGGGGGGATGGCACTCGGCGCCGGGCTCCTCGCCCTGACCTCCTACCGTCCGGTGCTGTACGCGGCGGCGATCGCCGGCGCGCTCGCCGTTGCGTGCGGCCTGCGCCCTGGGCTCCTGAGGTCAGACGGAGCGCAACGACCATCGGCGGCGGTCACGACGAGCTCCCGGTCGCCTGACGCCGGCCGATAGGACTCCCGAGCCCTGCCGAGCGGACATCAGACACAGATCACGTAGACCTTGCCCCTGGCCTTCCTGGCGACGACCAGCCAGCCCGTCGGCGTGCCCTCCTTGGCCACGAAAGGAACACTCGCGATGATCTCCCGGCCGTTCTCCCCAAGCTCGTCGAAGAAGAATCCTCCACCCGTCGCGGTCTTCCCGTCGGGGCAGTAGACGAACTTGTTCCCCGAGCCGGGGAAGTTGAAGTCCGCAGTCTTGACGCTCGCCTTGACCGAGTCGGCCGGTCCCTGCGAGAGGTTCTCGTTCCACGAAAGCTGGCGTTCGCCGGCCCTGCACGTGGTCGTCTCGGCGACGATGCGTACGTCGCCCGACTTGTTCTTGACGCAAGCGTGGATGACATCGGAGTCCGAGGACGCAGCGGCGATGCCGCCCGCCGCGAAGAGGGACCCGGCGAGCACACCGACGGTCAAAGCAGCGATCGTGCGTCCACTGGAAGACTTGATGGCCATGGGATACACCTCTCCTGAGAAACCCGCATTCGCCGCGTTCACCGGCGAGGGCAGTCTGGGACGGGCCTCTTGCAATCGGCTTTCAGGGAGGTTGCGCTTGTCCGCCGCCCAAATCGCGGCAGACGTGGAGGCCGGTCAGTACGCCGGGTCTCGGTAGAGGCCGCGCTTGTTGATGTAGCGCGCACGGCTCCGCTCTGACCAGCGCTCACTCTCGTTGAGCTGGTGAGGGCGGCTTTCGTGCTTGCAGCGTTTTTCATCGATCTCGGCCGGTTTTCACGGGCATGTGCCCTCGATGTGCCCTGTGCGGCCCCGCACATCTCGCCCCTGCCCTGATCACCTCGTACGCCGTCGACCCACCGCGGAGCGGCAGCGGGCCGGGGACGGAGGTGCAAGGCCGGCCTCGCGTGTACGTCAACGTGGTCGCGGTTCCTCGGTCATCGGATGCCATCGGTCACGGCCGGCCTTGAGCCGGAGGAGCCGGTCTGCTGGGCTTGCCTGGGTTGATGGCGGGCGAGGCGATCAGGCTCCTCAGCCACCCACGAACCTCGGTTTGAGCACCGTGATCACCTCGAGGCCGGAGATCCCCGCCGGAGGCAAAGAAAGACCTCAGCCCGCTACGGCGCGTCCGTCTGGTCGCGGCGGTCGGTGTCGTGCTCGTCCTGGTGGTCACGCTTCCTGCGGCGTCATGCGTCTGTCTGGGATCGGGCGCGGCTGGCGTCGGCGCGGACGGGGACCGGCCCGAAGAGGCCGCACGCCCGGCCGCGTCCGGACGCGCCGCGCCACCGCCGCCCGGCACGGGCGGCGGCTTGAACCCGTAAGGCAACTTGTAACCACCCTGGGCCTGCGGGTGCGGCCCACCTACACGAGGTGCACGCCGACGTGCTCGCAGATCGCGGGTGCTCCGTGTGCAGGCCGTCGAGGATTCTCACGGCGAAGGCCTCGCTGACCATCTGCTTGACCTCTGCGGGGGTGGCCCATCCCCGCGTCCCTGGCCGCTACCGGGCGCTCGTCGGCCTGGCCGCCGGCACCGGCCTCCGCTGGGGCGGATGCGTGGGCCTGCGCTGGGACGCCGTCGACCTCGACGCCGAACCGTACGGGTGGAGCGGGTGGCCGTCGAGGTGCCGGGCACGGTGACGCACAAGCCCTATCCCAAGTCCAAGGCCGGACGGCGAGAGGTGCCCCTTCCACCCTTCGTGGTCGAGCTGCTCGCCGCGCACCGCGAGCGCTACCCGGCCGGACCGGTCGGAGAGGTGTTCACCAACGCGGCGGGCGGTCCTCTCCGCCGCACGCTCTTCCGGGCTCGGGACTGGCGCCCGTCCCTCGTCCGGGCCGGGCTGCTGGGCAAGGTGGTGGAGGCCGGGCCGAATGCCTTCCTCGGCGTCTGGCAGGACAAGGAGGGCCTGGAGCACCGCCAGGAGTTCCCGACCCACCGGGAGGCCGTAGCGCACGTCGCCAAGCACGCGGCCGAGGGGCTGCGGTTCCATGATCTGCACCACTGCTCCGCCACGTGGCTCGTCTCCGATGGCGTCCCCGTGAACGACGTGGCGCGCCTCAGACACGAGCAGATGTCAACCACGCTCAACCGTTCCACGTACTCCTCACGCGACCGCTACGGCAGGGCGCGGGCGGTCTGCGCTGACTCCTGCTCCGGACCGGCCCCAGGAGCTGGACGCAGTCAGCGCCGCTGATCTCGACGGCGAGGAGGACCAGAGCCAGTGCCAAAGCTTTGAACAGCGGAAAAGGCCCGTTGGAGAGGCGGTCTCCAACGGGCCTTGATCGTGTGGGCGATACTGGGATCGAACCAGTGACCTCTTCGGTGTGAACGAAGCGCTCTCCCGCTGAGCTAATCGCCCGGGATCATCCGCGCCTTGCGGCGCCGACGGGGAAAACCATACCGCACTCGAGGGGGTGATGGCGAAAGCACGGGCCGGTCGGCTCGATCGTCCCGCCTTCGTCAACACCTTCGAAAGGTTCGCCAGACCCTCCCCGGCGTGGGGGTGTGGTGTCATAGCATCGTGATGCTCCATGCTCGACCTATACGCACGACCTGAGATCATTCGCCCGCAATGGCATCGCCGGCGCGGCCCCGCCGACACGCAAAGCAGAGGTAAGGACAAGCCTGTTGGTGATGTTTGAGCTGGTAGATGACCGAATGTCAAGCTGTGATGTGCGTTACAGAAGGGCCTGGAGGCGGAATCTTTCCTACGGGTCTCTTCGTTCGTCTCGTAGCACGAGCGCCCGGCGAGGCCCGACCGCACAGTGAAGACGCAGTGAAAGCCCCTGACAGGGGACCCGACGACGAAAAGGTTTGGCTGACGATGAACAGCACCACCGTCTCTGCCGAGCTAGGCCTTCGGCTTGTGGTCCCCGACCGTACGACCGTCCCCCTGCTCGCCGGCCTTAGTTACACGGCTGAGGATCCGTACGCCATCCGGATGGCCTTCCACGTGGGGAATGACGAGCCGGTCGAGTGGATCTTCGCCCGCGAGCTGCTGACCGTGGGCATCGTGCGGCGCGTGGGAGACGGAGACGTCCAGGTGTGGCCGGCCCGTTCCGACGGCGAGCGGACGCTCAACATCAGTCTCACCTCGCCCTTCGGCCAGGCCCTGTTCGAGGTGCCCCTGGCCCCCCTCACCGAGTTCCTGCATCGGACCTACGAGCTCGTCTCCGCCGGCCGTGAGACCGACTTCATGGACCTGGACGAGGAGCTCACCAACATGCTCTGGAGCTCTTAGGGACTAGCCCAGCCTCCGCTGGATACCCCGCATCCGCGCGATCTCGATCTGCTGGCCGGAGACGACGTCCTGGGCCATCGCCCGCATGGCCCGGTCCCGTCCCCGGCGCAGTTCCTGCGCCGCCATGCCCACCGCGCCCTCGTGGTGCCGGATCATCAGCGTGAGGAACAGCGTGTCGAAGGCGCGCCCCCTGGCCGTACGCAGCCGGGTGAGCTCCTCCTCGCTCGCCATGCCGTAGCCGCTCATCCCGTGATCACCCGTGCCGTGGTCGTGCGCGGGCGGCGGGGTGCGGCCCAGGCTCCGCAGCCACGACTCCATCACGGCGATCTCCGGGCGCTGCCCGTCCGCCACACGGTCCGCCACCGCCGTCACCAGCGGATCGCCGGTCCGCGCCGCGGCCAGCCCCGCCATCTCCAGCGCCTGCCGGTGATGCGGGATCATCGCCTCGGCGAACCGTACGTCCGCGGCCACGGGCCCCGCCTCCGCCGGTGAGCGGGCCGGCGCGGAACCGGACTGCCCGGGGGCGCCGGGGACGATCACCGGGGCGTCGGCGCGCGCCGGTGGAGCGGCTTCGGGCGAGCAGGCGGCCAGCGCCGGCGCAACTGCCAGCACAACCGTTACCAATCCGGTCCGCACCGGCCGCGGGCTCGACATAACTTCCATAGTGGGCGATGATCCGCGGACATGGGGGCGACGTGAGCAGACCGAGGCTGAAGGCCGCGCTGATGGCGTCCGTCCTCCTCCTGGCCCCGGCCTGCGCCTCCGACGAGCCCGCGCCATCCCCGGCGGCCGCCCCGACCGGCATCCCCGCCCAGGACGAGATCAGGCACAGCCCCAACATGACGCTGGTCGCCAACGTCCCCCTGGCGGCGCCGTTCGACGGTCCGGACAACTGGGGCACCGACATGGCCTTCCAGGGCCGCTACGCGTTCGTGGGCAACTACGGGGGCTTCACGGTGCACGACATCGGCGACCCCGAGCACCCCAAGGCCGTCGCCCGGGTCGAGTGCCCAGGCGGGCAGAACGACGTCTCGGTCTCCGGCGACCTGCTGTTCCTGTCGGTGGACGAGCCCCGCACCGACGACACCTGCGCGAGCGACGCCGGAGACCCGGCGGCCGCGGGAGCGTGGGAGGGCATCCGCGTCTTCGACATCTCCGACAAGGCCCACCCGCGCTACCTGAAGTCCGTACGCACGGAGTGCGGCTCTCACACGCACGCCATCGTGCCGGGCAGGGACGCCGGGACGGTCTACCTGTACGTCTCCTCCCCCGGCCCGGAGCCGGACACGACGAACTGCCGGCCGCCCCACCAGAACATCTCGATCGTGGAGGTTCCCGTCGCCGATCCCGGGAAGGCGCGGGTCGTGGCCAAGCCCGAGCTGTTCGCGGGCAGGCCGGCGGGCGAGGAGGAGACTGGCGGCTGCCACGACATCACCGTCTACCCGGAGAAACACCTGGCCGCGGGCGCCTGCTTCGGCGACGGCGTCCTGCTCGACATCTCCGACCCGGTGCATCCCACGCTGCTGCAGACCGTGCGCGACGAGAAGAACTTCTCCATCTGGCACTCGGCCACGTTCGACAACGAGGGCACCAAGGTCGTCTTCAGCGACGAGATGGGCGGCGGGATGGCCGCCACCTGCCTGCCATCGGTCAGCGCGACCAAGGGCGCGGACGCGATCTACACGCTGACGCCGGAGCGCAGGCTCGTCCGGCAGGGCTACTTCAAGATCCCCCGGGTCCAGAGCGCCGAGGAGAACTGCGTGGCCCACAACGGCGCGCTGGTGCCCGTCCCGGGCCGCGACGTGATGGTGCAGGGGTGGTACATGGGCGGAGTCTCGGTCTGGGACTTCACCGACTCCGCCCATCCCCAGGAGATCGCCTACTTCGAGCGCGGGCCGCTGCCGCCGGATCTTCATCTCGGCGGCTCCTGGTCGGCCTACTACTACAACGGCTACATCTACTCCAGCGACATCACCAAGGGCCTCGACGTGCTGCGCCTGGACGACCGCCGCACCGATCCCGCCAAGGCCGTGCGCCTGGAGGAGCTCAACGCCCAGAGCCAGCACGCCTACTGACGGATCACGGGTCGAGGTCGGCCGCCGAACGCTCGGCGAAGACCTTCATGGCCTCCAGCGTGACCGGCCCGGGCGCCTGCGGCAGCACCTTCCCGTCCACGGCCCTGATCGGCTGGATGTCGCGGGTCGTGGAGGTGAGGAACGCCTCCTCGGCCTCGTACAGCGCCGAGATCGGCACGTCGGCCTCCTCGCCGCCGCACCATTCGAGGGTGAGCGCGCGGGTGACGCCGGCCAGGCAGCCGGAGGAGAGCGTCGGAGTGATCAGGCGCCCGCCGGTGACGATGAAGATGTTGCTCCCGGTGCCCTCGCACAGGTTTCCCGCGAGGTTCTCGAAGATCGCCTCGGCGCCGCCGCGCTCCTTGGCGTACGCCAGGGCCTTGGCGTTGTCGCCGTAGGAGGTGCTCTTGACGCCGGACAGCGCGCCGCGCTCGTTGCGGGGCCAGGGCACCACGACGACGTCGGCGGTGGCGGGGAACGGCGCCTGCTCGCCCACGATGGCGATCGCGTTCGTGCCGGCCGACCCCCGGTCGGAGCCGAGCGGTCCGGGGCCGCTGGTGTAGGTGATCCTGATGCGCGCCAGCGGCCACTTCGGCGCGGCCGCCAGGCAGCGGCGCACGCCGTCGGCGATCGCGGCGAGGTCGGGCTCGGGCAGGTCCATCCGCTTGGCCGACAGCGCCAGCCGGTCGAGGTGGCGGGTCAGCGCGAAGGACTCCCCGTTCACCGCCTTGACCGTCTCGAACACGCCGTCGCCGACCATCAGCCCGTGGTCGTACACCGAGACCACGGCCTTGTCGGGCTCGTACAGCTCTCCGTTCACCCAGATGGGTACAGACATCTCCTGCTCCGTTCGTTACCGATGTCGCGGCCCGCCCGCGGACGCGAGGCCGATGAGCCGGGCGGCCTTGAGCTCGGTCTCGTGCCATTCCCTCCGGGGGTCGGACCCCCAGGTGATGCCCGCTCCCGTACCGAACCGGATCGTGTCGTGCTCGATCCAGAAGGTGCGGATGCCGACCGCCAGCGCCCCCTCGCGCCGGTCGGCGTCGACCCAGCCCACGGCCCCACAGTACGGCCCGCGGGGCTCCGGTTCGAGCTCGTTGATGATCCGCAGCGCCGAGGACTTCGGCGCTCCGGTCACCGAACCCGGAGGGAAGGTGGCGGCGAAGAGCTCCGGCCAGCCGGCGCCGCCGGCCAGTCGCGCCCGCACCGTGGACACCAGGTGCACGAGCCCGGGGTGCTCCTCGACCGCGAACAGCGAGGGCACGGTCACAGAGCCTACCTCCGCCACGCGGCCGAGGTCGTTGCGAACGAGGTCGACGATCATGAGGTTCTCGGCGTAGTCCTTGTCGAGGAGATCGTCCGCCGTCACGCCCGTGCCCTTGATCGGCCGCGACTCGACCACCGCGCCGCTCCTGGACAGGTACAGCTCCGGCGAGGCCGACACGACCGTCAGTCCCGGCACGCCCACGACGGCCGCGTACGGCGCGGGGTTGCCCTCGGCCAGCCGTACGGCGAGGGCGAGGGGGTCCACGTCCGGCGAGGGCAGCGGCGCGGACAGGACGCGGCAGAGGTTGGCCTGGTAGACCTCTCCACGCTCGATGTAGCCCCTGATCCGCTGGACGCCCCGCTCGTATCCCTCCCGGTCGAGGGACGTGGCCCAGGCGTCGCGGGCGGGTCCCCGCCACGGGCCGCGCGGCGGGGGCAGCGGAGCGGGCCGCACCGTGTCGAACCGCGCGCAGACGACCTTCCCCTCGTACGACACGACCACCGCCCACCAGCCGGAGCCGTCGAGGGCGGCCAGGTCGGTGGTCACCTCCCGCAGGCCGGTGGCCAGATGCCCCCCGATGTGGGCGAAGGCGTCGTACACGTGTCCATTCTCGCGCCCCTGGGCCATCCCGTGGCTCCCCGGCCGAAGCCGCGACTCAGGCGGCCCGGCGCGCCAGCAGGCCGAGCAGCGCGCGGGCGGCGGGGAGCGGAGCCGTACGCGGCATGGCGGCGTACACGGTGCGGCGCGGCGCGAACTCGCCGAGCGACCGCAGCGCCACGTCCCCGCGTACGGCGGGCGCGGCCATGGCGGGCACCAGCGTCACCCCAAGCCCGGCGGCCACGTAGCCGAGCTTGCCGGTCCACTCCCCGATCCGCAGGTCGACCCTGGGGGCGAAGCCGGCCCGGGCGCAGGCGGCGCCGAGCATGGTCACGGTGCCGGGAGGGGCGCCCTCGATCCAGCTCTCGTCGCGCAGATCGCGTAGGTCCACCTTCTCGCATCCGGCCAGCGGGTGGTCGGCGGGAAGGGCGACGAGCAGCTCGTCCTCCATCAGGCGGGTGACCTCGACCTCGGGACCCGCCCCCAGCCCGGAGGGGTAGTCGCTCACCACCGCGATGTCGATCTCCGCGCGGCCGAGCCCGTCCATGAGCACGGTGCTCAGGCCCTCCACCATGCTGACCGCCACCTCCGGGCGGGAGGCCCGCAGCTCGCGCAGGGCGGCGGGGACCAGCACGGCGTTGGCCGTGGCGAACGCGCCGACCCGCAGCCGCCCGCCGCTGCCCTGGTGGATGGCGGCCAGCTCCTCCCCCGCCCGGCCGAGCCGCTCCAGCACCTCGCGGGCGTAGCGGTGCAGCGTACGGCCCGCCGGTGTCAGCCGCACCCCCCGGGGCAGCCGCGCGAACAGCGGGCCGCCCGCCTGGGCCTCCAGGGACGCGATGCGCCGGGACACGGCTGACTGGGTGTAGTTGAGCTGCATCGCGGCGGCCGTGAACGACCCCGTACGGGCCACGACGTCGAGCAGCACAAGCGCGTCGGTGTCGAACATGCTCCGATCCATGAGCGAGGGGAATGGACGCCATGCAATCTAGTCGCTGGTGGAATGGTTTCTCTCTCCAATAACGTCCAGGACATGATTGCTTTTCTTGGTTTGGGGCGTATGGGCCTTCCGATGGCCGGCCGCCTCGTCGCCGCCGGTCACAAGGTGGCCGTGTGGAACCGTACGCCACGGGACGTGCCGGGCGCGGAGGCGGCCCCCTCCCCCGCCGCGGCCGTCGCCGGAGCGGACGTCGTGATCACCATGTTGAGCGATCCGGACGCCGTGTCCGAGGTGGTGCGGGCGGCGCTGCCGGGGCTGCGGCCGGGGTCGGTGCTGGTGGAGATGTCCACGATCGGCCCCGACGCGGTGCGGCGGCTGCTCGGCCTGCTCCCCGAGAGCGCGGGCCTGGTCGATGCCCCCGTGCTGGGCAGCGTGGGCCCGGCCGCCGAGGGAAAGCTGGTCGTGCTCGCCGGGGGCCGCCGAGAGGACCTCGACCGCGTGTCGGACGTGCTGCGGGTCTTCGGGACGGTCCACGAGGCGGGCGGGCCGGGAGCGGGCGCCGCGACCAAGCTCGCCGTGATGAGCGCGCTGGTGACCGCACAGGTGGGGCTGGCGGAGACGCTGGCCTACGCGGACGACCTCGGGGTCGGCCGCACCGCCCTCCTGGACGTCCTCGGGGCGACGCCGCTGGCCGGGCTCGCGGAGCGGCTGCGGCCGGTGGTCGAGTCGGGCCCGGTCGAGACGAGGTACGCCCTCGGCCTGGCCGCCAAGGACCTGCGGCTGGCCACGGAGGGGCCGGGGAGCCGCCAGACGGTGACCGCCGCCGCCCGTGACCTGCTCGCGGGGGCGGTCGCGGCCGGGCTGGCGGGGCACGACCTCACCGCCGTCGTCCCGTTCGCGGCATCCCGGACGGCACGAACCCCCACGCCGAAGGAGGTGCGGGCGGTCAACCCGCCCTCCGTTCCGGCGACCAACGGGTACTACTCCCACGCCGTACGCTTCGGGGACCTGCTGTTCGTGTCCGGGCAGGTGGCGCTGGACGAGGACGGGAAGGTCCTCGGCGAGGGCGACATGACCCGGCAGTCCGAGGTCGTGATGGAGAACCTGGGGCGGATCCTGGCCGACCAGGGCTCGTCGCTCGACCGGATCCTGCACATCAGGACGTTCCTGACCGACATGGACCGGCTGCACGAGTACGGCGCGGTCCGCAGCCGGTTCATCACCGGCGAGCCGCCCGCCAGCACCACCGTGGAGGTCGAACGGCTGTTCCGGCCCGGACTGATGATCGAGGTCGAGGTGGTCGCCGCCCTCTGAGGCCTCAACCCAGGGGGCCGACGGCGGACTCGGCGGCGGCGACCACGGCGCCGGTCTCGACGAGCCGGACGACCGCCTCGATCTCCGGTGCGAGGAAGCGGTCCGGCCCCGGCCCCGCCACCGGCTCGCGCAGCGCCTCGACCACCGCGCCCGTCCCCGGCGCGGGCGCGTGCGGCCTGCGCAGGTCGAGCGCCCTGGCGGCGGTCAGCAGCTCGATCGCGAGCACGCGGGTGAGCCCGTCGACGGCGCGGCGCAGCTTGCGGCCCGCCGACCAGCCCATCGAGACGTGGTCCTCCTGCATGGCGGAGCTCGGGATCGAGTCCACGCTCGCCGGCACCGCCAGCCGCTTGAGCTCGGACACGATCGCCGCCTGGGTGTACTGCGCGATCATGTGGCCGGAGTCGACGCCCGGGTCGTCTGCGAGGAACGCCGGGAGGCCGTGGCTGCGCGCCACGTCCAGCATGCGGTCGGTGCGCCGTTCCGCGATCGACGCGAGGTCGGCCGCCGCGATGGCCAGGAAGTCCAGGACGTACGCCACCGGGGCGCCGTGGAAGTTGCCGTTGGACTCCACCCGCCCGTCGGCGAGCACGACGGGGTTGTCGATGGCGCTGGCGATCTCGCGGGCCGCGACGGCGGACGCGTGGGCGAGGGTGTCCCTGGCGGCGCCGGCGACCTGGGGGGCGCAGCGCAGGGAGTAGGCGTCCTGGACGCGGGTGCAGGAGCCGTCGCGGTGGGAGGCCATCACGCCCGAGCCGGCGAGCAGCGTCCGCATGTTGGCCGCCGCCAGGGCCTGGCCGGGATGGGGCCGCAGGGCCTGCAGGTCGGCCGCGAACACGTAGTCGGTACCGAGCAGCGCCTCCACGCTCATCGCGGCGCTGATGTCGGCGGTGGTGAGGAGCCGGGACAGGTCGTGCAGCGCGAGCACCAGCATGCCGAGCATGCCGTCGGTGCCGTTGATCAGCGCGAGCCCCTCCTTCGCGGCCAGTTCGACGGGCTCGACGCCGTGTTCCTTGAGCGCCTCCGCGGCGGGCCGCAGGCGCCCCTCGGCGTCCCTCACGACGCCCTCACCCATGATCGTCAGGGCGACGTGGGAGAGCGGGGCGAGGTCTCCCGAGCAGCCGAGGCTGCCGTACTCGTGGACGACCGGGGTGAGCCGGGCGTTCAGCAGGGACTCCAGCACCCGGGCCGTGGCCGGGCGCACACCGGTGTGCCCGGTGGCGAGCGTGCGCAGGCGCAGCAGCATCAAGGCCCGCACGACCTCGGTCTCCACCTCGGGCCCGGAGCCGGCCGCGTGTGAGCGGATGAGGCTGCGCTGGAGCTGGGCGCGCAGCGAGGGGTCGATGTGCCGGGTGGCGAGGGCGCCGAAACCGGTGGAGACGCCGTAGGCCGGGGTGTCGGCCTCCGCGAGCTCCTCGACCCGCCCCCGCGAGGCGGCCATCTCGGCGATCGCGTCGTCCGTCAGGCGGACCTGTGCGCCGTACCTCGCGACCCGGACCACGTCGTCGAATGCGAGCGGTCCGGGGCCGACGGCCACGACCTCGTTGTCGTGCATCGTCCCACTCTTTCACGTCGTACTGCTCGCGCCGTGCGCGCGTGGCGAGTAACCAGCGTATCTCAGGTTAGGTCCTTACATCCAAAGATCCTTTCCAATCCCTCCCGCCCCGCGCCGGTCAGCCGCAGGGCGCGCGGCACGGTGCCGCGCACCAGCCACTCCCGCGCCAGGAGCCGGTCCAGGACCGCGGCGCCGAGCGCCCCGCCCAGGTGCGGGCGGCGCTCCAGCCAGTCGAGGCAGTCGGGGGCGAACCTGCGGCGGGCGCGGCGCACCCGCTCCACGTCCACGCCGAGCTCCGTCAGCGCCTCCGCGCCGCTCTCGGTCAGCAGGCAGCCGCCGTCGGCCTCGATCAACCCCCCCTCGCGCACCAGCGCGTCGTACAGTTCGACCCCCACCCGGCCGGCCAGGTGGTCGTAGCAACTGCGGGCCTCCCGCAGCAGCCGCGCCTGCCGCGACTGCCGCAGGGACCGTACGGCGACGCGCCCGCTGATCCGGGCCAGCACCTCCAGGGTGCGGGCGACGTCGGGGCCGGCGAGGCGGTAGTAGCGATGCCGTCCCTGTTTGACCACGGTCACCAGGCCCCCGTCGAGGAGCCGGGCCAGGTGGGAGCTCGCGGTGGGGGCGCTCACACCCGCGATCCTGGCCAGCTCCCCCGCCGCCAGCGCCCTGCCGTCGAGCAGCGCGGTGAGCATGGCGGCGCGGGCGCCGTCGGCGATCAGGGCCGCGACCGGAGCGATGTCGGCGTCCCCCGCGATCTCGGCGTCCCCTCCGATCCCGGGACCCCCCGCGATCTCGGCCGTCCCGGGCTCCGGAGCGTCCCCGGCGGCGCCGGGGAGAGCGGCGTGCGTGCGGTCATGTGTCACGGACATGCTTCGACGCTAACGCGGGGACGGTTCGACGGAGCTGGAAGCATCGGCCGGAACTCGCGACGTGAGCAGGGAGAACGCCGCTGATTTGGGGAGTCGGCGGGAGATTCGATAAAGTCTTCCCGTGAGCCCGGCCGGACAGAGCCGGGGACGCGGAAGTGGCTCAGTGGTAGAGCATCACCTTGCCAAGGTGAGGGTCGCGGGTTCGAATCCCGTCTTCCGCTCGGAGCTTTACACTGTGCAGCTTGACACGGTGGAGTGGCCGAGAGGCGAGGCAGCGGCCTGCAAAGCCGCGTACACGGGTTCAAATCCCGTCTCCACCTCTTGGTTCGTCCAAGGGCGATTAGCTCAGCGGGAGAGCGCTTCCCTGACACGGAAGAGGTCACTGGTTCAATCCCAGTATCGCCCACCACGTAGTACGGCAGAGGCCGGGTCCCAAGGGGATCCGGCCTTTCGCTCGTCCGGCCTCCGGAGGCGCGGGCCTGCTTCACACCCGGTCGTAGACGAGGAGCCCGTCGTCGCGCAGGCGGGCGCCGGAGGTCGGCGCGTGTTCGGTGAGCCTTCCGTCGTGCGCCAGGTGCAGCACGCGCGCGCCCCGCACGAGGACGGCGAAGTCAGCGATGATCCGCCGATGGCAGCGCCACCACACGGCCTCCGCGCACATCACGGCGGTCCGGGCGGCGCACGCCTGCGCGAGCAGCTCGTCCATCGCCGCCAGGAAGTCCGGATGCCGGGAGTAGCCCGCGTATCCCCGGAACGAGGCGTTTTCCCAGAAGACGTCGAGTGAGTCGGGAGCCGCCCTGCGGAACCCGCCCAGGCGCCTGTCCCATCGATAGCCGATCCCCGCCTCGGGCAGCCAGCTCACCAGCGCCGCGCGGCCGGCGTCGGGGTTGCGCCTGCTGCCGGGAGCGGTCCGGACGTCGACCACCTCCCGCACACCGGCGGCGTGCAGCAGCGGGATCAGGTGCCCGCGCGGCGCGGTGCCGTGCCCGAACGTCAGCAGCGTGACGCGGGCATCGGCGGCCCCGGCCCCCGCCGGCGGACACGGGCGCGGGGCCGTTCCCGCGCAGAGCGGCACCAGCCCACCTCCGCTCCGGCTCCGGCTCGGGCTCCGGCGCGAGCGTCGGCACGTGTGGCCATCCGAACCGGCGCCGGATCCGGCGGGAGCGCGTCGTCTCTGCGAACCGCCCCGGTCCGGGCGAACCGAGAACGACCCGCACCCGGCCCGGACAAGCGAGATCCCCCGGTACGTACCCAATTCGGTCGGTCACACGCGATCGCGTCATTTGAGGAATTCTGCGGCACAATACCCCAACTTAGCCTGAGTGGGACATTTAAGGTTCCCTAAATAGCCAGCCGGTGAGGCACAAACGAGCTTTTGCCATGACCACGATCGCTACACTTCCCTAACTGGGTGGTCGTTCCGCGACATGCAGCCCACCTACATGAGAGTGAAGCGGTGGGATGCAGCAATGCACGGTGTAGCCCGGCGGCCTGGCCGTCCCAAGTTGGGGCGCAACTTCGGGCTCCTGTGGTCGGGGTCCGCCATATCGTTGGCCGGGACGGTCAACACCGCCGTCGCGGTGCCTCTTGTGGCGCTCATGCTCACCGGGTCCGCGTTCGACGCGGGTCTCGCCGGGTTCGCCGGGACCCTGCCACGCCTCGTCATGCACATTCCCGCCGGCTTCATCGCCGACCGGGTCGACCGCCGCACGGTGCTGGCCGTCGCTCAACTCGGGCGATTCGCGGTGGCTGTGACGCTCGGATTCCTCTTGCTGTCCGGAAAATGCACGATCGGGTGGCTGATCGTGGGTGTCATCCTCGAAGGTGCTTTCGCCGCCTTCTTCGAAATCGCGGAGATGTCGATGCTGTCCCAGGTCGTCCGCACGGACGATCTGAAAGAGGCCTCGGCGCGCAACGAGGGCCGCACCTTCGTGGCGACCCTCTCCGGGCGTCCCCTCGGCGGCTCGCTCACCGCGCTGAACGGAGGCTTGCCCTTCATCGCCGCGGCGGGGGCGTTGCTGGTTTCGGCGAGTCTCTTCCTCCGGCTCGGGCGGCGTGACCCGCTCGTTCCGCTCCCGCCGCGCGATCGGACCACCGGCTTCCGGGGTCAGGCGCTGATCGGCTTCAGCGTTCTCAGGCACGACCCATTGCTCCGCCGCACGGTGGTGATCTGCGCTCTCACCAACTTCCTGTTCCAGGTCGTCACCCTCGACATGATCGTCATGGCCAAGCAGGACGCGGTCTCGCCTGCCTTGGTGGGCGTCCTGCTCGCGGCCTCGGGGGTCGGCGGGCTGCTCGGCGCCTCGTTCGCGCCGTGGCTCCTCGGGCGGCTCGACCAGCCAGGCAGGGCCCTGAACGCGTGTGTGGTGACCTGGTCGGTGGCGTTGTGGATCTTCGCCCTTGTCCACCACCCGCTGGGGTGGCTGATCAGCTGGGCGGCGGTGGGATTCACCGGATCACAGATGAGCGTCCTGCGCGGCAGTTACCAGGCGACGGTCGTGCGGCCGGGATGGCTGGGCCTCGTGGGCGGCTTCACCCAGTTCCTGACCCAGGGCGCCGTCCTTCCCCTGGCGCACATCTTCAGCGGTGGTGCGATCGAGGAGCTCGGCCCGATCACGATCGCCGTGGCCACCGCCGTAGTCATGACCGCCCTGCTGGCGCTGGTGTACGCCCGGAACTGGCATGAGCTGCAGTGGAGCGACAAACGTCTGCACGAACCCGGGCAGGCACCATTGTGCCGCAATGATTCGGATGTGAGCATGGGCGGATGTCGGCGGTCTGGATCGGCGTTATCACGTCACTCATCACGGGAACGAGTGCTGTCCTGGCTGTTCTCGCGACCCAACTGGCTACGACACGTCGCGAAGCCGCCGCCAGAGAAAGAGATCGGCAGGACGCAGTCGATCGCGAGCGCAGGGAGTGCCACGAACGGCTGATCCAGGCCGCTATGAAGCTGCGTGCCCACCTGGAGTTCATCGGGAGATCACGCTGGCCGGACATGGACGCGCGACTCGCGCGGCTGGAGGAGCTGGCCACCGAGGTCTCCGTCGCATCGGGGATCATCGCCCGACTCGAAGACCCGGACACGATCAGAGCGGCGCGCGCCCTGTCGAAGGCCGCGGTCGAGCTGGCCGCCGACGTCGCCGCAGGTGTCGGTCCCGAGGGGGAGTTTCGCAACCGGATCATGTTCAAGCCGCTCGACGAACGGCTGGACGAGTTCCTCGCTCTGGGCGGCCGCGGCTCAGCGGTCGTGCCCGTAGCCGAGAAGGCGCCTCGCCGACTCCTTCTGCCGCGGGGATAGGGGCGGCCCGGTGGCGGCGATCGCCTGCCGGGCCAGCTCGGCCGCCTTGCCGAGGTCACCGCCGAGGGTCTCGACCCGGGCGGCGTAGAGGAGAGCGGGCCCGTTCGTCGACCCCTCGGCCACGATGGCGTCGACCTCGCGCTCCGCTTCCGCGGGAGCGAGCTGTTCGAGGGTGGCCAGGGCGAGCGCCCGGGCGGCGCGTGTCGCGGGCCAGGTGCGGCTGCTCACCCGCCGCAGGTCGCGCATGGCGTCCTCGGCCCTGCCCTGCTCGGCGTTGAACTCCCCCCGCGCCCGCAGGGCGGTCAGCTGGTCACCCTCGTCCCGCAGCACGCTGTCCAGCTCGGTCATCGCCCGGCTGCGGTGATCGGTCAACCAGAGCGCACGCGCCAGCTCGGTGCGCAGGGCGAGGTCCCGCGGCAGGAGGCTTTTGGCCTCCTCGAGATTGCGCACCGCCGAGGAAAGCTCGCCCATCTGGGCCATCACCTGCCCGATGGCGCTCAGCATCCGGCCCGCCGCCCCCGGCTCCGCCAGGTCGGCGTGGCACTGCAGCGCGAGCCGATACCAGGACAGCGCCTTGTTCATGTGCTGCCGGGCCTCTTCCTCCCGGTACGCGCGCTCTTCGGCGTTGTCTGCCTCTGCGAGGGCCGCCCGCGCGGCGCGGGAGCGCTCGATCTGGATGTCGCCGAGCAAAGTGTGGATCTCGGCTATCGATGCGACTTCGGCGGCTTCCAGGGCGTGGAACGCCTGCCGTTCCGCGCCGTCCAGGTCTCCCGCCGCCAGGGCGGTGACGGCGGATTCGAGACGTCGCCGGGGCCGGCCCCGGGAATCGACCGGGAGGGGGCGGCTGAGGGCGGCCCGGAAGTCGTCGTGCAGGAGCCGCATCCCGTCCCCCAGGACCGATCGCAGGAGATGCCGGTCCTCCAGGGCGTGCACGATTGGATTACTCATCCCCGCGGTCTCTGTCGTCCCCTGTTTCGCGGCGTGTCCGTCCGCGAAGGCCGAGACGGCCCATTCCCTTATCGAGACGGGATCCCGCCCGAAGGCGTCGGCCACCCGGGTGATGGCGGTGCTCACGAACCGCGCGAGAGCGGTGCCGCTGTCGGCGAGCCTGAAGACGTGCTCCGGATCGATGACCTGGACCGTCGGGGACAGTCTCGTCCAGAGCCACTGGCAGACGACCTGCAGGACGACCGGCTCGACGGCGTCGCCGCCCAGCCGGTCGAGGAGTTGAGCCGCGGCCTCCGGAGTGAACCTTCGTGTGGTGGCCTCGGCGGGGCGGCGGATCGCCTCGAACGCGGCCTCCGCGCTCAGGGGCCCGAGCGTCAGCCAATCCGCCCGGCTGACCAGCGCGCCGTAGTGCCCCAGGTCGTCGCGCCGGCTCTCCCGGACGACCAGGAGCAGCCGTAGCTCCGGGTTGCTGTCGAGCGCGTCGAGGAGCTCCTCGACGAAAGGCTCCCGGAACTGCGCCCGATAGGGGCCGCCCAGGAAGAACTCCTCGAACTGGTCGACGGCGACAAGCAGGGGGCCGGGCTCGCGGCGAAGCCGGCGCGAGACGTAGTCGGTCAAGCTCATGCCCGCGAGCGCACCGACGGGTTCCGTCGGCGCCAGGCTGGTGAGCAATGACAGCGTCCAGGGGTTGTGACCGGACGGAAGCGCCGCGACCGGACCGCCGACGAACCGGCCGACCCGTCCGACGCGACCGTGCGGCAGCCGCGGAAGCACACCGGCGTGCAGGAGCGAGGTCTTACCTGATCCGGTGTCCCCGCTCAGGATGCTCAGCGGACGTCCGGGCCAGAGCCGGGTCAGGCGGCTCGACTCCTCCGTTCGCCCGAAGAAGACCGCGGCATCGTCCGTACGGAACGGGGTGGCTCCGGGATAGGGATGCCGCTGCCCCCCAGGAGGGTCATGAGCGATCATCGGCCGGTTCGGCCCCATCACGCCGCGCCGAACCCGCGACGGAGTTGAAGCCGGAGACGGGCGCCGCCGATTTCGTGTCGGTGAGGAGTCGGTGCAACGCGTGGAACAGGGCGGAGTCGTCGCAGTTTTCCAACGTTTTCGGGTCGAGTTTCGGCAGGCCGATCAACCCGGGGTGCTGGAGAGCGGTCTGTTCGAGCATGGACGCCCACTCCCGACGAATTGATCCAACTGACGGGCCCCCGGATCGTGCGGACCCTGCTCAAAAACTATAGGCATCTTTCGCAGAGGTGTCGAGACGGGCATCCCTTGCACGTACCCCGATATGGCCGTCCTTTTCAAGGGATCCGCGAGGGCCGAAAATTCGGATCAGTGAGACCGTGCATCAAGCGTTGCATAATGAG
Source organism: Microbispora sp. NBRC 16548 (assembly GCF_030268985.1). Lineage (NCBI taxonomy): Bacteria > Bacillati > Actinomycetota > Actinomycetes > Streptosporangiales > Streptosporangiaceae > Microbispora > Microbispora sp. NBRC 16548. The sequence continues at coordinate 242,621 of NZ_BSSF01000012.1, forward strand.
TGGCAATAGTTCTTCTTCAGGACAGGAGGATGCTGGTGCCGGCGCTGCAGAATTATGGACCGGAGCCCCGCATCTGGGGAAGCCGCATTCCTCTTCGCAACGGAAACTTCACCGGTCGCGAGGCGACGCTTAGTAAGTTGCGCGCGCAGATGTCCGAGAGTCCGACTGCGATCCTCCCGCATACCCTGCGCGGCATGGGAGGCGTCGGGAAGACGCAGCTCGTTATCGAGTACGCGCACCGATTCAAGGGCGACTACGACGTCGTCTGGTGGATTTCCTCCGAGATTCCACTGCTCATCCCTGGTGCGCTGGGAGCGTTGGCGGAGAAGCTCGGCCTGCCCGCCGCCAAGGTCGTCGGCATCGACGAGGCATGCCGTTCCGTGCTTGACGCCCTGCGCAGGGGCGAGCCTTACAAGCGCTGGCTGCTGATCTTCGACAACGTCAACAAGGCCGAGGACATCATGGAGATGATCCCGGCGGGGCGGCCGGAGCAGGGGCACGTCCTGATCACCTCGCGCAATCCCCGATGGGAGGGCATCGCCAGCACCCTGGTGATCGACGTCTTCGATCGCGAGGAGAGCGTCGAGTTCCTCGGCAGGCGCGCCGGGGGAATGACCCAGGAGGAGGCGAGGCGGCTCGCCCACGAGCTCGGCGATCTCCCGCTGGCCCTGGAGCAGGCCGGGGCGCTGCAGGTCGAGACGGGCATGTCCACCGAGGAGTACCTGGAGCTGCTGCGCAGGCAGCCCCTTGAGGTGATGGACGAGAGCCAGCCGATGGAGTATCCCCGGTCGATGACCGCGGCATGGCGGCTGTCGATCGACGCCCTCGACGACCAGCTTCCCGAGGCCCTGCAACTGCTCAGGTGCACCGCGTTCTTCGGGCCGGAGCCGATTCCCATCGATCTCTTCCGCTGGGGCGGCGCCGGGGTGGGCCCGCTGCTCAGCCCCATCCTCGGGAATCCGATCCTCCGCACCCGGGCCCTCCGGGCGATCAACAACTTCGCGCTCGGGCGGATCGACGACCGCGCGATTCAGATCCACCGGCTGGTGCAACAGTTGCTCCGGGCAGACGTCGATTCCGACCGGAAGGAGGAGTACGAGCGCGAGGCCCAACTGCTACTGGCCGCCGCGAGACGGCTCCAGCCCGAGGACGAGACCAACTGGGACGTCTTCGACAGGTTCGTTCCTCATCTCGACGCCGTCGGCGCCGCCACGACCACGGACGCCCGGCTCCGCGACCTCGCTCTCAACGTCGTCCGCTACCTCTATCTGGTCGGTGACACCGAGTCGGCCCGGACCTTCGCGGCCAGGTTCCGGGAAAACTGGAGCCGCCTTTCCGGCCCGGACGACTACCACGTGCTTGCCGCCGAGCACCACCTTGGCAACAGCCTCCGGCAGGACGGGCGCTACGACGAATCCTTCACCCTGGTCGAGGGAACGCTGGCCCGGGCGCGGCGAGTACTCGGCGACGACCACGACCTCGTGCTGTTCCTCACCAACTCGTTCGGGGCCGACCTCCGCGCCAAGGGCATGTTCAGGGAGGCCGTCGTACACGACGAGGACTCACGGCGACGGCACGCGAAGAAGTACGGCGACACCGATCCCAGGACCCTCCGCACGATGAACAACCTGGCCCTCAGTTACGCACTGGTGAGCGACTACGCCAGGGCCGTCGAACTGCAGACCAGAGTGAACGAGGCGTGCAGCAGACCGGGCATCGGCACGAAGCTGGACCTGCTCATCTCCTGGGGCGGGCTGTGCCAGGCCGTACGGCTGAGCGGGGAGTACCAGGCGGCGCACGACCTGGGCGTCGACGGCCTGGACTACGGCAGGAGCGAAGTGGGCGTGGACCACCTGCGCACCCTGGCCGTCGCGGTCGACCTCGCGATCGCAATGCGGCGGCTGGGCCGCATCGAGGACGCGCTGAAGCTCGCCCGCGACACCTACAACCGTTACGAGTCGATCCTGACGCTCGCTCACCCGCAGTCGGTATCGGCTGCCATCTCCCTGGCCAACGCGCTCCGTACGGCCGGCCACGTCGACGAAGCCCTGGATCTCGCCGAAGAGATCGAGGAGAGGCTGCTGCAGATCTACGGGACCAACCATCCATTCACCCTGGGCGCACGTGGCAACCTCGCCCTCCTACGGCGCCTCAAAGGCGATCCGGCGGGGGCCAGAGCCCTCGATGAGGACGTGCTCGGCGGGTTCGACAAGGTCCTGGGCCGAAAGCACCACTACTCGTTGACGGTCGCCGTGAACCTCGCCAACGACCTGCACCAACTCGGCGAGCACGAGGCGGCCCTCGACCTCGACCGTCAGACGTACACGCAGATGCAGGACCTGCTGGGCACCGAGCACCCGATAACGCTTGGCTCGGCCGCCAACCTGGCCGGCAGCCTGAGGACGATCGGAAAGACCGAGGAGGCGGACGGCCTGCTTGCAGCCACCCTTGCCCGCTACGCCAGGACGCTGGGCACCCGGCATCCGGACACGGTCATGGCGCGGGCGGGCGACCGGCTGAGCTTCGACTTCGACCCTCCGCGCTTCTAAGCGGATCTTCCTGTAACAGATCTCGGGGCATGACCTGCTCTTCTCCCGGCTGGCTGCTCAGGCGAAGCCGGGATTGCGGGCCAGCCAGCTCCGCCGGTGTTCCTCGGACGTGCGGCGTACGGCTGCGGCCACCGGTGCGGGAACATGGTCAGCCGACCACGACTCCAGGGTCTTGAGCATCACGGAGACGAAGACCCGGCCTTCGGGGTTCAGGTCTCCGCTGTCCAGGAGTGTCGTCGCGACCAGCTCGGCGGCCTCCCGCCAGCGGGCGAACTCGAAATGCGCCGCCTCGGCCGCCTCCCCGGCCTGGAGGAAGCGCTGACGGCGCCAGAAGCGGGTGACCCCGAGGAACGCGTAGCTGCCCTGGAGCAGTCCCTCGACCGGCCGCGGGTCCTCGCGCCAGGGCGCGTAGTAGCGGGTGCCGCGATCGGGGCCGACGAGCCGGATGACGTCGAGGACCGCGCACAGCTTGACGTGCTGGATCTCGTGAATGAGCGTCAGCGCGGTCATGAGACGGTCCGGGGTGAGTGACAGCGCGACACAGCCGAACGTCTCCCGGGAGCTCGCGCTGCGCAGCCCGACGGGCACGGGCGTCAACGGGGTGATCGTACTTATCAGCGCCCGGACCTCCTCGGCCTGCGCCGGATGGTGCTCGGCCAGCAGCCTCCACGCGTCCTCCAGCGAACGGCGCCATTCGGTCACGGCGTCGTCGGGCAGCCGTTCCTCCAGGTCCTCGCCGGGCATCCGCGCCGGGTGCAGGTCGTCCAGGAGAAGGGAGACCCCCGTCTCGGGGTCCCCCAGCCCGAGGGTCCGCATGCCGAGCCAGCCGGGAGCGTCACGGGACGCGTCGGCGGGTATCCGGATCCGCTCCTCGCCCACCTCCACCGAGGCCCGGCCGTGCTCGACTGTGACCACGCCGATCTGGTCGGTCACCGCCGAGGCGGTGGAGCCCACCGCCGGGAGGAGAATCCGGCCCTCCGTCGTCGGGACCCGTATTCTGCAGGGCCATCCGGTTCGTACGGCTATCGCGGCGGCCACGGCGGCCAGTTGCCCGGGACGGGTGCCCGGCGCGCCGGCGCGCAGGTCCCGTACGGTGGCCAGCGCCCAGGCCGAGACGGCCGGATTGGAGATCACTTCGGCGGCGACGACGGGGTGACGGCGCTGGAAGAACGTCAGCAGGTCGTACGCCTGGGCCGTGATCACGGCATCCGGGTGATCGGCGCCGCGGGTGAGGCGCGCCACGCCCCATAGGAGGAGCGCCTGCTTGCTGCGCTGCGCCGCGACGAGCTCGCGCAGGATCTCCGGCGTGGAACTCCCCGTAGCGAGGTGCATCAGGGCGTCCTCTGACAGTTCGTGACAGGGAAGGCTCATCTCCACCTCTCCAGGTCGCGTTCCATCGTCCGCCGGATGTGCTCGATCAGGGCACGGAGGTCGGCGCAGTAGACGGACGGGTTCTTGAAGCCGGCGCCCGCGCGGTAGCGGTGCGCGTACAGGCCCGCGCCGCACACGTCCACGACAGGGCAGGCGAGGCACTCGGATGACAGGGCCGACCGTCCGATCTGGCGGGCGGCGAACCCTGGAAGGGAGAGCGCCCGGTCGAGGGGGTCGGTGCGGACGTGCAGACCGGTGACGGTGGCGCCGTCATACGCAACCTTGAGATAGTCGGACTGTTCGATGGAGCCGTCCGTCTCGATGACGAGGACTCCGACGGGCGAAAGCCCGATGCTTTCGATGGTGGACGCGCCGCCCAGGAGCAGGTGCATGATTTCGGCGAACAGCCGGATCGAGGTGCGCGGCCGCCGATACCAGTGGTCGAAGATCTCGATCAGCCAGTCGGCGTAGGGCGTGGACGCGTCGGGCGGCCGCCCCGGCGGCGGATCGGACCAGGTGCCGTGCGGCAGCAGGAAGTCGACGCTCGGCGGCTCGAACTCCAGCAGCGCCTCGTATGTGGCGAGCGGGTCGTTCCTGAGGTCGATCGTGCAGAGCAGGCCGGCGAACAGACGGCTGTGGGCGGCCGTGAGCCGCCGTAACGAGTCGACGACCCGATCGTGGCTCGACCGCCCATCTCTGAACAGCCGATGACGATCGGTGGCGGTGGCGTCGCCGTCCAGGCTCACCCCGATCCGGACGTTCAGCTCATCGAATACGGCAAGGTACTCGTCGGTGAGTCGCAGCCCGTTCGTCTGAACGCTGATGTGCGTCCGGCGGCCCACGCCCTTCCGCAGGATTTCGACCAGCGCCCTTATTCTTTCCGGCCGGGCCAGCAGCGGTTCTCCTCCGTGCAGCACGATCTCAACCGAGGAAAGCCCGTGCGCCCGGGCGTGCTCGCCAATCCGGTCCGCCGTGAGTTTGGCCACCGCCTCCGTCATGCCGATGGGCTGACCCCTCCAGCGGGAATCGTTGAGTTCATACATGTAGCAGTATCTGCAGGCGAGATCGCACCTGCTCTGGATCTTCAACACGAAGATCTGGAAGGGGGTGGGGCGCCAGCCCTCATCATGAAGTCCGGCAACGTCGAGAGTTGCTGGCCATTCCGCGCCCGTGGGGGATGCCGCGAGGTCCACTGCCACCTGTTCGCACGCGTCGGGTCGTCACGCCATGAAGTGCTCGATTTCGCTTCTAATAGTTTACGCCCGACCGCCGAATAAAACATCTTTTTGTTGTTGTGGCCGCATTACCGGGACGAGGCGGCGGTCCCCGGGCGCGGCCGTACGGCCGCCCGCCATGGTCTGGTCGGGCGGCCGCTGGTGGGCCTGTGGGTCAGTCGGCGCGGGCGGAGAGCTCGTCGAAGAGCTCCAGCGCCGCCTGACGAACGTCTGCGGGTGAAATGCCGTCTAGGGTGCTGCGGGCCTGAGCGGCGTCACGGGTCGTGGCGAAGGTGATCGCGACAGACTTGGCGGCGGCGTGACGCAGCGATCCGGTTGGCGCGCTGTCGGCCAGTGCCTCCGCGCTCGCGGCCAGGTCGAGGTTGTCTTTGCCGAACTTAGTGGTCAAAGCGTTCTCCTGGGATGATGGCGGCTTGGCCCATTATCCGCGATGGCCCCCGTGCGCGGTGCGGCACCCCGCGTTGTTCGCGTGTCCCCGTCCTTTTTCGCCGTTCACTCCCCCGATGGGCGTCCGGCGAGGCGGGTCCGTACGACGAGGTCGTGCAGGGCGTCGTGGGCCGACGGGGCGTCCGGCAGCGCGGAGGCGTCCCGGGCGTCCTCCAGGCGGGCGGTGAGCGCGTCGAGGTCGGCCTCGAGCCGTTCCCCGCCGGGCGCGCCGTCCGGCAGCCCGCCGTGCTCGGCCGCCCGCTTGGCCTCCACCAGGCCGGTCAGGTACGGCGGCCCGCCGTCAGGCAGCCCCGCGCGAGGGCGCGCATCTACTCGTGCAGCGGGGAGGCGTGCGCAGCCCGACGACCTCCTCGGCCGGCAGCACGTGCACGCCCCGCAGGTCCACGTCCGAGTCCACCGAGGGGAACCCGTACAGATGCGCGCCGCTCACGGTGGCGAACGCGAGCGGGTGCCGCTCTCCCACGGCCACCTCGGGCAGCCAGGACGGCGGTCACGGCGCCCCTCCTTCGATCATGGTCAAAGAGCCGACCTCCGCACGTCGATCAGGAACTCCTCGACGGCCGCCCGGTCCGGTCGTCCGGGCAGCGCGCTCCCGGGCCGCTCGTCCAGCTCGGCGAGCAGCCGCCCACGCCACTCCAGCACCTCGGGCCAGGGCGTCTCCCCCCGCCGTACGGCGAGCAGCCGGTCGCGGTGGGCGCCCGCCTCGATCAGCGGCTCCCCGTGCCCGGCCAGGTGGGCGGCGCACAGCAGCAGCCGGATCATGTGCATGGCCGTCTTCCAGCGCCTGACGTCGCCGCCCGGCCGGGGCGGGTCCTCCGGCCCGAGACGGCGGAACTGCCGGGCGGCCGATCCCGCGAACGCCCGCTCCGCCTTCCCCGACAGGAACGCGCGGCGCAGCGCCAGCAGCCGCTCGCCCACCGGGGTGACCAGCTCCACCAGTGGCGACCACAGGCACTCCAGCGCGGCCGGATTGCCCTCGAGCGCGAGCACGCAGAACCTCTCGACCTCCCACGAGAACTGCTCGGGCAGCGGCCCCTCCAGGTGGTCCGGCGGCTTGTCGAGCCGCCAGAACAACGGAGTGGGCGTCACGAACACGCCCCGCCTGTCGACGTCCGACTGCTCGGTCTCCAGCCCGTACGCGCGCGAGCCGATGACGACCGACAGGACGGTGCCGCCGGGGGCCGTCGGGGTCATGTCGCCGGATCTTGCCACGAAGGTAGGCTCCCGGTCCGGGACGCGGAAAGGTAGCGATTTAATGGCCGACTTCGGACATGAGCTGTGGTTCGGGGCGTTTCTCACGCCCGACGCGGCGGGGCATCACCGGATCGTCCGGCAGGCCGTGCTGGCCGACGAGATCGGGCTCGACATCATCGGCATCCAGGACCACCCCTACCTGCCGGCGTTCCTCGACACCTGGACGCTGCTGTCCACGCTCGCGGGGCGCACCGAGCGGGTGCGGCTGTTCCCCGACGTGGTGAACCTGCCGCTGCGGCCGCCGGCGGTGCTCGCCAGGGCCGCCGCGTCCCTCGACATCCTGAGCGGGGGCCGGGTCGAGCTGGGGCTCGGCTCCGGGGCGTTCTGGGACGGCATCGCGGCCATGGGCGGCCCGCGCCACAGCCCCGGCGAGGCCGTGGACGCGCTGGAGGAGGCCATCGCGGTCCTCCGCGCGCTGTGGACCCCGGGCGACGAGGGCGTACGGCTCGACGGCAGGCACTACCGGCTGGAGGGCGCGCGGCCGGGGCCGTTCCCCCCGCATCCGATCGGGCTGTGGCTCGGCGCGTACAAGCGGCGCATGCTGGAGCTGACCGGGCGGCTCGGCGACGGGTGGGTGCCCTCCTCCGGGTATGCCGCGCCCGGCGAGCTGGGCGCGATGAGCGCGATCCTGGACGCCGCCGCCGAACGGGCCGGGCGCGAGCCCGCCGGGATCCGCCGCGTCTACAACATCGAGGGCCGGTTCTCCGGCGTCGCCGGGAAGGGGTTCCTGGACGGGCCGCCGGCCCTGTGGGCCGAGCAGCTCACCGAACTCGCGCTCCGCCACGGCACGAGCGTGTTCGTGCTGGCCGTGGACGACGACAGGGACCTCAAGGTCTTCGCCGAAGAGGTCGCCCCCGCCGTACGCGAGGCGGTGTCGCGGGAGCGCGCCCGGGGCCCGCGGGAGGACGCCGACGGCCCGATCGAGCTGGCGAAGGCGACACCGGCGAGGGCGGTGCTCGACGAGGCCACCCGGCCGCGGCTGGCCAAGCGGGACATCGCCGCGCTCCCGCCGCGGCAGCAGGCGAACGGCCGGCGGCTCGTGCTCATCCACGACCACCTGCGCCGGGAGCTGACCCAGATCAGGGACGCCCTGGAGCAGGTCGCCGCGGGACGCTCCGACGCCGCCGCGCTCCGCTCGATGATCAACGAGCTCACCCTGCGGCAGAACTACTGGACGCTCGGCACGTTCTGCGCGTCGTACTGCCGCCTGCTGACCACCCACCACACGATCGAGGACGAGCACATGTTCCCGATGCTGGCGGCGGCGCAGGAGTCGCTGGCACCGGTCGTGGCCCGCCTGGAGCAGGAGCACGAGGTCATCGCCGGTGTGCTGACGGAGCTGGACGCCGCCCTCGTCGCGATGATTCAGGACCCGGACCGGCTCGAGGGCGTGCGCGACCAGGTGGACCTGCTGTCGGACGTGCTGCTGTCGCACCTGCGCTACGAGGAGGAGGAGCTCGTGGAGCCCATCGCCCGCCTCAACCTTGACATTTGAGAACCCAGGACATCTGAGAACTCGAGACAACTGAGAACCCCGGGACAACTGAGAACGGCTCCGAACCCCCGGCGACGGAGTGTTCACGGAGAGACGTGTTTGGCACCAAAGGACGACGCGGTTCTGGGATGATCTCGAGGAAAACCATCGGACGTCGAGAGACCGTGACTGATGCCCCCCATTGACCAAATAACCGCCTTCGCGTCGGCCCATACGGTCGAAACGATCCTCATCAGCGTCATCGCCCTGGTCTTGCTGGTCCTGGCCTTCTTCGCCCTGCGCGCCCTGATCCGCCTGTTCCGCCGCTGGGCGGCCGGCCGGCCCACCGAGGACATTCTGACCATCGTCGCCGCCAGCATCGCCACCGGCGTCTCCGCCCAGGGCATGTGGCGCTTCTCCGGCGACGTCCTCGGGTTCGACGGGCCGCTGCGGCTCCTTCTGTTCGCCTTCATCGAGGTCGCCGTCATCACCAGCGCCGTACGCGCGCGCCGCAACATGCGGGAGAACTACTCGGCCGGCATCGACGGCCTGGCCGTGTGGGTGCTGACGTCCCTGTCGGCCGTCCTGTCGAGCATGGACGCCCGCAGCGTCGCCGAGGCCGTCTTCCGTCTCGCCGCGCCGCTCGTGGCCGCCTGGCTGTGGGAGCGCGGCATGGCCATCGAGCGGGTCCGCATCACCGGCCGGGGCCGCATCAACTGGCGGCTCACCCCCGAGCGCGTGCTGGTCCGGATCGGCCTGGCCGAGGCGAGCGACCGTACGGCGAGCGAGGTGGACGCCCACCGCAGGCTGACCAGGGTGGCGCTGGCCGCCAAGCGGTTCCGCGCGCTGCGCGAGGCCGGGGCGTCCGACCGCAAGCTGCGCGCCGCGATGGCGAGGCTCGACAAGGCGATGGACCAGGCGGTGGAGTACACCGGCTTGGCCGTGGACGAGAAGCGGCAGGAGGCCCTGCTGTCCCAGATCGGCGCGCTCTACAACACCTCCGCGCTGATCGACCTCGCTCCGCCGGTCCCCTGGGCGCCCGAGCCCGTGCAGCCCGCTCCCCCGGCGCTGCCCGCCGCGGCCATCGCCGAGCTGATCGACGACGAGGAGGAGGACGTCCCGGCCGAGCCGGCGCCGCCCGTCGTCGACACCGCCCTGCGCGCGGCCCAGTTCCGGGCCGCCCGGCAGTACTGGGACCAGCAGATCGCGCGCAAGTACGTCCCCCGCGCCACCGACATCGCCCAGGAGGTGGGCATCCCGCTCCTCGCGGCGAAGGAGTGGCGAGCGCTGTGGAAGCTCGAACCCCAGGCGTACGCGCTGATCGAGGCGGCGTACCGGGAGCACGGGATCGTCGACACCGGCACGTTCCCGGCCATCGAGGTGCCCGAGCGCGAGCGTGTGCTCGTCGTGAACGGCTCCGCATCGGGAGCGGCCGCGCACGGCTCCTGACGGGGAGCCCGCCCGGCTTCACCGACGGGAACGGGGCGGCGGGACCGGACGGACCGGTCCCGCCGCCCTGTACGAGCCGGGATTTCACGTCGGCGACGCCATGGCCTGTTCACGACGCGCGACGGCCGGCATCAGGGTGAAGGCGAACACCGCGCACAGGATGCCTGTCGCGGCGCAGGCCCACCACAACATCCCAGCCTGGAACAGTACGGCGCCGACGGCCGGGCCGGCGAAGCGGGCGATGGCGGTGGTCCAGCCGTACAGGGCTTGGTAGGTGCCGTGGGCTCCCTCAGGTGTGAGGTCGGCGATCAGCGCCGCCTCGAAGCCCGCCATGCCGATCTCGCCCATCGACCACAGCACCACCGTGGCCACGTAGTGCCAGGGCTGGCTGGCCACGCCGGTCAGGGCCAGGCCGAGAGCCACCACGGTCATGGACAGGCCGAGGACCGGCAGCCTGGGCAGATGCGACAGCCATGAGACGAGCAGCGGCTGGAAGATCACCACGATGGCGCCGTTGACGGTGACGAGCAGCCCGTACAGGGTGGCCGGGAGCCCGTCGGCGGCCAGCGCCAGGGGCAGCGCGTAGGCGGCCTGGGCGTAAAGGATCAGGCCGATCAGCAGGAAGACGAGCGCTGCCGTCAGCACCCGATCACGTGCCGCGATCGCGTAGCCGTGGCGGGCGGGATGGGCGCTCGCGGTGTCGTGGCCGCGGGGGACACCGACGGCCACGATCACGGCGAAGGCGAGGCTGGTGGTCACGTCCAGAATGACCAGGAGCCAGAAGCCGTGGGCGAGCAGGAGTCCGGCGATGGCGCCCGCGGCGGCGGTGCCCACGTTGACCGCCCAGTGCATGAGCCCGAACGCCTTCGGCCGCAGGTGCGGCGGAGTGGTCTCGGCGACCAGCGCCGAGGCGGCGGGCCGGTAGACGTCGCCGGCCAGTCCCATGGTCAGGGCGGCGGTCATCAGCCAGGGCAGGTCGCCGGCCGCCGCGATGAGGATCACGCAGGTCGCGGTGGCGACCAGGCCGCCGATCAGGGTGGCGCGGCGGCCGAAGCGGTCGGCCAGGTAGCCGCCCAGTGGCTGCCCGCCCAGACCACCCAGCCCGTAGGCGGAGACGACGGCGGCGATCTGGGCGGCCGCGTAGCCTCGGCCGGTCAGGTACGACACCAGGAACGGCAGCACGACCCCGCCGAACCTGTTGACCAACTGACCGGAGAACAGCAGCCAGAACACCTTGGGCAGCCCCTGGAACACGGTGGGGCGGGCGGGAGCCGTGATCGTCATGAGGGCATGGTGTGGTGACGCGGGCCGCCCGGCGAGACATTCGGCCTGCGCCGAATCAATCGCCCAGCAGGGCGTTGGCGCGGGGTGTGCGGACGTAGAGGACGGCCCGGCCGACGCGGTGCTTGGTCACCAGACCGGCCGACAGCAGCAGGGTGAGCTGTTCTGAGACGCTCGCGGGGGCCAGGCCGGTGCGGCGGGACAGGTCGGTGGTGGAGGCGGGGGCGTCGAGCTCACCGAGCAGCAGTGCGCGGGACCGGCCGATGACGGCGGCCAGCGCGTCGGGGGCGGGCGCGGCGCCGCGTTCCCACAGGGTGGCGATGGCACGCACCGGATAGGTGATGGCCGCCTGGCCGGGGGAGTCGGTGCGGTAGAGCAGTTTGGGCCAGACGAAGACGGACGGGGCCAGCAGCAGGCCCTCGCCGTTCAGCGTGCGGGACAGCTCCTCCGGACGCTCCCCCAGGTAGAGAGTGCGATCTTCCCAGCGGATGGCCGGGTGCATGTCCGCGAACACCCCGGCAGGGCCGCGTTCGGCGAACTGCCGGGCGCGGTAGAGCAGGTCGCCTTCGAGCAGGTTGCGCATGCGCGCCCAGTGCGGTGCCATGGCGAGCCGCCAGTAGGCCTCGATGGCGCGCACCAGCCGGTCGAGGCCTGGGGCCGGATCCCGGTACAGCTCCACGGCACAGCCGGTCAGCGAGCCGGGAGTCTCGTCGGCCATGCGGCCGAGGTCCGTGCGGATGACCTCGTGGGGGGTGGCGCGCAGGACCGCCAGTTCGCCGGCCAGGTCCGGGGTCGGGCTGGTGGGGACGGGGCACAGGAAGTCGGGGATGTACGGGCCGCCGGGGACGAGGTCGAGCAGGGGGGCCAGATCATCGCCGAGTTGGGGGCGGACCTGCTTGAACCACGGCAGATGCAGGACGCGCCCGGCGGGGGTGCGCAGCGCGTGGATGCCGGTGGAGACCTCCCTGAGCGGGGAGTACGCGAACCTGATCGAGGTCAGGTCGTAGGCGGAGAACGCCACGGTGAGCATGCCGCCAGGGACTCCTTGGATTCGGCTGCGGCCGAATGTATCGCAGGGGCCTGCGATCAGGCCACACCATGGAGCCCGCAACGACGTGCCCGACCGTAGGAGCTCTCGATGCGCCACTCGACCGACCACTAGGAGAACACCATGCGCAAGGTCGTGCTCTACCACCTGATGTCGCTCGACGGCGTCGCCTACGAAGACGGCGACTGGCTCGCCGACGACGGCCCCCAGCTGGTCGCCTACCTCAGCCGGGTCATCGCCACCCAGGACGACGTCCTGCTGGGACGCGGGACCTACGACTACTGGGCCGGGCACTGGCCCAAGTCGGACTTCCAGCCGTTCGCCGACTTCGTCAACGGCACCCGCAAGCACGTGGTCACCTCCAGCGCGCCCACCCAGGAATGGGCGAACTCCACCCTGGTCACCACCCCCGCGCACGACTACGTGACCGACCTGAAGCAGGGATCCGGCGGCGACATCGGCATCCACGGCAGCATCGAACTGGCCCGCTCACTGCTGCGGGCCGGGCTCGTCGACGAACTACGGCTGGTCGTCGCGCCGTCGGTGGTCGGCCGCGGCAGGCGGGTGTTCGAGGGCGACGACGTCCAGTCGTGGAAGCTGCTCGAGGTCGGACGGGGCAAGAACGGCACGTTGTTCCTGGACTACAGCCGCTGAGACATCGTCCACGGACCACCATGACCCCGGAACGCCGTCATTGCCGTGCACACGCTGTGGGGGCGACACCGTTCCCGACCGGGTCGTCTGCCCCCTGTGCCGGGCCTTCCCATGGTTCCAGCGCGGCCGGCTTCTGGTCGCCGCCCGGAGGACGAGGGTGGCGGGGTCGCTTTCCCGGCATAGCGGGGCAAGGACACTCCTACTTTCCCGTGACATCGCGGGCGCGGGGGCGGACGTCCTCTCCTGCGGCGGCCACACCGTCACGCGTTGGGAGGAGCTCATGGAGATCTCGGGGGACGGCGCGGGAAACCGCGTGGCCCGGCTCGCGGGTGGGCGGGACCAGGTGGGGCGGGCGCGCAGGCTCGTGTCGGCCGCGCTCGGGCGCGGCCATCCCCGGCATGACGACTGCGTACTGCTGACCAGCGAGATCGCGACGAACGCGGTCGTCCACTCCCGTTCCGGGGACGGCGGCACCTTCACCGTCACCGTCTCGTGCCTGCCCGACCGCGTGCGGGTCTGCGTGGAGGACGACGGCTCCGCCGGGCCGCCGTGCGCCGGTCATCCGCTCCCCAACGGGTCGAGCCAGGGCGGTCGCGGCCTGCCGCTGCTGGACCTGCTGGCCGACCGGTGGGGGCTGGTCCGCGAGGCCGGCCGCAACGCGGTGTGGTTCGAGTTCTGGTCCGATGGCGACCGGCGGGCCGCCGCGCTCGCCCGTCGCCGACCGGCCGCATGGGTGGGGCCGGCGGTCGCGGCGCGCGGCTCGGCCGGCGCGACCTCCGGCTGACCCGATCCTCCCGGGCCTCCCGGCCGGGGGCGGCCCTCCGGACGCCGGGCGGGGAGCCGTGGCGCCCAGATACGGGCCGCGATACGGCATCGGTGCCTGTTTCGGTGGTACTACACCGACGTCGGGTGATTCTGAAGGCAAGGAAGGGGCAAAACCAACTTAATAAATCGGGAAAGTAGGAGGACTCCCATGGCCCTGCCCGACTTCCTGGTCATCGGGGCGCCGAAGGCCGGCACCACTGCCCTGCACGCTGCGCTGGCCCGCCATCCGCGGCTGTTCATGTCTCCCGTCAAGGAGCCGAAGTTCTTCCTCACCGACGGCCCGCCTCCGGCGAAGGGCGGGCCGGGGGACGCGGAGACCTACCGCGAGCACGTGTGGCGGCGCGCCGACTACGAGGCGCTGTTCGCGGACGCGGCGCCCGGGGCGCTGCGCGGCGAGTCCACCCCCTTCTACCTGTACGACCGCGCGGCCCAGCGGCGGATCCGGGAGGCGATCCCGGACGCGAAGCTCATCGTCTCGCTGCGCGACCCCGTGGAGCGCGCGCACTCCAACTGGACCCACCTGTGGTCGGCCGGCCTGGAGCCGATCGGCGACGTCATCGAGGCGTGCGCGGCCGAGAAGCGGCGGATCGCCGAGGGCTGGTCGCCGTTCTGGCACTACGTCGGCCTCGGCCGGTACGGCGAGCAGCTCGCGCACCTGTTCGCCTTGTTCCCCCGCGAGCAGGTGCTGGTCTTCCGCTACCGGGACCTCGTGGACCGCCCCGCCGCCACGCTCGATCGCATCTGCGCGTTCCTCGGGGTGGAGCAGGGGCTGGTCGGCGAGGTGCCCAGGGAGAACGTCACGGCCCATCCACGGCACAGCCGCGGGCACCGGATCCTGGCCCGGCTCGCCCGGCTCGGCGATCCGGTGCTGGGCCAGCGGCTCACCGCACCGCTGGAACGGGTGCTACAGCGCGACGGGCAGCCCCGGCGGCCGCTCACCTGGGCACAGCGCCAGGAGCTGCTCGCCTACTTCGCCGCCGACATCGCGCTGCTGCGCGACCTGCTCGGCAGCGACTCCTTCGGCGAGGACTTCGGCGACTGGCTGCGCCCCCGGGAGCGGTCGGGCGGCCTGGTCGGAGCCCGGCCGTCCGGCCAGCGGCAGGCCCGCAACGGCCGCGCCAGAAGCGCCTCCGACCCGGCCGCCCGGCCGCCGGGCATGGACGGCCCTCCGGGAGGCGATCCCATCGGGGCGTGACCTCCCACTCGGGCCCCGCCCGCCGCCGCCTGTGCCACCCGGCTCCCGCTCTGCCACCGCGGATGTTCACGGCGATGTCCACTCCTGGCGCCGGAATCGCTCCCGGGGCGGTCAGCGCAGCTCGGTGCGCAACTCGTGGCCCCCGTCGGCGCGGGTCAGCTCGTAGTACAGGCGGTGGCCCCCCGCCACGGGCACGATCGACAGGTAGCGCAGTCCTCCCCCGGCGTGCTCCGACTGGGCGACGGGGGCGGTTCCGGTGGCGGTGAGCGTGGACGGGTCGGGGCCGATGGCCACGCCGGTGCGCTCCTCGTAGTTCTCCTCCGCCGACGCGCGGCCGTCGTAGTACGCGATGACGGTCTCGCCGCTGAACGTGACCGCGCTCACCCGCACGCCACGCGAGTCCCACTCGCCCGGCCGCCGGTCGAGCGCGGTCCCCTGCCAGGTCCACTCGACGCCGTCGGTGCTGGTGGCGTAGTCGGTCACCATCTGGTCGGCCTCGTCGGGGTCCTCCAGGGGGTGGCAGGACGCCCACAGGTGCCACACTCCGCCGTGATGGAGGATCACGGGGTCCTTGACGCCGGTCTTGAGGTCGCCGGGCAGCACCACCCGCGCGTCGGCGGGGTCGAACTCCGCCGGCCCGGCGGCCTCGATCATCTCGACCCGCCAGTGCTTGGTGCCGTACGTGGCGCAGCTCAGGTACAGGCGCCACCTGCCCTCCGGCGTCACCACGAGCGTCGGGCGCTCCAGCGACTCGGTCTTCATCTCCTCCTTGGTGATCGTGAGGATCTTCTCGAACCGCTCGCCGTCGGCGGAGCGGGCGATCTCCACGGCGTACCCGCGCCCATCACCGAGCGGCCGGCGCAGCCGGTAGGCCAGGTAGATCCATCCGTCCCTGCTCACGGCGCTGGGCGCGCCCGCCCAGAATCCGGGCCCGTCTCCGGGCGGAGGAACCGCGACGACTGACCGTTCCGGCTTCGGTGCGAACACGTCTCTTCTCCGTAGTGAGCGACGACGGTGGGCGGGGCCGGCTCAGCACCGGCCCCTCTTGGCTGTAGTGAATTACCAGCGGCCCGGCGGGAGGCCAAGTGTCCTCGCCATCGGACGACCATGTCTATACAAAACCCGCTTGCTTTGCGGGTTTTGTCAGGATAGGGCAGACCTGCTCCTGCCCGCGCCCCCTACCTGCGCGAAAGTCGGGTGAACCCGGAACGGGGCGGCGGCGTATCTCCGGGCGTAAGGGCATGCCGACACAGTTCTGACCACTCTCAGGAGGCCCCATGCGGGCACGTATCGTCACGCTCTGCGCCGCGCCGCTCGCGCTGGCGCTGGTCGGAGCGGCACCGGCCCATCCCGCTTCGTCCCCCTACGCCTCCCGCTCCGGGCAGGGCTCCGGCCCCCAGGTGCACCCGGCCGCGAACCGGTCCGCGAACACGGCGCACACGCCCGCCCGGTTCGCCGAGGTCGACCTGGTCTCCGACGTGGCGGGCAGGGCGGCCCTCACCGATCCCGAACTGGTCAACGCCTGGGGGCTCGCGATGGGCGCCGCCCTCTGGGTGTCCGACGCGGGGACCGGCACGGCGACCGTCTACACCGGAGGCGCGGGGACGGCCAGGAAGGCCCCCACCACCGTGACGATCCCCGGCGGCACCCCGACCGGCCAGGTGGCGTACACGGGCGACGCCTTCACGATCAAGGGAAAGGCCGGCGCCGCGCCCGCCTCGTTCATCTTCTCCAGCCCGAGCGGCGCCATCACCGCCTGGAGCGCCAAGGCCGATCCGCGCAACGCGGTCATCGCCGCGTTCACCCGCGGCGCCGACTACAAGGGCCTGGCGCTGATGAACACCGACCGGGGCACGTTCCTGCTCGCGCCGTCCTTCTCCCACGGCGCCGTCCACGTCTTCGACGACGACTTCCGGCGGGTGCGGTTGTCGCTCCGCCAGTTCCGCGACCCGTTCCTGCCCGCGCACTACTCCCCCTTCAACGTCGAGATCGCCGGAACCTCGGTTCTCGTCGCGTACGCCAAGCGGGACCCCGAGACCGGCAGGCCGGTGGCGGGCCGGGGCAACGGATTCGTCAGCCGCTTCACCCCGAGCGGCCGCTTCGTGCGGCGCCTCGCCTCCCGCGGCCCGCTGAACGCGCCGTGGGCGATGACGCTCGCCCCCGCCGGGTTCGGCGCGTACGCCGGTGCGCTGCTGGTGGGCAACTTCGGCGACGGATGGATCAACGCGTACAACCCGAGGACGGGTCGCTACCTCGGCCCGCTGCGCGGGGCGGACGGCAGGGCGATCGCCGTCGAGGGGCTGTGGGACCTCGAACCCGGCACGGCGGGCAACGGCGGCACCGACGCGGTGTGGTTCTCGGCCGGCATCTCAGGCGCGCGGCACGGCCTGCTCGGCCTGATCCGCCCGGCCACGGCCGCGGGCACCGCCTCGCCCACTCCGACGTCCACGCCGTCGTCCACGGCCACGACTTCGGCCAGACCGGCGCCGTCACACTCCCACTCGTCCGGCGGCTACGGCTACTGATCGGCTATTGATACGTGCAGCTCACCGCGATCGGCCGCGGGACACGCCCACCCGAGGCCGGTCGCCCCTACCTGGGAACGGTATGACTGTAGTCATGGACAAGGCAGACATCGGAGTGACGGGCCTGGCGACCATGGGTCGCAACCTCGCCCGGAACTTCGCCCACCACGGTCACGTGGTCGCGGTGCACAACCGCACGGAGAGCCGTACGACCCGGTTCATGGAGGAGCACCGCGACGAGGGCGCGTTCCTTCCGGCCGGCACGATCGAGGAGTTCGTGGCCTCCCTCGAACGGCCCCGCAAAGCGATCATCATGGTCAAGGCCGGGGCGCCCACCGACGCCGTGATCGAGGAGCTCGCCGCCGTCATGGAGCCGGGCGACATGATCATCGACGGCGGCAACGCCCACTACATGGACACCCGCCGCCGGGAGGCCGCGCTGCGCGAGCGGGGCATCCACTTCGTCGGCACCGGCATCTCGGGCGGCGAGGAGGGCGCGCTCAACGGCCCGAGCATCATGCCCGGCGGCGACGCCGAGGCGTACAAGACCCTCGGCCCCCTGCTCGAGGACATCGCGGCGAAGGTCGACGGGGTGCCGTGCTGCGTGCACGTGGGCCCCGACGGCGCCGGCCACTTCGTCAAGATGGTGCACAACGGCATCGAGTACGCCGACATGCAGCTCATCGCGGAGTCGTACGACCTGCTCCGGCAGGCCCTCGGGCTGACCCCGCAGGAGCTGTCCGACGTCTTCCGCGAGTGGAACCGGGGCGACCTGGAGTCGTACCTCATCGAGATCACCGCCGAGGTGCTCGGCCACACCGACCCCGCCACGGGCAAGCCGTTCGTGGACGTCGTGCAGGACCAGGCCGAGCAGAAGGGCACCGGCCGCTGGACCGTGCAGAGCGCCCTCGACCTCGGCGTCCCGGTCACGGGCATCGCCGAGGCGGTGTTCGCCCGGGCGTTGTCGGGTCACCCCGAGCAGCGGGCCGCCGCCCGCTCGCTCACCGGCCCCTCGGGCATGGCCGGCGACTCCGGCCTCGTCGAGGACGTGCGGCGGGCGCTGTACGCCTCCAAGATCGTGGCGTACGCCCAGGGGTTCGACCAGATGGCCGCCGCGAGCGCGGAGTACGGCTGGAACCTGAACCTGGGCGCGATGGCCACGATCTGGCGCGGCGGCTGCATCATCAGGGCGCGCTTCCTCGACCGGATCCGGGCGGCGTACGACGCGGACCCGAACCTGCCGACGCTGCTGGTGGACCCGACGTTCGCCCAGGCGCTGGAGGAGGCCCAGGAGTCGTGGCGGCGGGTCGTGGCGACGGCGGCGACGATCGGGGTGCCGACGCCCGGCTTCTCCTCGGCGCTCGCCTACTACGACGGGCTGCGCCGCGACCGGCTGCCTGCGGCGCTGCTGCAGGGGTTGCGCGACTTCTTCGGCGCGCACACCTACCGCCGGGTCGACCGGGAGGGCTCCTTCCACACCGACTGGTCGGCTGACCGGGCCGAGCGGCCCGCCTGACCGGCCCGGAAAACGCGGTACGGCGCACGCCCGCGCGGGGGCGTGCGCCGTACCGGCTCCGAATCAGGTCACTCGAAGGCGGCGGCCGCCAACGGCTCCGCCTTCTCGCCGTCGGCGGCGCCGGGAGCGCCGCTGCGCAGCGGGACGTGCTTGATGAAGGCGGCGATCACCGGGACCAACGCGGCGAACAGGACCGACCACAGGAAGACCGTGCCGATCGTGCTGGCGAGCGCCTCCAGGAAGCCCGTCTTGACCGGCGGCGGAAGCTGCTCGAGGACCTTCCGGTCGATCTGACCGCCACCGGAGCCGAGCAGGGTGGCCGCCTTGGCGCCGAACCTGGTGGTGATCTCGTCGGCCAACCGGTTGTTGAAGATGGCGCCGAACAGCGAGATGCCGAACGAACCGCCGATGGAGCGGAAGAACGTGGAGGCGCTGCTGGCCACGCCGATGTCCTTCTGCTCGACGCTGTTCTGTGCGATCAGCATGGTCGTCTGCATCAGGAAGCCCATGCCCAGGCCGAGGACGGCGATGTAGACGCCGGTCCGCCAGGCGGGGGTGTGGACGTCCTGCGTCGACAGCAGCCACACGCCGATGGCCATGACCACGCCGCCGATCACCGGGAAGCTCTTGTACTTCCCGGTCTTCGTGATCGCCCTGCCGACGAACAGCGACACGACCATGGACGAGGCCATCATCGGGAGCAGGAGCAGCCCGGAGTTGGTGGCCGTGGAGCCCTGCACGATCTGCTGGAACATCGGCAGGAAGGTGATCGCGCCGAACATCGCGAAGCCGAGCAGGAAGCCGAGCACGTTGATCAGCGTGAAGTTGCGGTTGGCGAACACGTGCAGCGGCAGGATCGGCTCGGCCGCCCGCCGTTCGATGGGGATGAACACGGCCAGCGCGACGACCGCCAGAGCGGCCAGTCCCAGGATCTGCCACGAGCCCCACGGGTATCCGTGCTTCTGGCCGCCCCACGAGGTGATCAGCACGATCGCGGTGATCGCCACGGTGAGGATGGCCGCGCCGAGCCAGTCGATGCGGTGCTCGGTGCGGTGCCTGGGCAGGTGCAGCTTGAGGATCAGCCAGATCAGCGCCACGCCGCCGAGCGGGAGGTTCACGTAGAAGGCCCAGCGCCAGTTCAGGTTGTCGGTGATGAAACCGCCGACGAGAGGCCCCGCGATCATGGCGAGCGACATGATGGCCGCCATGATGCCCTGGTACTGACCACGCTCACGGGGCGGGACCAGGTCCCCGATGATCGACATCACCCCGACGATGAGCCCGCCGGCGCCGAGGCCCTGCAGCGCGCGGAAGGCGATCAGCTCGATCATGCCGTCGCCGGTGCCGCCGAACAGCGACGAGCCGGCCATGCCGCACAGCGCGGAGCCGACCAGGAAGATGGCGATCGAGCTCAGGAAGATGTTCTTGCGGCCGTACAGGTCGCCGAGCTTGCCCCAGATCGGCGTCGAGACCGTGGTGCCCAGCACGTACGCGGTGGTGACCCAGGTGAAGTAGTCCAGGCCCTGAAGCTCCCCGACGATCCTCGGCATCGCCGTGCCGACGATCATGTTGTCCAGCATCGCCAGCATCATCGCCAGCATGAGACCGGGTAAGACGATCATCACTTCCCGGGACCGGCCGGGCGCGGCCGCGGTCTCCGTGGTCATGGGTGCCCCCTTGAAACGAATTTACTTACTTGCCGACAGGCTAGTGCCCGAGGCACGGTATTGTCCTTACTTGCCGGCCGTCAAGTTATTTGGGGACAGCAGGGAATGGGTGCTCATACCGACACACGCAGCCGCATCCAGGAGGTCGCGATCAGGCTCTTCACCGAGCAGGGGTACGAGGCGACGTCGCTCCGGGAGATAGCCGAGGCCCTCGGCGTGACCAAAGCGGCACTCTACTACCACTTCCGCACCAAGGAGGACATCGTCGCCAGCCTGATCGAAGACCGCGTCAAGGCACTGGACGAGCTGATCGCGTGGGCGAACGGGCACCCCCGCACCGCGGAGACCCGCGGGGAGGTCATCCGCCGCTATTCCGCCCAGATGACCAGCGGACGCCACCACGAGGTCATGCAGTTCATGGACCGCAACAAGACGGCGCTGCAGGGCCATGCCAAGGTCGACCTGATGCGCGAGCGCATGGGCGAGCTGATGCAGACGCTGTGTGAGCCGGAGGACCCGCTGCCGGTCAGGCTGAGGCGCTCGATGGCGCTGTTCGCGATGCACGCGGCCTGGTTCTTCATCCGCGACGAGTCGGCGACCGAGGAGGAGCGGGCCGCGGCGGGACTGCAGGTCGCCCTGGAATTGGCCGAGGGCTCGGACGGTTGATCCCCCTCTGATGGGAAGGTGAACGACCATGCTTTTCGGACAGGAACACGTCAAGCGCTACATCGAGACCGACGGCGAGGAAGGCCACGACTGGGAGGGCACCACGGTGGCCATCCTCACCACCAAGGGCCGTAAGTCGGGCCGGCCCCGCAGCACCCCGCTGATCTACCAGCCGTACGGCGACGCCTACCTGGTGGTCGCCTCCAAGGGCGGGGCCGACGAGCACCCGCTGTGGTACCTCAACCTCCAGGCCGAGCCCGAGGTGGAGTTCCAGATCAAGGGGGACAGGTTCAAGGCGCGCGCCCGTACGGCGACCTCCGAGGAACGACCGGACATGTGGCGGACGATGGCCGCGACCTGGCCCGCGTACGACGAGTACGCCACCAAGACCGATCGGGAGATCCCGGTCGTCGTCATCGAACGCGTGTAGGAACACGGGGGGCGCGCCGGGCACGGGCGGTCAGGAACCCGCCGGCCCCCGGCTCGCCCCGTCGTCCGCACGCGGCGCTTCGTCGGCGGCGTCCGCGGCAGCCGGACCGTCTGGGCGGCCCGCCGCCCCCAGCGAACCCAGTGACTCGTGCGGCCGTCGGCGGTATCTTTCCCGCATGATCCTCAGTGACGGGGGAGGCTCTGTGAGCGACGGCCGCACCGCCGAAATCATGATCGCCGAGGCCCGGAAGGCCTTGTGGGTCATGGTCGGCTTCCTGGCGCTGATCTGGGTCGTGCAGGTGGCCAACTGGGCCTCGGGCTACTCGCTCAGCTACAGCTACGGCATCAGGCCCTGGGACGTCGAGCGGCTGCCCGGGATCGTCTCCGCGCCGCTCCTTCACTGGAGCTGGGAGCACATCGAGGGCAACTCCGGGCCGCTGTTCATCTTCGGGTTCCTCGCGGCCTACCGGGGCGTACGGCGCTTCCTCGGGGTGACCGGGCTGATCGCCGTCGCCAGCGGGCTCGGCTCGTGGTTCACCGCCGACTCCTCCACGGTCGGCGCGGGCGCGAGCGGGCTGGTGTTCGGCTACTTCGGGTACGTGCTCGTGCGCGGAGCCTTCGACCGGCACCTGATCGACATCGTCATCGGCCTGGTCATGGGCCTGTGCTTCGCCTACCAGTTCGCCGGGCTGCTGCCGGCCGAGGGCATCGGCTGGCAGGCCCACGTCTTCGGCTTCGCGGGCGGCATCCTCGGCGGCTACCTGTTCCGCGACCGGCGGGCCAAGGGCACGGCCGGGAGTGCGCCTCCCGGCAGTGCCGCTCCGCCCGATTCCCGGTCCGCCCTGCTCAAGGAGATCGAGGACCTCGGCCTGTAGGCCCCATGCCTGTGCGCGGTTCGCAGGTCACCCGCGGGGAGATTCCTGCTTCGATCGCGGGCCGGGACCTGCTCTCCGTGGGGGCATCGCGGAGAGCGGTGTCGTCTCCCCGGAGGACTTGATCGCCTATACCCGGAGCAACGTCTGCTGATCGGGCCGCTGTGCGTGTCTGTCCGCAACGGCACGTAATCAGGGCTCGGGATGCTCGGGCGGGTGGCAGGGGATGCTGGCGGTGAGCGCGAACCCGCCCTCGGCGGTCGGGCCGAACGTGAGCCGCCCGCCCACCAGGGCGACGCGTTCGCGCAGGCCGGGCAGTCCGTAGCCGCCCCCCGCGTCGGCGGGCACCCGGACCGGCACGGCCCGGCTCTTGCCGCTGTTGACCACCGACACGTTCAGCACGCCGCCGTGGGCCTCGCAGACCACCTGCACGTCGGCCCCCGGCGCGTGTTTGCGCACGTTGTTGAGGCCCTCCTGGACGACGCGGTAGCAGGCGTGGCCGGCCTGCCTCGACAGCGTCTCCTCCGGCACGTCGTAGTGCAGGGCGACGCGCAGGCCGGTGGCCCTGCTCTCCTCGACCAGGCGCGGTATCCCCTCGACGCTCTCCGCCGAGGGCGGCAGGTCCCTTCGCCGC
The DNA here is from genome assembly GCF_030268985.1 of Microbispora sp. NBRC 16548. Taxonomy (NCBI): domain Bacteria; kingdom Bacillati; phylum Actinomycetota; class Actinomycetes; order Streptosporangiales; family Streptosporangiaceae; genus Microbispora; species Microbispora sp. NBRC 16548. Next base: position 265,712 of record NZ_BSSF01000012.1, read on the forward strand.
AGCGCCGTGAGCAGCTCGCGCAGCTCGGTCAGCGCCCGCACGCCCTTGTCCTCGATGTTCCTGGCCAGTTTGCGGATCTCGTCGAGCTCGTCGGCGTCCTGGATGAGGCCGGCGTTCAGGACCATCACGGTGACCGCGTGCGTCACCGTGTCGTGCAGCTCACCGGCGATGCGGCGGCGTTCCTGAGCGGCGGCGCGCTCCTCGCGCGCCCGCACGCCCGCCCGCAGCTCCCGGATCATCGAGCGGTAGCGCCACACCCACGTGCCCACCAGCGCGGGCAGGAAGATCAGCGTGACCGCCCGCACCGTCACGGCGACGGGCAGCCGATCGGTGTAGGGGCTCGCGTAGTCGGCCAGCGCGTAGACGCCCGCGAGCGCGGCGGTCACCCACGGCCATCGGCGCACCGTGTTCTGCGCCGTCATCGAGTACGCCGCCAGCATCAGCGGCATCGTCTGGCCCGCGAGCAGGGCGCAGGCGACGGTGGCCACGATCATCGGCCAGGCCGCACTGCGCCGGACCAGCATGGACGCGGCCGCCGCGCCGACCGCGGCGATCTGCGCCCACCACGGCACGGCGAGGAACGGCAGGGCCGGGAAGGAGCGGCCGAACATCACCGCCGGCACCGCGAAGGCGAGGACGGCGACGGCGAGCAGCACGTCGGCCGCCGCTTCCCGGCGCGCCGCGAGCCCGGCCCACTTCTCCCCCATACCGCTAGTTTGTGGGTTTGACCTGCGGATTCGTGCAGCGCCACGCCCCTTTGACGTAGCTGTGCCACACCTTGCCGTACGTCGGGCCGGTCGAAACAGTCGTGCGTCTTGGGCAGGATAAGAGGCGTGAGCGAAAGCATGAGCCTCCTCCGCCGTCTTCCGTCCGGCTCAGCATCCGGCGCCGACCCGGACGCGCTGTTCGACGCGTTCGTGTCGTGGAACGCCGATCGCGGGCTCACGCTCTACCCCGCGCAGGAGGAGGCGCTGATCGAGGTCGTCTCCGGCAACAACGTGATCGTGGCCACGCCCACGGGCTCGGGCAAGAGCCTGATCGCCGCCGGGGCGCACTTCGCGGCGCTGGCCCGGGACGAGATCAGCTTCTACACCGCGCCGATCAAGGCGCTGGTGTCGGAGAAGTTCTTCGACCTGTGCGCGCTGTTCGGCACCGAGAACGTCGGCATGATGACCGGCGACGCCACCGTGAACGCCGACGCGCCCGTCATCTGCTGCACCGCCGAGATCCTCGCCCAGATCGCGCTGCGCGACGGCGCGGACGCCGACGTCGGCACCGTGATCATGGACGAGTTCCACTTCTACGCCGAGCCCGACCGCGGCTGGGCCTGGCAGGTGCCGCTGCTTGAGCTGCCGCAGGCGCAGTTCGTGCTGATGTCGGCCACGCTCGGCGACGTCGAGCGCTTCCAGACCGACCTCACCCGCCGCACCGGCCGCCCCACCAGCGTGGTCAAGCACGCCGAGCGCCCGGTGCCGCTGATCTACTCCTACCGGACCACTCCCCTGCACGAGACGCTGGAGGAGCTGCTGTCCACCCAGCAGGCCCCGGTTTACGTCGTGCACTTCACGCAGGCCGCGGCGATGGAGCGCGCCCAGGCGCTCATGAGCATCAACATGTGCACCAAGGCCGAGAAGGAACAGATCGCCGCCCTGATCGGCAACTTCCGGTTCACCACCCGGTTCGGCCGGGCCCTGTCCCGGCTCGTACGGCACGGCATCGGCGTGCACCACGCGGGCATGCTGCCGAAGTACCGCCGCCTGGTGGAGCGCCTCGCGCAGGCGGGGCTGCTGAAGGTCATCTGCGGCACCGACACGCTCGGCGTGGGGGTCAACGTCCCGATCCGCACCGTGTTGTTCACCGCGCTGTCGAAGTTCGACGGCACGAAGGTGCGGCGGCTGCGGGCGCGGGAGTTCCACCAGATCGCCGGGCGGGCCGGCCGGGCGGGCTTCGACACGGTCGGCTACGTCGTCTGCCAGGCCCCCGACCACGTCATCGAGAACGAGCGGGCACTGGCGAAGATCGGCGACGATCCCAAGCGGCGCCGCGGCTACGCGCGCAAGAAGCCGCCGGAGGGGTTCGTCGGCTGGAGCGAGGACACGTTCGAGAAGCTCCAGACGGCCGAGCCCGAACCGCTGACCTCCCGCTTCAAGGTCAGCAACGCCATGCTGCTGTCGATCATCAATCGTCCCGGCGACTGCTTCCAGGCGATGAAGCGTCTGCTGACCGACAACCACGAGGACCGCAAGGCGCAGCGCCGCCACATCAGCCACGCCATCGCGATCTACCGCTCGCTGCTGGCCGGCGGCATCGTGGAGAAGCTCACCGAGCCCGACGAGCACGGCCGGATGGCCCGGCTCACCGTTGACCTGCAGGAGGACTTCGCGCTCAACCAGGCGCTGGCCACGTTCGCGCTGGCGAGCTTCGAGCTGCTCGACCGCGAGTCCCCGACGTACGCGCTGGACCTGGTCTCCATCGTCGAGTCGACGCTGGACGACCCCCGGCAGATCCTGCACGCCCAGCTCAACAAGGCCAGGGCCGAGGCGGTCGCGCAGATGAAGGCCGACGGCATCGAGTACGAGGAGCGGATGGAGCGCCTCGCGGAGATCACCCACCCGATGCCGCTGGCCGACCTGCTCTTCGGCGCGTACGAGACCTACCGGCGCGGGCACCCCTGGGTCGGCGACCACGTCGTGAGCCCCAAGACGATCGTGCGCGACATGTACGAGAGGGCGATGACCTTCACCGAGTACATCCAGTTCTACGAGCTGGCCCGCTCGGAGGGCACGGTGCTGCGCTACCTGGCCGACGCGTACCGCACGCTGTCGAAGACGGTGCCCGAGCACCTGAAGACCGACGACCTCGTGGACCTCATCGAATGGCTGGGCGAACTGGTGCGCCAGGTCGACTCCAGCCTCATCGACGAGTGGGAGAAGCTGGCCAACCCGGCCGAGGCGCTGGCCGCCGGGCAGGAGCAGCTGGAGACCCGGACCCGCCCGGTCACCGCCAACGCCCGCGCCTTCCGGGTGCTGGTCCGCAACGCGATGTTCCGGATGGTGGAGCTCGCCGCGCTGGACCGCGAGGAGGAGCTGGTCGAGCTCTACCCGGACGTCGACTGGGGCGCGGGCCTGGACGCCTACTACGAGGAGCACGACGAGATCCTCACCGGCCCGGCCGCCCGCGGCCCGGCCCTCCTGCTCATCGAGGAGGAGAAGGAGCTGTGGCGGGTGCGTCAGATCATCGACGACCCGGCCGGCAACCACGACTGGGGCATCGGCGCCGAGGTGGACCTGGCCGCCTCCGACGAGGAGGGCCACGCCGTCCTCCACGTCACCGGCCTCACCCGCCTCTAGATGATTGATTCCAAGGGCTGAGGTTCGCGAACTGCCTGCGGACATGAAGCGAGGGTGTCCAAGATCGATTTGTGACGAAAGACCTAGACACCCTCGCCACCGCACTGTACGTGAAGATCGAC
>NZ_BSSF01000013.1:0-252780 GCF_030268985.1 Microbispora sp. NBRC 16548
TGGTCATCCGGATCCTGGCCCTGACCTGCGTGATCTGGCACAACGACAGGACCGGTCAGCCGGTCAAACGGTCGCTGATCGCATACGACCACTGACCCAGCCGGAGGGCTTGGAATCAATCATCTAGTCGGCGGGCAGGCCGTTGCGGCGGGCCAGCGTGCCCAGAGCGCTCCGCAGTGTCTCCGTCTCCTCGGGGCTGAGGCCGTCGGTCAGTTCCGCGTCGAGTTCGGCCGCCGCCGCGGTGCACGTGGCCAGCAAATCCCGGCCCTCTTCAGTGAGCGCGAGCGTCTGCCTGCGCCGGTCCATGGGGTCACGTTCCCGCCGTACGGCGCCGAGCTCCTCCAGGCGGTCGGCGAGCGACACCACCAGGCTGGGCGCCACGTTCATGAGCTTGGCGATGTCGAGCTGAGAGGTCGCCGTTCCGGACTCCAGCAGTGCCAGCAGGCCCACGTGCTTGGGCTTGAGTCCGTGGGCGGCCAGGCGTGCCGAGAACCGCTCGGTTATCACGGCCCCCAGCGTGCCGAGCCGGAAGGCCAGCGTGGAGGTCAGCTTGACACCGTTCATGCCTCCAATGCTACCGTCCTCATACAATTCAAGCCCTGAATGATTAGGAGTCAGAACGATGTTGGACCCCGCCTCCGTCCACGTGGTGTTCGCCGACCTCCAGGACGGCATCGTCGACGCCGGTGCCACCAACCCGGCCTCTTCCATCCGCCGCGCGGTCAAGGTCCTGAACGGGCTCGTCGCAGCCCTCGACATCCCGTTCACCGTGTCGGCCGCGCCTCGCCCGGGCGGCCCCGTGATGATCGAGGAGGTGCCGGACAGTGAGCCGTACGTGCGCACCGGACCGTCCTGCTGGGATGACGCCGCCTGGCGTGAGGCCGTCGTGTCCGCGGGCCGCCCCACCCTGGTGATCTGCGGGGTGACCACCGAGATCGTGGTGCTGCGCACCGCCCTCGACGCGCTCACGCATGGCCTCGACGTGCAGGTCCTGGTAGACGCCTGCGGAGGCATCACCGCCCGCACCGAAGACGCCGCCCTGCGGCAGATCGAGGCCGCGGGCGGCGTGGTGACCTCCGTGGCGGGTTTCGCCGCCGACATGGTGCGCGACTTCACCACGCCCACCGGCCGGCGGGTCATCGCCGCCCTGCACCAGTTGGTGTGACCCGCCGCATCACCGGTTCACGGCGGGGCGACGTCAGGCGGTTACCGCGTACGCCAGAACGTGCCGTTGGCCGAGGGGTCGTCGGGGTCGCCCTGCGGCACGGTGAATCCCGCGCCCCACACCGTCGTCGTCCCGGGCCTGCGCGCGATCGAGAACAGGACGGCGTCGGTGCCGGCCTTCCGAGGGACCGGGGTGCTCCGCCACGCCGAACCCGTGACGTGCCACAGAGTGGAGTTCCAGTTGCTCTGCACGACCCACACGCCGCCCGTGCCGTCGGGCTCCACCTCCGTGTACGGCTGGGCGTTGGCGGCGCCGATCGAGGTGGTCCATGAGCTGCCGTTCCAGCGCATGACCAGGGTGCGGCTGTAGGTCACGTCGTCACCCTCGTCGTCGGCGCCTTCCCAGCTGACGCCGCCGACGGCCCACACGTTGCCGGGGCCCACGACGGCGATGTCGTTGAGGACCGCGGCGGCGTCGGGAGCGGGCAGCTCGACCGCGGGCGTGGGCACCAGCGCCCAGGACCTTCCGTTCCACCGCATGATCGCGGGACGGTCGCCCTTGGTCCCCGCCGCCCAGACGTCGCCGGCCTTGTACGCGTCGACGGCGGCGGCGCGGGCCGGCAGCCGGACGCTCTTCCATGAGGACCCGTTCCAGTGCCTGGCCGAGGCCGAGGAGTCGGCGACCGCCCAGACGTCCTTCGCGCCCGTTCCGTCGGCGTCCGTCGTGGAGAAGCCGCTGCCGAGTGAGGCGGTGGTCCACGCGCGGCCGTTCCACCGGGCGGCCTTCCCCGGGCCGAAGACCCATACGTCCCTGTTCGAGGTGGCGGTCACGGCCTTCAGCTCGTACGGCGGGCTGCCGGGGATCACCTTCCACGACCCGCCGTCGAACCACTGGACCAGGCCCCGCTGCCTGCCGTTCACGACCCGGTGACCGGCCGCCCACACCGACCCGTTGCCGAGGACCGTCACATCGTTGAGGACGTCGTCCCCGGGCAGTGTGTTCACCCTGGTCAGCCGCCACGCCGGCGCGCTCTCCCCGGCCTGGCGGCCCTGGTGGGTCACGCCTGAGGCCGCCATGGCCGGCAGGCACGCCAGCCCGAACGCCGTCATGGCCGAGACGAATACGGTACGCACGATGCCTCCCCCTTCCGCTCACCAGTACGACGTCTGATGGAGGGGAGCCGTTCACACGTCGCCGGCGGCGAGGGCCGGACTCACTTCTTCTCCGTCCACGGCTCGTATTCGTCGTCCCCGGGGAGCACCCAGACCTTCGCGTCGGGCCTGACCATCGTTCGTAGCGGCGTCGCCTTGCCGGTCGTCTTCGAGACCCGGTAGACCGCCACCCCCGTCTTGGTCTTCGACCGGACGACCAGGTGTCCCGCCTTGTCGAAGTCGAGGTCGTCGACGTGCTGTCCCCGGGGCAACCGCACGGTCACGGTGCCGCTCGCCTTGCCGGTACGCAGGTTGAGCAGGCGCAGCTTGCGAGACTCGGGCCACGAACCGACAGGCGCCGCCGCCGTCACGTAGTCGTTCGCCAGGGCGATCGGCGACAGCCGCGTCTTCGACCGCAGCCGGGTGCGCAGCCCTCGGTCGAACACCGTCACCCGATCCTCCAGCGCCCCTTGCATCAGCAGCCGCTCGCTGTCGGGGCTGAAGCCCGCGAAGCCCCACTGATCCGTCCCCCCGGGCAGCGGCAACGTCTTGCCTTTCCGCAGGTCCACCAGGACCCCCAGCCCCGGCGCCGAGGTCCCGGTGACCACGAAACTGCCGTCGTCCGACACCGACGGCCACTCCTCGCCGGTCGTGTCCACCGTGATGCTCCGGATCGCTCTTTCCTTGCCGTGCAGAGTCCGCTCGGTGAACCGCCCGTCGGACTTGCGGAAGTAGAAGAAGTGCCGGCCGTCCCCGCTGATGAGGAACGCCGCCCGCGCCCCGGCGTTGACCGCGTCGCGAGGCGCCACGGCGAGCGCTTCCGGCACCTTGACCACGTCTCCGTTGGTCAGCACCAGTTCCCAGGTCTGCGTCCGCTGGGCGTACGCGATCGTGACCGGGGTGGCGGCGGCCGCGGGTCGTCCGATCAGTGGAACGGCGGTCAGGAGAAGTGTCGCGAGAACCGTGCGCAATCTCATGGTGGATGAGATGCCGGAGAACCCCGAAATGTTGCCGGATCCGAAACACTGGTAGGTCTTCGACGAGGCGCCCATGCTGTGCGCGACAGATGGTGCGGATGACGATGTGTACGGCTACGAAGCCGGCGTTCGGTAATCCCTGATCGTGATCGCGGTCGCGGCCTTGCGGATGGGCTCGGTGACCCGCTCGATCATGCGGTTCTTCCCCGGCAGATGCGGCATCAGCCGCAACATCCACATCTGGAACCGGATCTGCGCCGTGGACTTCAGCACCATGCCCTTGAGGTTGTTCGCGGCGAGCTTCTGGTTCTCCTCCACGAAGTGCCGCATCTCGCGCTCGTAGGCGGCGAACCCCGCGGCGTGGTCTCCCGCCGCCTCGGCGAGGCAGCCCGCGAGAACGTAGGCGCCGACCAGGGCCAGGCTGGTGCCCTGGCCGGACGCGGGTGAGGCCGCGTAGGCGGCGTCGCCCACGAGTGCCACCCGGCCCGACGACCAGCGGTCCATGCGCACCTGGCTGATCGAGTCCAGGTAGAAGTCCGGCGCGTCCTCCATGGCGTCGAGGAGGCGCGGAACCTCCCAGCCCTGGCCGGAGAAGAGGTCGGCGAGCAGCTTCTTCTGCTGGGCGGCGTCCCGCCGGTCGTACTCCAGGGGCGGCGAGGAGAAGAGGAACATCGCCTTGGCGTCGTCGCCGCGCCCGGTGCTGTACATTCCGGTGCTTCTGCCCGGTGCCGGATACATCATCTCCGTACGGTCCAGGCGGAGATGGTTCGGCACCGTGAAGATCGAGATGTGGTGCCCGAGGTCGTGGACGAACCGGGACTCCTCGCCGAAGGCCAGCGCGCGCACATTGGAGTGCAGGCCGTCGGCGCCCACTACCAGGTCGAACGTACGCGGAGTGCCGTTCGCGAAGGTGACCTGCACACCTTCGGGGGTCTCCCGCAGGGCGGTGATGGAATCGTCGAAGACGTATTCGACGCCGTCTCCGATCGCCGCGTGCAGGAGCCGGGTGAGGTCACCGCGCATGATCTCGACGTCGTCGCCCTCGCGGCCGCCGAACAGCTGCGCGCTCATCGTGCCGATCTGCCGGCCGCGCGCGTCGACGAAGCGTGCGACCTGCATGTCCGTGCTGTGCCGCCGCACCTCGTCCAGCAGGCCCATGCGAGCGGCGACGTCGAGTGCCGCTCCCCGAATGTCGATCTTGTAGCCGCCGTCCCGCAGCGAGGGCGCGCGTTCGACGACCGTCACCGCGAAGCCGTGCTCGCGGAGCCAGAAAGCCAGCGTCAGGCCGGCGACGCTTCCGCCGGAGATCAAGATGTTCGCCATGCCGTGAACTGTACAAGTGTCTCAATCATCTGTCTAGCACGAATGTCCAAGACATTTGTGCTGGCATGGGCTAGGCTCTGGCCATGGGAAACCGGGAAGATCTGCTCGCGGGCGCCAAGCGGTGCCTGATGGAGAAGGGATACTCCGGCACCACCGCGCGTGACATCGCGGCGGCCGCCGGCACGAGCCTCGCCGCCATCGGCTATCACTTCAGATCGACGAAGGCCCTGCTCGACGCGGCCCTCATCGAGGCGATGGAGGAATGGGGAAAGGAGATCGAGCAGACTCTCGCCGCCGACGCGTCACTCGACGGCGCACCCGCGCAGCGATTCGAGGCGACCTGGACGCGGATCATCGAGTCCTTCGTCAGGCTGAGACCGCTGTGGGCCATCCAGTTCGAGCTCATCGCCCAGATGGACCGGCTCCCCGAGCTGCGCGAGGCGTTCGCGACCGCCAACCGGCAGGCGAAGCTGGGCCTGGCGGCGATCTTCGAACACCTGGATCCGGCCGCGGACGAACGCAAGGCGATGGCTGTCGGCGCGTTCTATCAGGCACTGCTCGGCGGGATGGCGGCCCAGTGGCTCGTCGATCCGGAGCAGGCTCCCTCGGCCCGTGACCTCCTCGAAGCCCTGCGCACGATCAGCGCGAGGCTCGGGACGGAGTGACCTGCGGAAATCGTGGCTCTGCCGCTTGAGGCCGGCCGGGCGGCGGGTGGGCGCGCTCCCCGGCCGGCCTTTCCGCGGGCGTGTCAGTCCGTCGCGGTCAGGGGTCCGTCGGCGTGCGGAACCCGCTCGGCGGGGATGACGCCCAGACGGCCCGCCTGGTAGTCCTCCAGCGCCTGGACGATCTCGGCACGGGTGTTCATCACGAACGGCCCGTAGTGCACGACCGGCTCGCGGATCGGCTGCCCGCCGAGCAGCAGCACCTCCAGATTGGGCTCGGCCTGGGGCTGGGCGGTGTCCGCCGCGAGGGTCAGCGACCCACCCGGGCCGAAGACGGCGAGCTGCCCCTTGCGGACCGGCCGCCGTTCGGCGCCCACGGAGCCCTGCCCGGCCAGGACGTAGGCGAGGGCGTTGAACTCCGGGTTCCACGGCAGGTCGAGCCGGGCACCGGGGCTGACGGTCGCGTGCACCATCGTGATCGGGGTGAACGTGACGCCCGGGCCGGCGTACCCGTCCAGCTCCCCGGCGATCACTCGGAGCAGCGCGCCGCCGTCGGCGGAGGCGAGCAGCGCCGCCTCCCGCCCCCGGATGTCCTGGTAGCGGGGCAGGTGGAACTTGTGCGCGCGAGGAAGGTTCACCCACAGCTGGATGCCGTGGAAGAGCCCGCCCGAGACCACCAGGTGCTCCGGCGGCTTCTCGATGTGCAGCAGGCCGGCCCCGGCGGTCATCCACTGGGTGTCCCCGTTGGTGATGGTGCCGCCGCCTCCGTTGGAGTCCTGGTGCTCGAAGACGCCGTCGACGATGTAGGTGACGGTCTCGAAGCCGCGGTGCGGGTGCCACGGCGTGCCCTTCGGCTCGCCGGGGGCGTACTCGACCTCGCCCATCTGGTCCATGTGGATGAACGGGTCCAGCATCGACTGCGGCACTCCGGCGAACGCGCGCCGTACGGGGAAGCCCTCACCCTCGAAGCCGCTGGGCGCGGTCGTCACCGAGCGAACGGGGCGTGGTGCCGCGACGGCGGGATCCGGTGCGGCGACGCGGGGCAGCGTCAGGGTGTCGGCGGTGACAGCGGGCATGGCCGCCCTCCTAATTGAAATTTCAACTTCCGTCGCCTTGAACCACCCGAGATCGCCGGACATTCCCGCCTGCGGATCGTCGTGCGTCCGTCGCATATCGTCACGGCCGGTGGGGAGGGAGTGGTATGGCTGGAACCATGATCTCCACGAATCGCACCCTTCAAGCCGCCGTACTGTCCCTTGTGGTCCTCCCGATCACCGCCGTCGCGATCGCCCCGCAGGCCGCGGCCGACGCCCGTGGACAGGCCGATGCCGGGGCGACGGCCCGCCGCATGCTGGCGCAGCTGAAGGTGGCCAAGCCGTTGTCGCTTCGCGGCTACAGCCATCGGCGGTTCCAGCCGCGCTGGGCGCACCACAAGGGGGAGTGCGACGCGCGGGAGGTGGTTCTCGTGCGCCAGGGCCGGGGCGTACGGAGGAACGGGGCGTGCCAGGCCGTGAAGGGTGTGTGGCACAGCCCGTACGACGGCAAGATGCTGAAGAGCGTGAAGCAGGTCGACGTCGACCACGTCGTTCCCCTGGCGTACGCCTGGCGTTCCGGCGCCAAGAGATGGAGCCAGGCGAAGCGGCGCGCGTTCGCCAACGACCTCAGCCGTCCCGAGTTGGTCGTGGTGAGCCACTCCGTCAACATGGCCAAAGGAGGCCAGGGACCGCAGAGCTGGCGTCCGCCGCGCCGCGCCTTCTGGTGCCGCTACGCGACCTCATGGATCACCGTGAAGCACCACTACCGGCTCCTGGTGACCCGTGCGGAGAAGGTCGCCCTGCTCAACATGCTCCGCACCTGCGGCAGGTGAACGGACCTGGCGGTGCCGGCGGCTGAAGGCCGTACGAGTTCGTCCCGAGGTCAGCCGCTGCTCGCGGCGCGGGCCTGCTGGATGACCTTGCGGAGGGCCGGGGCCGCCGGGCCGCCGCGTTCGGACAGCAGGGCGATGCGCTGCTTGTGCGCCCGTCGTCTGGCTCGCGGGAGGATCGTCCCGAGCTCTCCCGCGGCGGCCAGGCCGACAAGGGCGGCCTCCCGGTCCTCGACCCGGGAGACCGGACCGGTGAGAGCGGTGGCGACGCGCGCCGTGAGTCGTTTCACCACACGCGTGTCGCGTACGCGGACGTGGCTCCTGTTGAAGACGAGGAACGGCTGGCGCAGCTCGACCCTGACCCAGCGTCCCGTCTCGAGTTCGTCGCGGACCGCCCGGACCGTCGCGCGGCCGTCCTTGCTGATCCAGTGCCGCCATGGCCGGGGCCCTGACTGGGCGATCTGGTGCAGCAGTCCGTCGAGGACCGGGTCGGCGAGCCGATCCTCCGACACCACGCGCACCTTGCCGCCGTCGTCGGTGATCCGGCCGGTCAGCAGCAGGTCGGTGAGCGCGGCCGCGCGCAGCAGGTAGGGGAAGCGGTAGTTCGTCACCACCCGCTCCTTGCGGGGGTCGTAGGCCAGCAGGTAGAGCTGAGCCGTCAGGGAGCCGGGGACGTCCACGCGACTGCCCTCCTTTCATTCGACGGGTGGATCGGCGGCGGGAGCCTCCGGAGGCGGGGTCTCCTTCTTGGCGGGCCGCCCGCGCCGGGGGATGCGGCCGGCGTCGCCCGGGAGCCGTCCCGCCTCCGACAGCGCCCGGCGCAGCAGGAACTCGATCTGAGCGTTGGTGCTGCGCAGTTCGTCGCCGGCCCAGCGGGCCAGTGCGTCGTGCACCGCGGGGTCCAGCCGCAGCAGGATGCTCTTTCTTTCGGTCGCCACAATCTGCTCGGTCGCCTACGGTTCAGCGGTACAGGGAGCCGGTGTTCACCACGGGCTGCACGTCGCGGTCGCCGCACAGGACGACGAGCAGGTTGCTGACCATGGTGGCCTTGCGCTCCTCGTCGAGTTCGATCACGTCGTGCTCGTCCAGGCGGGCCAGTGCGGCCTCGACCATGCCGACGGCGCCCTCCACGATCCGCTGGCGGGCCGCGACCACAGCGCCGGCCTGCTGGCGGCGCAGCATCGCCTGTGCGATCTCGGGAGCGTACGCGAGGCGGGTGATGCGCGACTCGATGACCTTGACTCCCGCCGACGCCACCCGGGCCTGGATCTCGGCCGACAGGCGACCGGTGATCTCGTCCGCGTTCTGACGCAGGGACAGCGTGTCGTCGTGCCCGTCGTACGGGTAGCTGCCGGCGATGTGACGCACCGCGGTCTCGGTCTGGAAGGCGACGAACTCCACGAAGTCGTCGACTTCGAAGACGGCCTTCGCCGTGTCCTCGACCTGCCACACCACCACGGCGGCCATCTCGATCGGGTTGCCGTCGGCGTCGTTGACCTTGGTGACGTCGGTCTCGTGGTTGCGGATCCGGGTCGACACCCGGCGCTTCTGCGTGAAGGGCACCACGAACCGGAGGCCGGGCGTGCGGACCGTGCCCACGTAGCGGCCGAGCAGCTGGATCACCCGCGCCTCACCCGGAGCGACCGCGGTGAGCCCGGTCAGGACGACGAGGGCCGCCAGGAAGAGCAGCACCCCGGCGGCGATCAGGGCGGCTCCCGGCCCGCCGCTGCCGTCGGCCGCGAGGCCGGCTCCGACCGGGATCAGCGCGGTGGGGCTCAGCAGGCCGATCAGGGCCAGGACCAGCATCGGCCACCCCGAGGCCGCTCGCGCCGTCCGCTCGTGGGTTTGGGGGGCCGGCATGTCGACGGCGATCTGCAGGTCTGTCATGTCTTCTCCTCGGTGTCTAGCACGACACTAGCAAAGTGATATCACTTTTTGCCAGACCCGACCTGGTCGCCCGGGACGCAACCGAACCCTCAGTCGTTCTCAAGTGGAGATCGCTAGCTTCGCGCCATGACGAAACGATCTGTCGCCGTGGCCGCGCTCGCGGGGCTGGCCGTCCTCGCCGCTCCCGCCGCGGCCTCCGCGGAGGCCCTGACCACTCTCGCTCGCTCGTCGGCTTCGGGCACCACGACCTTCACCTTCCGAGGGATGAACCTGAGGATCCCCGCGAGCTGGAAGGTGCACCGCAAGGGGGACGAGGTCGTGGTGACGACCGGCGCGTGCAGGCGGCCGGAAGCCTTCGCCGCGAACTGCCGGTCGTTCTGGGTGCTGGGCCCCAAGAAGTTCACCGGCGTGCCGGTCGGGGGCGGCTCCTTCACCTATACGGGCAAGTATCAGTGGTATCCCTTCAGCGCCCCGGTGCCCTGTCCGTTCGACTCCACGACCGGCTGGAACCCCGGCGACAAGGCCGGTTCGAGAGGCCTGTTCCAGATCGGCAGGGGCCACAAGGCTAAGTACGCCGCCTGGCCCAACGAGTGCGTGACGAACAACGGCGCCCACCGGACGAAGAGCTTCACCGCGCGGGAGTGGTTCCTGCCCTCGTCCAAGATCTTGATCATCGATGTCTGGGCCACGCCGGGGCTGGCGGGAGTGCTCAAGGGCGCGACCTGGAGTTGACCGCACGCCGTGTGCCGGATCGGGGCGTCCGGCACACGACCCCTCTCAGGTGCCGGTTTCCAGGCCGCCGCGCAGGAGCGCGGTGAGCCGCCGGGCGTGGGCCACGTCGGTTGCGGTGAGTGCCGCGCCGCCGGCGAGGGCCAGCAGGTCGGTCACGGTGAGTCCGGGCCGTACGGCACCGGCGTCCTGCGCGCGTTCCAGCAGGTCCGACGCGGTGGCGCGGATCGACGTGTGCCACTGGTCGAACAACGCGCTACGGCGACCGGTGGGACCTTCCGTGGCCGCGAGGGCGAGTGGCCGCTTCGTCGCGACGTGCACGACGAACGCGTCCAGCCAGGAGAAGAGCGCGTCGGCCGGGGACGGGCGGGCCGGCAGGCCGGCGCCCTGGCGGCACAACTCCGCCACCTCGTCCGCGTACACGGCGACGAGCAGGTCGGCCCGGGTGGGGAAGTGCCGATACAGGGTCGCGTTGCCGACGCCGGCTCGCCGCGCCACCTCGTCCAGCGCGACCTCGGGTCCCGACTCGGCGACGAGCTCGCGCGCGGCGGCGAGCAGCAGCGCCGCGTTGCGTGAGGCGTCCGCCCTGCGCGTACGGCTTGGCGGTGCGGGCTCGGGACTGCTCGGCGTCATCCACATTCCCTTCTCTTCTTGCTATCCGGGGAGTTCCCCGTTTACGGTAACAGCTCGAACCGGGGAACTCCCCACTTAGAGGAACGGCGGAGGACGATGACCCTGACTGCCGATGACCGCACGGCCATCGCGGACCTGATCAACCTGCACGGCCACCTCACGGACGGCGGCGACTTCGACGGCCTGCGCGAGGTGTTCGAGTCCGGCGTGGTTTACGACGTCAGCGATCTCGGCGGCGGGGTGATCGTCGGGCTTGCGGCGCTGCGCGACGCCGCGCTCACCCTGGGCGAGGCGAACCCCGTCGCCCATCACGTCACCAACATCGTCGTCACCGAGGCGGCGGACGGCCGGGCGCGAGCGCTGTCGAAGGGCATCGGGGTCAACGCCGACGGGACCACGGGCAGTGTGACCTACGAGGACACGCTGGTGCGCGGCGATCACGGCTGGCGGATCAGCCACCGGACGGTCCGCGCCCGCCGGATCCCCCTGACTCCCTGAGGGTGGTCACACGGTGACGACGACCTTGCCGGCGGGGTGTCCTTCCATGAGACGGCGGATCGCGTCGGGCGCTTCGCTCAGGGGGTAGGCGCGGTCGATCGCGGGGGCGAGGGCGCCCGACTCGACGAGCCGCGTGAGTTCCTCCAGGTGCTCGGCCCGCTCCCTGCTCATCACCGGGCGCAGCCGCTGACCCCTGAATATCGACCCGGTGAACATCGACAGCAGTGGCGCCCGGAACGTGCGTCCCATGCCCCCGGTGAAGCGGTATGCCGTGTGCCCGCCGCCGACGATCACCAGCGTCCCGCGCGGGGTCAGGGCGCGCCGCAGCAGGGACAGCGGCCGGTTTCCCGCGGTGTCGACGACGACGTCGTAGCGTGCGCCGTCGCGGTCGATCTCCTCGCGGGCGTAGTCGATGACGTCGTCGGCGCCGAGCGACCGGACGAGCCCGGCCTTCGCCGCCGAGCACACGCCGGTGACGCTCGCGCCGTACGCCTTGGCGATCTGCACGGCGAACGACCCCACGCCCCCCGCCGCGCCGATGACCAGCACCCGCTGTCCCGGCCGGACGCGGGCGACGTCGCGGACGGCCTGCAGCGCCGTCATACCCGAGACGGGCACCGCGGCGGCCTGCTCGAACGTGAGGCCCGCCGGCTTCGGTGCGAGCCTGCTCTGCCGTGCGCTCGCGTACTCGGCGTACGAGCCGCTCTCGCAGGTGCCGTACACCTCCTGACCCGGCTGGAATCGGGTGACGCGGGCGCCGACGGCCGCCACCACCCCCGCCACGTCACGGCCCCGGACCGCGACCTTGGGCCGGCGCATCCCGAAGCCCGCGAGGCGCATGAGGTAGGGCCTGCCGGTCATGAGGACCCACACACCCGGGTCCACGGCGGCGGCGCGGACCTCGACGAGCACCTCCTCGTCGCCGATCGCGGGGCGGTCGACGTCGCGGAGGCGGAGCACGTCGGCCGGGCCGTACGCGTCCTGGACGATGGCTTTCATGGCGTTCCTTCCGGGAGGTCGGGGGGGTACTGGAACACGTCGTCGAGCGGAACGCCGAACACCTGGGCGATCCGGAATGCCATCTCAAGAGACGGCGAGTATCGCCCCTGTTCGATGGCGATGAGGGTCTGCCTGGTCACGCCGATGCGCTCGGCGAGTTCGGCCTGGGTCATCTCGTCGTGGGCGAACCGCAGCGCGCGGATGCGGTTCGTCACGCGTGTGGGCTTCACCACTCCGGAAGGCTCTTGCGATAGACAATGATCTTGGTGATTCCGCCGAGGACCGCCGACAGCACGAAGCAGAGGTAGACGACGTTCGCGATCCAGAACCGGTCCCATCCGGCCATGGCCATGAGCATCGCCGCGAGCGCGCCGATGACGACGAACGCCTGACCGGTGTGGTCGCCGAGCCGCCCGATCTCCCTGTCGCGGGCGTCGACGACCCGCGAGGCCCGAGGGTTGACGATCGACATCCCGATCTCGGCCACGATCGACGCGACGATGGCCCCGCCGACCGTCCACAGCAGGGTGGCGGTGTACGGCACGTCGGGTAACGGGCCTCCATCCGCCCGTCTGAGTACGGCCACGACGTACGCGGCGTAGGCGAGCACGGCGACGACCAGCCTGATCCAGGCGCGCTTTTCGATGTGAGTCACGATCGGCTCCTTGTGATGTACAAAATCTTTGACATCACCAAGGTAGCGAATCTTTGACCTCGTGTACAGAATCTTTTACATCGGACGCCCGTCAGGCGTCAGCGGACACCTGCTCGGCGCCGATGACCTTGAGGAACTGCAGGGACTCGTAGGCCGGGGACCCGGGCTCGGCGGTGAAGATGACCACCTGCTGCTCCTGGTCGGGCACGGTCAGCACATCGAAGTCCAGCTCGATCGGCCCGACGCGCGGGTGCCGCACGGTCTGGCGCAGGTGACGCTCGATGTGGAACCGCTGGGAGTTCCAGAGGCGGGCGAACTCCTCGCTCCCGGCCAGCAGCTCCTCGATCAGGCCGCTCAGCTCACGGCTGTCGGGATAACGGGTGACGGCGACGCGCAGGTAGCCGACCGCCGTGACGACGAACCGCTCCGGGCTGCCCATGCCGTAGTGCCGCCGCTCGGGGTCGGGGTGCAGGAAGTAACGCCGGATGACGTTGCGCTCCTGGCCCGCCAGAGCGGAGAAGTCCTCGAACAGGGCGGCCGCCAGCGGGTTCCAGGCCAGCACGCGGCAGGTGTCGTCCACGACGATCGCGGCGGCGTCGGTCAGCCGGTTGAGCAGGTTCAGCGTGCTCGGCCGCACCTCGCGTACGGGTTCGGCGGACCGGCTCTCCTCCCGCTCCCCGGCCAGGTGGAACAGGTGGGCCCGTTCCTGGTCCGACAGGCGCAGGGCGCGGGCGATCCCGTCGAGCACGCGCCGTGACGGGTGCCGGCCCCGCGCCTGCTCCAGCCGCGTGTAGTGGTCCACCGAGATGTACGCGAGCTGGGCGACCTCCTCGCGCCGCAGCCCGGGGGTGCGGCGGCGGCGTCCCTCCGGCAGGCCGACGTCGGCGGGGCTGACCTGCTCACGCTTGCCGCGCAGGAACTTCGCCAGGCCAAGCTTGTCCATGCCTGTGACCGTACGTCGGAAATCGGCTGCACAGACCGGATAGCCATGGACTCCTGGTCCCTGGTTGTGCGGGACGGCCCGGGGCGACGGTGGGGTTGGCACCGACCGGCGGCGAACACGGACGCGCCGCGGTCACCCGACCTCACGGAAGGCACACGATCATGCGGATCTTCATCACCGGTGCGAGCGGCTACGTCGGCGGAGTCGTGGCCGAGCATCTCGTCAGGGCCGGCCACGAGGTGGTCGCCCTGGCCCGCTCGGACAAGGCGCGCGAGCGGGTCGAAGGGCTGGGCGCCAAGGCGGTGCCCGGGAGCCTGCGGGACCTCGACGTCCTGCGCGGCGCCGCCGCGGCGGCCGAGGCCGTGGTCCACACCGCCGTGGACTACGCCGATCCGGATATGGGCGAGATCGAGCGCGACACCCTCGCGGCGCTGCTGGACGGCCTGCACGACGGTGGCGCGTTCGTCTACACCAGCACGGGACTGGTCTATCCGGACCGGCAGGGCGCCACGGTGGACGAGGACCACCCCGTCACCCCGGAGACGTCGCCGCAGCCCTACAAGGTCCTCGGCGAGCGGCAGGTCCTGGCGGCCGGCCACGTGGCGGGCACGGTGATCCGGGCGGCGCTGGTCTACGGACGCGGCGGGTCGGGACTGCTCCAGGGGCTCATCGGCGCCGGTCGGCAGAACGGGATGGTGCCCTACATCGGCGACGGCGCCAACGAGTGGTCGTCGGTGCACGTCGACGACCTCGCGGCGCTGTACGTCGCCGCGCTGGAGCACCGCGAGCCCGGTGCCGTCGTCAACGCCGCCTCGGCCGAGCGGACCCCGATCCGGCGGATCGCCGAGGCGGTCGCCGGCCTGACCGGCGCCCAGGCCGTGTCGCTGACGCTGGAGCAGGCGGTCGCCGCGATGGGGCCGGCCGTCGACGCGCTGACCCGTTCGTCGCCGATGGACGCCTCGCGGGCGCGCCGGCTGTTCGGGTGGGCTCCGGAGCGGCCCGGACTGATCGAGGAGCTGACGACCGGCTCCTACGCGCGGTCCTGATCGGTGGCTCGTTCCGTTCTCGGGCGCGGTCTGAGGCACAGGGCGCGCCGTACGCGCGGTCCGTGCCTGCGCCACCAGGCCCGCGCCCAGAGCACCTGGAACGCGACCGCGGACAGCAGCACCGCCGCGGCGTCCAGTTCGGCGAGCGGGCCGGCGGGGGCGACCAGCGCGCCTATCGCCCTGCACAGCAGCGTCAGCGTCGCCGGCGCCGTCACGGCGAACGCCACCCCCAGGCAGGCCGCGGTGCCCGCGACCAGCAGCACCGCGTAGGCCCTGAGGGCGCGGCGCTCCCGCTGCGGCAGCCCGGCGAGCGGGTCGGGGGAGGGACGGCGCAGCAGCCGCAGCGCCAGGTGACGGGCGTAGGCGGAGGCGTCGCCGTACATGTTGCGGCACCCGCTCAGGTCCTGCAGCAGGAAGTAGACGTCGGTGCGCATGAACACGAGGAACTGCGTGGCCAGCATGCCGAGCGAGGTCAGCGCGACCAGCGAGAGCGCGGGGTGGCGCCCCAGGACGGCGGTCAGGAGGAGCGCGGCCGAACAGGCCGCCGCGTCCGTCGCCATCCCGGCGAGGTAGACCGTCAGGCGGACGCGCCGCGCGGCCAGCCACACGCCGGACACCTCGGTCTGGACGGCCAGGAACTGCAGCCGGGTGCCGAGCCGGATCCTGCCCGGCACCCCGGCGGCCCTGGCGGTCGACAGGTGGGCCATCTCGTGCAGGAAGACCAGCATCCAGCCGATGGCGATCTGCGACGCGAGCACGAGCGTGCCGCGCTCGCTCCACAGCAGGTCGCGCCAGCCCGGCAGCGTCTCCCACCGCGTGACCGCCGTCGCGATCCCGGCGGCGATCAGGCCGGCGACCAGCAGGTGGACCAGCGGGTGCAGCGTCCACCGCACGTGCCGGGGGCGCAGCCACGGAAAGGTCGGCGGCGCGGCGGGGGCGACCGGTCCGCCGGGCTCGTCCAGGAAACCCAGCTCGCCCAGGGCGCGGACGAAGCCGTGGACGTCGAGATCGGCGCCGGTCTCGGCCCGCAGCCGGCGTTCCGTCTCCTCGACCGTGGCGCCCGCCGACAGCAGCCTGATGGCCCGCATCCCCTCATACGGCACGGCGACGAACGCGTCCCCGTCCGGGCGGCCGACGATCCACTGGGAGCCGTCCTGCCGGAACGCGAGGTCGCGCAGCCGGACCACGCTCGCCTCTCCCAACGTGGGCCTCCAGACGCGGAGTCAGGGGCGGAAGGTCCCGGTGTGGTGCGAGTAGCCGGGCAGGAGGTCGCGCGTCCGCTCGGAGATCACGGGCGGCGGCAGCGGGGCGACCTCCCGCTCGACGTACGCCCGCACGTCCTCTCCCCGGCCGTGGAGTTCCTTGATCGCGGCCAGGCAGGGACCGACGAGGGCGGGATCGGTGATCCGCCGGGCGCCCACGTGTGCGCCGATCTCGTCGTACCGCACCTCGTAGAGCAGCGCGGGGCCGAGCACGACGATCTCGGGCAGCGGCGCGGGGTGCTCCAGCTCCCGCACGGCGTCCGCGTGCAGCACCCGGGGCTGCTCGCCCGCCGTCGCCCGTACGGCCAGGACGTGCAGCTCCCACTGGAGATAGGGGGTGAGCGGCGTCTCCACGATGCGGACCCGGCGGGCCGTGGGCCGGGTCCGGTAGTAGCCGACCAGGAACTCCCGCAGTTCCTCCAGCAGGGCGAGCGACCCGTCCCAGTCGCCGGCCATCATCGCCCGCCAGCTCGCCACGTCGGGTTCGAAGAACTCCTGGGCGCGTTCGAGCTTCCACGCCCCGCCGGGGGCCCGCTCGAACTCCTCGGTGAACTCGGCCTGGTAGGCGTCGGCGGACAGGACCCGCGCCTCGGCCTGCCGTACGTCGTCGAAGACGGTGCCGGCGTTCGCCACCCTTCCCTCCCTGGGTTCCGGCTGCTGGCTCTCGTCGGTCGCGGCGTGCGGGCGGCGGCCCCGCGTCACCCCTGGGGCACCCCCGCGCGCCGCGACCGGCGCTTCTTCAGTTGCCGACGCTGTTGCTGCTGGTCGTGGTCTCGATCTTGTCGAGCAGCCGGATGGTGATCTTCGTCTTCACTGGCACGACGGCCTCGTCGACGGGTTCGGTCTCGTGCTCGTTCGTGTTCATCCGGTTCCTCGTGTTCATCCGATTCCTTTGAAGGGGAGGGGACATGGATGTTCTCGCGAGAACCTGTTCTAGATTCGTCCGTTGACCGGAGACAGTCAAGGTTTTCTTTTGCTCATTCAGCCGGCGTCGATTTCGGTCATTCGTCGCATTGAATTGTGCTCCGAGCCGCCGGCCCGGGTCCCGCACACCGGGCAGCCGGGGCGAGGCGGATGCCGGACCCACACGTGGTGGTCCCCGGCGATCAGGTTGACCCCCTGGATGGTGCCGACCGGCGGCACGGGCACCCCGGTCAGCAGCCCGAGCAGCGCGTGGGCGACGAGCTGGCCGGACACGCCCGCCGAGGTGGCGATCACGCCGGGCCCGCCGAGGTGCACGGGCGTGCCGGGGCGGCGCCGCGCCTCCTCGCCGCTGCTCAGGCACTCGTAGCAGGCGCCCGCTCCCGGCGCGAAGCACCCCACGGTGACCAGCGGTCCGTTGTATCCGCCACCCGCCCAGGGGATGTTCGCGGCGGCGCAGGCGCGGTTGGCCCACACCCGGATGCCGTGCCCGGTGGGCCGGTCCGCGCAGAGGGCGAGCGCGTCGTAGCCCGCGATCAGGTCGTCCAGTTCGCGCCTGCTGCCGATGTGGCGGCGTTCGCCCGTGACGGAGATGTCGGAGTTGACGGTCCGCAGCCGGGCGACTGCCGCCTCCGCCTTCGGGCGCCCGACGTCGTCCTCGCCGTAGAGCACCTGGCGGTTGAGGTTGGACAGCTCGACCAGGTCGGGGTCCACGCAGTGGATCGCGCCGACGCCGACGGCGGCGAGCGCCCAGGCCGCGTGGCAGCCCGTGCCGCCCAGGCCGAGCACCACGACCCGCGCGGACTTCAGCCGGAGCTGGGTCTCCCAGCCGTGGCCGCGCGGCACGACGTCGACCGTGCGGAAGAACGCGTGATTCCTGCTGTAGCGGTCGAGTTCGCGCTCGCTCAGCCCGGCGGGCGGCACCGCCGCGGCGTCCTCCACGTATCGGGTGGCGGCCAGCTGCTCGACGATCGACGGGGGGTCCGGCAGCTCCGGATGGGCCAGACGCAGCCGCTCGGCGATCTCGTCGCGAGAACGGGTGCCGTCCATCAGTGTGAGGGCCGTCCACGCCCAGCCGTACGGGTCCGCGATTTCGGCGGCGATCCCGTAAATCTCGCCGCCGATGCGAATGGTGCCGTCCTCGTATCGGTGAGGCCGGTGCTCGAATTTCACGCGGGGCAGTCGCACGTGACGACGATTACTGGGCGATAACTGTGCGAGTCAACACTGAATTCCGCAGCAGGGAAAAAGCGGTCGGCCGTAAAACGTTCCCGCCTCCTCGGGGGGCTCTCGCGGGGCTCCGCTCCGCCACGAAGAGGGCATGGAACGTCACCGCTGGGCATACGTTGGTGCTGATGAACGATCAGCCTGCCGTGATCTCACCGCCGATGCCGCGCCGCACGATGCTGGCCGCCGCGCTCGCCGCCGTGGTCGTCCCGCTCTCGGGATGCGGAGGCTCGGCGGGCGAGGCCGCCTCGGTCGCTCCCCGCGAGAGCGTGACCCTGCCCGCGTCGGGACGGCCCTCCGCGAGTCCCGAGGGGCTTACGCCGGAGTCTCCCGCACAGGACCTGCCCGCGCCGGACGAGGCGATCCCCAAGGACCCGAAGCGGCTGGCCGACGCCCTCACCCGTACGGCGGGGCGACTGCGTGACGCGATCGACGACTGGAGGCGTACGGGCGACCCCGCGAAGGGGGAGGCTCCCGAGCCGGTGGTCCTGCTGTCCCTGTACGAGCAGCGCGTCTACCGCCATCTCGCCCGCAATCCTGCGGTCGCGTCCCGCACCTACGGAAAACTGCCGAAGGACATGGTCGCGCGGGCGCGGGACAACGTGACGGCCATCCGCGACCTGCTCTCCCTGGCCCATCCCGTCAGCGGCCCGATCAAGATCAAGGTCGAGTCGCCGGAACCCGCCGACGCCCTGCTGGCCGATTTCCGGCGCGCCGAGCGCCGCTTCGGTGTCGAGTGGGAGGTGCTCGCGGCGGTGATGCTCGTGGAGACCAAGTTCGGGCGGGTGCGCTCGCCGAGCTACGTGGGCGCCAGGGGGCCGATGCAGTTCATGCCGGGCACCTGGAAGGCGTACGGCATGGGCGGCGACATCGACGACACCGGTGACGCCCTGCTCGCCGCGGCCAACTACCTCCACGCGTCGGGCGCGCCCGGCGACTACCGGCGCGCGCTGTACGCCTACAACCACTCCCAGGCGTACGTCGACGCGGTCCTGCTGCACGCGCGCCAGATGAAGCGGGACATCAGGAACTACTACGCCTACTACACCTGGCAGGTCTACGTGATCACGACGAAGGGCGAGCGCCGCCTGACCGGCCCCTGACGACAGGGTGGCACCCCGAATCCGTAACCAAAGCCGCTTTCCATGCGACTCATCCTTCGGGGGATCGATCGCGTACGGGAGGTCGGTTGTGCGGCGGCTGACGACGGATGCCGGAATGAAGCCCATCGCGCTGCTACGGGAAGCCGCGATCCTCATCGCGGCGGTGCTCGGCCTGCTCGCGCTGAACCCGCGTCCGGCGCTCGCGGACGACATCGACTGCGGGTTCGGGCCTCCCCGCTCACCCTGGGTGGAGACGTCCGTGACCGTCGCGGAACGCGGCCACGACACCACCGTGATCACGAGCACGACGCGGGTCGGCGTCCCCCGTGACTGGGCGGGGGCCGCCGCCCTGCTCGGCGACGGGAGCGCGGTCGGCTGCCTGCTGCCGGACGGCGGCACGCCGAGCGTCACGATGTCGGCCGACGACACCGAAGTGGTGGTCCAGAGCACGCAGGAGAGCCGGCTGGACCTGTACGACATCCACGGGGGCGGGGAGTCCGCCGGGCTGTGGTCGAGCCGCGAGTCCGGTGGAACCCGGATGGTCACGCTGCTGCCCGCGTTCGGGGCCATGCCGCCCGGGCTGGCCGGGGCACGCTGGCGGACCGTGGCCGTCAAGGCGCCGGAGTCCCGGGTGCGCACTGTGACGCCCCTGCCGTCGGAGGTGCTGCCCGGCGGCACCTACGTCTGGCGGGACGCCGCCGCCCCGCCGCGCGTCGAGGTCGCCCTGCCGTTGTCCGCGCGGGAGGCGTTCCAGCGCTGGGGCGAACTGCGGGGGCAGGAGGTGCTCACGGTCGCGACCTACCTGGGCTTCGCGCTGCCCTACCTGCTGCTGGCCGGGCTGCTCGTGCTGCTCCGCCGGCGTTCGGCCGACCGGGAGGAACGCGTCCTCGTCCGGATCACCCTCGGCGCGCTGGCGATGATCACGGCGGTGGAGACGGTGCTGGTCGTGGGGGCGCTGACCGGCACGCTCTTCCTGGCCGGCGTGTTCCATGTGCCGGACACGCTGGCGATCCTCGTCGTGGCGGCGCCGCTCTGCCTGGCGGTGTGGGGGCTGGCGCGCACCGGACTCCGGCGGGGCGGCGCGGTGCTCGCCGGCGCGGTGCTCGCCGTCATCGGCGGGCTGGTGCTCCTGGCCGCACCGTCCTTCGGCGACGAGCCTTCGGACCCCCTGCGGATCGCGTCGGCCGTCGCCACGGCGCTGCTGCTCACCGGGGCGGCGTGGGCGATCGCGGTCCGGGCCGCCCGCGTCAGGGGCAGGACACCGCGCGCCGTGCGCGCCCTGCTGTGCTGGAGCGTCCCGGGCCTCGCACTGCTGACCCTCGCTTACGTGGCCCACGCGGCCGTCGTCGGGCTGCGGACCGCGGGCTTCCTGCCGGACGCGGCGACGTCTCCTTTCTTCCTGCTGCGCGGCCTCTCCTCCCTGATGTGGCCGCTGGTGGTGCTCCTGCTGCTCCTGCTGCTGCGCGTGCACGGGCGGCGTACGGACTCCATCGGGCCGTCCACCGTGTGGCTCCTGGTGTTCCTGTTCGTCGTGGGGACGATCAGGTGGTCCAACACGTACGCGGGGATGCCCTTTCCGCTCGCCGGGCTCGTGGGGCTGGCCGCGCTGCCCCTGCTGCTGCGGCTGACGCGACGGGCCGAGGTCGCCGACCCAGGCGTGTCGCGCCGCCGGCTCGCCATGATCGTGGACGAGTACCGGGACCTGGAGGCGAGGGAGAAGGGACTGCGGCGGCGCTGGGCGGCGGGGGAGACCGACGACGAGGAACACACCAAGGAGATCGGGCCGGTCGTCGACCGCATCCGCCGGCTCCGCGTGGAGATCGGCCTCGATCCCGACAGGGAGGACGGGCTCAGCCCGCTCGACGTGGCGCTGTCGCGCGGCCCGGGCGTGTCGTGGTGGGCGAACGCGCGGCTCGCCGCCCGGTACGCGTCCTACGTCGGCGCGCCCGCCGCCGTCTTCCTGATCTGGGCCACGTGGAGCACCGACAGCCGGGGGCACGACGGCTGGCTCGACCGGCTCGGCGATCCCAACGGGTTCTACGGCCTGGCCGGCGACCTGATCGGCGGGTTGCTGATCTGGCCGGTGGCGGGCTTCGTGCTGGGCGCGCTGTGGCGTCGCCTGCCCGGCAGGCGCGGCTATCTCAAGGGCGTCGTGCCGGTCCTCGCGTACGCCGCCGCGACGGGGGCCCACGCCGTGCTCAACAACGTCATCGGCCAGGCCCCCGTGCGCGGCTCGCTCGTGCGGGTGCTGCTGCTGTTCCTGGTGCTCACCGTCGTCGCCGTCCTCATGGACGCGCGGACCCTCCAGACCCGCCCGGGCGGCCTCGCGTCGCGGCTCACCCCCGTGGCCGTCGTCTACCGGCTCGGTACGGCGGGCAGCGGGATCGCGCTCATCGTCGCGCAGGCGGCGGCCGTCCTCGGCCTGTGGAGTCAGCTCAGGAACGGCATCGACATCACCTCACAGGTGGACACCTCGGCCCAGGCGCCGATCAGCGCCGACGCACAGGTGCTGCTGGGGCACGTGGACAGGTAGGACGCACCGCGGGCTCAGAGAGCGGGGTAGGCGTTCTTCACCAGCATCACGAACTGCTCGTGGTGCCAGTCGCCCGCCAGCGGCGCGTCGGGGAGGGCGCCGGTCGGCCGGAAACCGTTCGACCAGGGTGTGAGGGAGCCCTTGGGGTCGCACCTGTAGTCGATCAGCCGGTCGGAGCCCTCGGGCAGGAGCGGTCCCCCGACGCCGTCCGACTCGCCGGGCCGCTTGATCCACTGGTAGGCGTCGACGCCCGGAACGGGCGCGGCCACCGGCCGGGCCCCCAGCCCCGCGCCGTTCTGGTTGCACTCCGCGGCGCGTGACGGACGCCGGTCGACGCGGCTCTGGTCCACAAAGGTGTTGAGATCGAGGGAGGTGCTCGCCGCGGTGGGCCGGGCCGGTCCGCCCCAGCCGTTGCGGGAGGTGTCGACGACCACGCCGAGCGAGCCGGGGAAGCCCTTGGCGATCAGGGCGCTCCGCATCGCGACGGCGTAGTCCCGTTCGTTCAGGTAGGGGTTCCAGTCGATGAACCTGCTCTGCTTGATCGGCTGGCCGGCCACGGTCTGGTCGGGGCCGGTCAGGAAGGGCTCCTCGAGGGGGACGTAGTCCGCGACGTTCGTGGCGATGCCGTCGAGGCTGTTCAGGCCCGCCGTCGTGCCGCGCGCGGTCTCGGTGATGGAGGTCACGAGCGCGGTGGAGTTCGTCTCCCAGCCGGCCCATCCCGCTGTGCCCGCGTCCAGGTAGGTGTAGACGTTGGGCAGGGGCGACAGCTTGTCGAGGGCGTAGCGGATGCCCATCACGTACACGCCCGACCCCGCCGCCTGATCACACGGATAGGTGTCCAGGGCCCCTCCCACGATGAGGTCGGTCAGGGCCCGCGGCTCGATCACGGCCGCGACGCGCAGGTTCCGATACTCGGGCCTGGCCAGGAGGGCGGCGACGGGGTCCACGAACTCCGCCTTGTAGCGGTTGAGGCCGTTCTCCTGCTCGTGCAGCTCGGCGTCGGAGACGCGCGACCGGCAGTCGCGGTCGGGCAGGTCGTGGAGGACGAGGGTGATGTATCCGGCACCCTGCTCGACCGCCGTGTCGAGATGGTCCTTCAGCGTACGGGCGACCCCGGAGCCGCCGCTGACGTCCGCGATCCGGTCCAGCCAGACCGCGGTGGGCGTCTTCTCCAGGCCGCGCATCTTCTGCGCGGTCGCGTCGTCCACCTTCAGGGCGGAGGACTCCACGTCGGCCGCCCAATCGGGGTCGACGTACCCCTTGGCGCCGATGAACGGGTTGTCCACCGGCACGTCCCCGCCCGGGCTCGGCGTGATGCTCGGGCTGGGGCTCGGTGACGGGCCCGCGGTGTCGTTGTCCTGCTCGGTGGCGGTCCACAGCACGGCGCTGGGCGCGGTGGCCTGGCTGCTGCGCGTGTCGAAGGTGGCGCTGCCGTTCACCGCGTCGTCGTCCTCGGCGGCGGCCACGGTGAGGGGCTGCGGGATGTTCCAGTCGTCCGGGGTGAAGGTCGGGCTGGTGACGATCGTCAGGTCCTTGTCGCCGGACACGTTGCCGGTGCCGATGTGCACCGTGCCCTCGGGCCTGCGGTTGAGCCACACCTGGACGCTCGCCGTGCCTCCCTCGGGCACGGTGACCGTCTTGGGCTCGATGACGATCCGCAGCGGGCCGGGCGACGGGCTCGCGCTGGGACTGGCGGACGGGCTCGTGCTGGGACTGGCGGACGGGCTCGGCGACGTGCCCGGCACGATGACCTGGCAGGGCACGCCGTTGAAGGCGAAGTCCGTGGGCGGCGGGTTGCTGCCGGTCCAGGTGCCGTTGAATCCGAGCTGCAGGGACCCGCCGGACGCCACCGTGCCGTTCCATGCCTCGTTCTGGGCGGTGACGTGGTCGGCCAGCTGGGTCCACCGGGCCGACCAGCCCTGCGTGAGCTTCTGCGAGCCGGGGAACGTGAACGTCAGTTTCCAGCCGGTCAGCGTTTCGCCGGTGTTCCTGACGGTGATCCCGGCCGTGAAGCCGCCCGAATTCGTTCCCCACTGGGTGCTCGCGTAGGTCACCTGACAGGTGACGGCGGCGTCGGCGGACGCCGCGCCCAGGACCGGTCCCGCCACGGCCGGTGCTGCGATGGGGACGACCGCCGCGGCGGCCGTCAGGATCCTGCGGACGAACCGATGGTGGCCGAAGGGCATGGGCGATCGTCTCCAGGGTGAGGTGACCTGCTCTGGCGTGCCGGCGCCCGTTCCGGTTCGCGCGTGAGGGCCGACGCTCCCCAGATTCGGCAATCGCCCGGCTCATGTACACGATCCGCCGAAGTGGAAATATCCCTTTCCGTGCCGAATTCGCCGGGATCGTGCGGCACCTCGGGAAACGCCGTACGAGATCTGCCGGTCGGCGCCGAATTCCGTGAAATATTCAGCGCGCCGCAGGGCCCGGTTCGGCTCCGGCGCGTCAGAGCCGCCGGCCGGGCCGGTCCACGATGCCGGAGGCCAGCAGGGCGGTCGCCCACACCGAGCCCGCCCGGAAGGCGGGCCGGGAATCGCCCTGGACGTACTCGTCGCGCAGCCACACCATGCGGCTGCCGAGGTAGCGGTAGGTGCGGGGATCGAGGATGTGGTAGCTCAGGGTGCTCGGATCGCCACCCCAGTCGAAGCGAATCCCCAGGCCGCGCCGTCCGGCCGCGTCCGCGACGTCCTTCTCGACCACGACACGGGGGATCTTCATCAGCGCCCGGAACATCGCGCCCTCAAGCTTCGGCGGCATGACCACGTGCCGTTCGAGGTAGAGGAAGATCACGCGGAAGGCCCGCGCGTCCGGGGGCTCGACGTTCTTCTTCACGCCCTCCTCGACCGGCAGGTCGATCCAGTGCCGGTCGCCGCTGACGTGGGCCAGCAGGTCGTCCGGGTCCGTGGGGAGCCGGCGCAGCTTCGCGTCGTACTGCTGGGGGGACAGGTCGTCGTCGCCGGGGTCCGGTGGCACGTCGCTGACGTGCATCCGGCCGTCCTCTCCGTAGCCGGCGGCCTGCTTCCCGTCGTAGCGGATCCAGCCTTCCTGCGTCGTGCCGGGCGAGCCGGGATCGTCGTTGGCCTGCTTGTCCAGCGTCCTGGTGTAGTGCCACTGGTCCGGCCGGGGCACGGCCGGTCGCGGCCGCGACTCGGCGACCTCGGCCGCCTGCCGCAGCACGGTCGCGGAGTCGAGCCGTACGACCGGAGACCGGGCGACGACGCCGGGCTCGTCCCGCCGGGTGGCGATCACGACGGAGGCGGCGCCGCCGAGGGTCCCGGCGAGCAGCAGCCGGCGGCCGAACCGGGGGAGGTGCCAGGTGCGGACGCGGCGCAGCAGTCGTGCCCTGGTGGAGACCAGCCACTCGGCGCCCGGCTCGGGCACCTCCGCGCGCATTTCACGGAGCAGTCGCAGGTCATCCATGAAGGGGCTCCTCACTTGTCGCGGTGGGGTTGTCGCCGCCGAGCGCCGCGCGGGTCTTCGTCCGCGCCCGGTGTAATCGCGAGCGCACGGTCCCGACGGGTATGTCCAGGGCCCTGGAGATCTCCTCGTAGGTGAGGTCGGCCCAGGCGACGAGCAGCAGCACGTCCCGGTCGCCCGCCGACAGCCCGGCCAGCGCCTCGGCCAGGCCGCGCTGCGTGCCCTGCGCGGACACCCGCTGGTCGACCCGGTCGGCGTACGGCTCGGCGACCTCGTCCACCCCGGTCCTCGCCAGTGCCCGGTAGAACCGGGTCTCCGTACGGCGGTGCCGTCCGATGAGGTTCGCGGCGATGCCGTACAGCCAGGGGCGCGCGTCCGGCTGGGTCAGGTCGTAGCGCTCGCGCTTGCGGAAGGCGGTCAGGAAGGTGTCGGAGACGACGTCGTCGGCGAGGGACGCGCCCAGACGGCGGGCGACGTACCGGTGCAGGGCTGAGGCGTGCCGGTCGAACAGGTCCGCGAAGGCCTCGGGGTCGCGCCGGGACCGCCTGATCAGCTCGGCGTCGTCGACGCGGTCGGGTGGTGCTTCGGGGATCACGTGGGGGCTCCATCTATCCGGCTACCCGCTTTCACCCGATGAGGGGGAATGAGTTCGCGGCCGGTTGGAGCCTTCTCGAGCGGTGGCCCGTTACGAGCCGCCGCCGAAACAGAGGCAGCCGCCGATCTGGGTCGCCATCTCCAGTTGGTCGTAGAAGAGCCGATGGCTGAGAATCAGCCCGTCCTCCACGGTGGAGAAGCTGCACGAGCGCACGAGGATGGACCGCCCGGTGCCCTCCAGCACGTCCCCGCCGGGGACGAGCAGCGGCCCCTTGTGCGTGCCGCTGATCGTGAACTCCGCCGCCACCGTGTCCCCGAACATGGTCACCGATTGCGGTGTGATCATCATGTTGGGGAACGCATCCATCCACTCGCCGTAGTAGGAGGCGATCTCCTCCCGGTTCTCGGCGATGCCGTCGGGGGCCACCAGAACGGCCCGCTCGTCGAAGCACTGCGCCAGGGCGTCGAGGTCATGGCGGTTGATGGCCTGTCTCAGCCTGTCCACGGCACGGAGCACTTCGGACATCGGACGTTCCCTTCCCCCGACGAGAGCGGCCGTTTGGTGCGCCTGCGCCGTGACCGGCATGGCGACGCCCGGACATCGGCAGCATTTTCACGATAACCCAGCTCACAGGCTGGGCCGTGTGAGTCCGTGGGGACTCAGGGCTCGTCGGCGGGGAGGGCGAACATCCGTATGTAGAGGGGCCGCGCGCCCGGCGGCGCGTCCTGCGCCCGGTGGCTGTACTTGAGCAGCAGCGCGACGTAGGCGTCGAAGAACTCGGCGAACTCCTCCTTCGTCATCCGGCCGAGCCCGCGCGAGCCCTTGGCCCAGTCGGGATCGCGCCGGTAGGCCTCGGGGAAGCGCTCCAGGAGCGCCCGATCCTCCTCGAAGCCGACGCGGTGGAACTCCTCCAGCGCCGGACGGTCCTCGGGGGCGAGCTGTGCGGGGGTCGGCGCGCGCATGTCGCGTGGGGTCTCGGTCCTGCGCCACCAGCGTTCCCGGCCGCCCGAACGCTCGGGGATCTCCTCGATGAAGCCGTATTTCTCGAGCTGGCGCAGGTGGTAGCTGGTCGTGCCGGTCTTCGCGCCGAGCAGCTCGCCGATCGTGGTGGAGGTCGCGGGCCCGTGGATGTTGAGGTGGCGCAGGATGAGCCGCCGCATGGGGTGGGCCAGCGCCTTGAGGCGGGCCGGATCGTCGAGCAGGAACGGCTCCTCGTCCTTCATGAGGATCACCCTAGTCCTCCAGAACGATATCTGCAGAGAAGCCTTTGCCGAGACTTCTCTGCAGACTAGTTTCGGCACCATGCGTCGAATCGCCCTGGCCCTCGGCCTCGTTCTCACCCTGATGGCGGCCCCCACGGCGGCCGCCTCCGCCGCCCCGCCGTCCCCCGCCGCCGGAGAGGTGGTCGCCGTTCCCGCCGACCTGACCGGAAGAGAGGTGAGCTTCCCCGGCGGCGGCGGCCTCACCCTCCACGGCACCGTGCTGTCGCCGGCGAAGGCGTCAGCCGGGCGGCCCGGCATGGTGCTCGTCCACGGGGCGGGCAGCGGCACGCCGCGCGCCAAACTCATGGGCGAGGCCGTGGAGTTCGCCCGCAGGGGCATGTCCGTGCTCGTCTACGACAAGAGGTCGGAGGGCTACTCGACCTTCCACCGGTCCTACTCGACGCTCGCGGACGACGCGCTGGGCGCGGTGGCCGCGCTGCGGTCGCAGCCGGGCGTGGATCCGGCGAAGGTGGGTGTCTGGGGGCTCAGCGAGGGCGGCTGGGTCGCGCCCCTCGCGGCCTCCCGCTCGCGGGATGTCGCGTTCGTCGTGGTCGTCGGCGCCAACGCGCTCGCGCCGCTGCGGCAGCAGACCTGGGCCGTCGCCGCGGGTCTGCGCAAGGCGGGGGTCGCGGGATCGCTGGTGGACCGGGCCGAGCCGAACCTCTACCGGGTGATCGCGGACGGCGGCATGTTCCCCGAGCCCTGGTACGACCCCGAGCCGACCCTCTCCGCCGTGCGGCAGCCGGTGCTCGCCATCTGGGGCGTCCACGACCTGCTGACTCCGCCGAAGGAGACTCCGCCGATCTTCGCGCGGGCGCTGGAGAAGGGCGGCAACCGGCACTACACGTTCCGGTTCTTCCCCGGGGCGGACCATGCCGCCCACCTCACGCCCGACGGCGGCGTCACCCGGCTTCCCGCCCTCGCGCCCGGGTACGCCGACCTCGTCGGCACCTGGGTCCGGGAGGTCGTCTCGGGGCGGCCGCCGCTGTCGAGCATCTCGGGTCCCGCGCCCGAGCAGGCGACGCCCACCGTGCCGGTGGACCGTCCGGCGCCGTGGGAGTCGGCCCCGGTGCAGCTGGCCGCGATGCTGCTGATGATCGCCGCGTTCGCCGCCTACCCGGTGACGGCCCTCGTCCGCCGGCTGCGCGGGCGGTCCCGTACGGCCCTGCCGGCCGCGCCGCGTGTGCTCGGCGCCGCCGGACTGGTGGCGGTGCTCGGGTCGTTCGCTTTCCTGTTCTACCTGCTCATGACCGGAGGCAAGCTGGCCGCGCCGGGGCCGGTGCTGCTCGGCCGTCCGGTCGTCTGGCTGGCCCTGCAGGCCCTGGCGCTGACCACGGTGGCCGCCTCCGTACGGACCGTCCGGGCGTGGCGGCGGGCTGGGACGAGGGGCGAGCGGGTCCGTCTCGGGCTCCTGCTCGCCGGCGGCGCCGTGTTCCTCCCGTGGTCCCTCTACTGGGGCCTGCTGCTCCCGTGAGCGGGGGTCCGGCCGAGGCGGGCGAGGATCTGGTCGAAGCGGGAGGCCTCCGGGGCGGCCGGCACGCTCGGCGCGAAGGCGGCGCCCGGCCTCTCGCGGTAGTCGCCGTCCGGCACCGCCAGGGCGATCGGCCAGGCGGCCTCGGCCAGGTCGGGGTCGGGATCATAGGCGATCCCCAGTGCGCGGGCGACGTCCCACCCGTGGACCAGATAGTCGATGAAGTGGAAGCCCATGGCGTGCACGGCCGGGAACGGCGCGTCCACCCCCACTTCGGGGAGGACGAACCCGCGGTCGAGCACCCCCTCGGCCGCGAACGCGGCGATGACGCGCTCGGCCGCCGCGGCGTAGGCCCAGACGGGGTCGGGGGCGGGCCGCTCCCGCCACACGTCGGGGTCGGCCCCGCGACCCTCCGCCGCGGCGGCGAAGCCGAGGTGCTGGGCGGTCATGTGCGCGAGCAGGTCGGCCAGGGTCCAGCCCGCACAGGGCGTCGGCCGCTCCAGATCGCCGGGACGCACCTCTGCCACCACTTCGACGCTCGCCTGCACGGCCCGCCGGTCCAACTCCCGGATGTCCATCTCTCCTCCAGTTTTCGTAG
This sequence comes from Microbispora sp. NBRC 16548, assembly GCF_030268985.1. Taxonomy (NCBI): domain Bacteria; kingdom Bacillati; phylum Actinomycetota; class Actinomycetes; order Streptosporangiales; family Streptosporangiaceae; genus Microbispora; species Microbispora sp. NBRC 16548. The sequence continues at coordinate 28,922 of NZ_BSSF01000013.1, forward strand.
GCGAGTGCAGACGATATGCGTCCGCTTATTTTCTGTCAATGTCTAAGCTGTGGGGCATGCCCGACCGCCCCGATCTCGCCGCGATGGCGGCCCCCCTGACCAGGGCGCTGATGGCCGCCGAGACGCCGATCCTGCGGGAGCACGGCCTGTCGATGTGGGCGTACGCCGTGCTTCTGGGCCTGGACGAGCGGCCGGTGCGCACGCAGGCCGCGCTGGCGGAGTCGATCGGCGCGGACAAGACACGCATCATCCGCGTCCTGGACGACCTCCAGCGCAGAGGGCTGATCGAGCGGAGCCCGGACCCGGCCGACCGCCGCGTCCGGCTCCTGTCCATCACGCCGGAGGGCCGGCGCCTGCGGGACGCGGCCCAGGCGGGCATCCGCCTGATGGAGGAGCGGCTTCTGTCGCGGCTGTCCGACGACGACAGGGAGGCGTTCGTGCGGGTGTTGCGGGTCCTGTCGGTCCTGCCCGCGCAGGAGTTCCGGTAAATCCCGTTGATCCGTGAGCGCACCGATGGCTACGGTGTGCGCCCATGTCTTTTCAGTTGACCCGTCTGGTCGATCCGCACACCGGCGCCTCGAGTCACCGTCTGGCCTGGCTGGCCTCCCGGCCTGACGGCGTACCCGCCGGATCGGCGTACCTGCGCCTGTTCACCGCCGCGGGCCACGGGCATCTCGCCGAGCTCGACCTGCACGTCCACCCGGCCGAGCGCCGCGCCGGGGTGGGGTCGCGCCTGCTCGCCGCGGCCCTGGCGGCGGCGCGTGAGGAGGGCCGGCGGTGCGTCACCGCGGAGGCGGAGGCCGGCGCCCCCGGAGAAGCGTTCCTGGCCGCGCGGGGGTTCCGCCCGGCGCTGGGCCTGACGTTCACCCGCCTGGCACTGGCCGGTGTGGACACCGCCGTCCTCGCCGCTGCACTCGCGGAGCCGCATCCGGGATATCGGCTGGTCTCCTGGGAGGGCGTCGTCCCGGACGAACTGGCCGAGACGTTCGCCGCGTCCCGCCGTGCCATGGACGACATGCCGATGGACGGGCTCGACTACAGGCCGACGCCCTGGGACGTCGCCCGGGTCAGGGGCGCCGCCGAGGCGATCGCGCGGTGTGGCGAGCTCCTGTACACCGTCGCGGCGGTCGACGCGGACCGTGGGACGATCGCGGGCTTCACCGAGCTGGTGGTCCCCGGCGACGGCACGGGCGACGGGCAGCACTACGGCACCGGCGTCCTTCCCGAGCACCGCGGGCGCGGCCTCGGCCGCCGGATGAAGGCCGAGATGATCCGGCTGGTCCGCGAACGCCACCCGGACCTCGGGGGGCTGCTCGCCGACACCGCCGACGGCAACACGTACATGCGGGGCATCAACGACGCACTCGGCTACGTGCCGACGCACCGGACCGTCCGCTACCGGCTCGACCTCTAGGTCGCGTCTGACAGATCAAGTCCCGCTGCGCGTGGCCCAGGCGGCCGCTCTGATGTGGCCGGGCGTGACCGCGTTGGGTAGCAGACTGGGAAGGAAGCTGATGCGGTTCGGCAGGGCGGCGGCCGCCCGTGCGTGCCGCGGCCGGAGGCTGCCCGCCGGTTGCCGAAGCAGGGAAGTGAGGAAGCGCCTGACCGTCGGATCGGCGGCGCGACAGCAGTCACGGTCCACCAGGAGGTGTCATGAACGCACCGACCGACGTGCTGGACCTGGTGCGAGACGGCGCGGACCTGATCGTGCCGATCCGCAACGGCGAACCGCACACCGTCATCGATGCTCTTGAGGCCCACGCCGACCGCTTGACCGGTGTTCGGATCCATCAGATGGATCCCGCCCGCGAACGCCCCTATATCAACGGCAAATACCCGGGGCGGCTGACCCACGTCAGCTACTACCTGGGGCCGGGATGCCGGCAGGCGTACTGGAACGGCACGTGTGAGCTCGTCCCGGCGCACTTCAGCGAGGTGCCCCTGCTGCTACGCGAGTACACCCGGCACTCCCTGGTCCTGGCCGCGTCGACCATGCCCGACGAGCACGGCTACTTCAGCCTGGGCACCAATGCCGACTACGCGGCCGCGCTCATCGGCGAGGTGCCGTTCTTCCTGGAGGCCAACCCGCGAATGCCGCGCACTTTCGGACAGAACCAGATCCACGTCAGCCAGGTCGCCGGCTGGTGCGTCGCCGACTACCCCCTGCAGGAGACGATGCGGGCCGTACCCGACGACCGGGACACGCGTATCGCGGAACTGGTCGCCGAGCGGGTGCCGGACGGGGCATGCCTGCAGATCGGCGTCGGCCGCATCCCCGACGCGCTGCTGGCCGAGCTGGCGGGGCACCGCGATCTGGGCGTGCACACCGAGGCGATGTCCGACGGCGTCATGCGCCTGGCGGAGCAAGGCGTCATCACCGGCGCGCGCAAGAAGCTCCATCGCAACAAGCATGTCGCCACCTTCTGCATCGGCACCCGGCGTTTCTTCGACTGGCTCGACGGCAACGCGTCGGTGGCCATGCTGCCGGTCGACTGGGTCAACGATCCACGAGTGGTGGCCCGCGAACCCGCCATGATGTCGATCAACGCCACCAGTGAGGTCGACCTCATGGGCCAGGCGGCCAGCGAGACCATCGCGGGTCGTTACTGGTCGGGCTCGGGAGGGCAGGCCGACTTCGCCCGCGGCGCCATGTACTCCGACGGCGGGCGGGCGTTCCTCGTCACCCACGCGGCCACCGGCGACGGCACCAGCAGAATCAAGGTCCAGCTCGGCCGCGCCACCCCGGTCACCACGCTGAAGAACACCATCGACCACGTCGTCACCGAGTACGGCATCGCCGAGCTGAGGGGCCGCAGCATCTCCCAGCGCGCGGCCGCGCTGATCGCGATAGCGCACCCCGATCACCGCGACCGGCTCACCTACGAGGCCCGCCACGCGGGGTTGTTGCATTGAACGCTGCGGCCGCAGGCGTTCTCCATCGGCTAGCGACTCGTGAAACCGCGCCCGAGCGGCGGGCCGAGCCGCAGCTGGAGCGCGGGATAGCGGGGCGCGTCGAACCCGAAGGACTGATACAGCTCGATCCCGTACGACGTGGCGTTGAGGTCGATCGTCCGGACCTCGGTCTCGGTGCGATACCAGACGAGCAGCGCGTCGAGGCAGGCGCGTGCGAGGCCGAGCCGGCGGCGCCGCCGGTCGGTGCAGATGTTGAAGACGTGGCCCTGCAGGCCGCTCGGGTTCGTCGGCCCCGGAGCGTGGGGGTCGCAGGTGCCCGCCGCGCAGCTCACCAGGCCGAGCTCCGGGTCGTCCACCACGAACGCGGCGAAGTCCCCCGGATCGCGTAGCCGCCGGGCGAACCACGCCTCGGCCGATGCCCGCCAGGGCGCGCTCTCGTCCCCGACCTCCGCCCCCATGTCCTCAAGCATCACGGCGCGCAGGCGGACGAGGGCCGCGGCGTCCGCCGCTCCCGCCCGGCGGACCACCGTCCCCGAGATCGTCATGGTCACCATTGTGGCCGCGCCGGCGGGCAGGCGCGCGACCCCGATCAGGCCGTGGCGGCGGCGTTCTCCGCAGCGCCGTTCTCCGCGGCGCCGTTCTCCGCAGCGCCGTTCTCCGCGGCGGCGACGACGTCCTTCAGCCGGCCCATCGCGTGGTAGGTGCCGAACACGTCCATGTAGTCGCGCGTCTCCACGATCTCGCCGTTCCGTACGCGCAGGGTCAGCAGGCCCGTGGCCCGGAACGGCCGGCCGTCCGGTCCGACCGTGCCGGTGCCCTCCCATTCCCCGGTGACGACCTCGGGATCGGCCGCCTCGTGGACGACGACGTCGTGGATCTCGGCGAGCCGCACGGGGCTCGCGCCCCACGCCGCACGGTAGAGGGCGCGGATCTCCTCCCGCCCCTCCAGCCGGGCGGGGAACAGCGGCGCCCGGAACGGGAACGTGTGAAGGGCGTCGGCGGCGTAGAGGTCGGCGAGGTCGTCGGCCGACCTGTCGACCATCGCCCGGTGAAAGCGGGCCAGGACCTCGCGCGGGGTGAGCTGCATCCGTTCGCTCCGATCATCATTCGAAAGCACTTCACTCAACAGTCGTTGACTCAACGAATGTAGAGCGAACGGGCCGATGTGGTCAACACCGGTAGAGTCGTCACGTGGAGGGGACGCCGACGAGCCGGGCAGAGCGCCGGCGCCGCACCGAGGAGCGCATCCTGTCCGCCGCGCGGGCGATCTTCGCCGAGCGCGGCTTCCAGCGCACGACGATCCGGGCCGTGGCGGCGGCCGCGGAGGTCGATCCAGCCCTGGTCATGCAGTACTTCGGGTCGAAGCAGGAGCTGTTCGAGCAGGCCGTGCGGATCCCGTCGATCCCGCCGCTGGACGGCGAGCTGGAGCCGGTCGAGGAACTGCTGGGCAGGATCGGCATGAAGATGGGGCCGCTGCCGCAGGCGACGCTGGCGATGATGCGCTCCATGCTCACCCACCCCGACGCGGCCGAGGAGGTGCGCGGCAAGCTCGACGGCCAGGTGACGCAACTGGCGGACGCGATCGGTTCCGGTGACGCCGAACTGCGGGCGGCCCTGATGGTCAGCACGATGCTGGGCGTGACGATCGCCCATCAACTGCTCGGCCTCACGGCCCTGCGCGGCGCGTCTCCCGAACGGATCGCCGAGACGCTCCGCGCATCCCTGCGCGCCCTCGCCGACGGCTGAACAGGGCCCCGTACGGTATGACCGCAGGTGAGGCACTCCCGACAACCCTGTGACCGCTGTGATTAGAGGGACCGGCCGGGGGCAGTGCCGCTTCCATGGTCATCTCGGCTTCCCCCGGCACTCGGCGAAGTGAGCGGGGGCTCTGTTCGGCCTGCGTGCGTGAGCTGTTCGACCGGGCCGGCCGCAGGTACTCGTATCCGCTCGTCTGCTGCGACGACTGCCGCCCGCCCGCGGCCGAGGCGCCCTCCGCCGTCCTGTGCGAGGACTGCGGACGGGAGAGCCGGGAGCCGGACGTCCGCAGATCCGCGTCCGTCGCGACGGGCTGCGCGGCCTGCGGCCCCGCCCTGCGGTGGGAGGCGGCCACGGGGGCGGACGCGCTGGCGGCGGCCGTCGCGGCGATCGAGGCCGGGGGAGTGGCCGGCCTGCGCGACCTGTTCGCCGACCAGGTCGTCTGCGACGCGAGATCCGAGCAGGCGCTGGCCCGCATGGACGGCGCGTCCGGACCGGTGCGGGTGCTGGTCAGGAATGTCTCGATGGCCCGGGAGGTGGCGAACCTGTCCGCTCCCGACATCCGCGCGCTGGTCGAGCGTGCCGAGCCCGCCACGCTGGTGCGGCTGCGCGAGCCGGTGCTGCCCCGGGCCGTGCGGCGCGGGACTCCCGACGTCGACCTGTTCCTGCCGCGCACCCCGCTGCAGTATCTGCTCACCGCGCGCCTGGACGGCCCGCTGGCCGTATGGGACCGGTCGGGCGAGCGGGCGGACGAGTGGCCGTGCGACGGGACGCTGACCGTGAGCGGGCCGGCGCGCGCCGGGCGTCAGAGTCGGACGACGGGGTTGCCGGCTCGCCTGGCGCTGGGCGGGACCTCCTCCCCCTTCATCAGGAGGGAACCGGCCGCGAGCCCGGCGCCGTCGCCCGTCAGCACCTCGTAACGCATCGCGGCGCTCGGCCGGCGCTTGACGCCCGGGGTGTGCTCGCCCAGGGAAGCGACCGCCGCGCTGGCGAAGAGCGATCTACGATCGGCGGATGTGCGATCGTCTCCAGATCGACCGCAATCACCCGAAGATGGGCACGCGGGGCACGCAGAGCGCTCGAATCGGCGTGCAGGCGGCCTGGCTCGGCCATCCGGTGACCGTCGCGGCGCTCGCCGTGCTGATCGTCAACGACCGGGTGCTGAAACCCCTGTGGCCGGGCGCGGTCACGGGTGCTGTTCGCCTGGATGAAGACGACAGGGATCGGCGCGGAGGCGGCGACCCGGGCGTGCGTGCCCGCCGAGCCGCGGCGCTGTTACCGGGTCACGCCGGGCCGGCTCAGGGTCGAGCAGACCACGGACGGGGGAGCGACCTGACGGTCGCCTGGGAGATCTCCAGAGGCAGGCAGGACTGGCTCGATCGGGCCTACGAGAATCCCGACCCCTTCGGCGAGCACAGCGACCGGGCCACCTCCGTGGCCGTCGCCGTCCAGGCGGTGCCCGGTGGCCACGTCGTGGCCGTGGCGAACGGGACCGACGGAGTCGTCCTGCGCGACGTGTCGGGACGGTGGCGGCGGCTGGGCTTCCCCGAGTACGACGCGGAGAGGGCGCCGCTGTTGGAATCCGCCGCCCCTCCCCTCGCGTCCCCGGGGGAGCGGATCGGCACCGAGTTGGGGGTCGCCGTTCTCGTGGCGCTCGCGGCCCTGCCGGCGGCCCTCGGCACCACGGCGGGGGCGCGCAGGTGGCCGGTCCGGTTCGGGATCTGCGCCGCCGCCATGTGGACGAGCGTCCTGCTGGTCGTGACCGCGGACGGGCCGGCCGGCGTCGTTTCCCTCGCGCTCTTCGTGCCCATGTTCGCGGCCGGCGCGGCCGGCGTACTCGCCGTCTGGCTGTGGTCGCGGCCGAGGTGGACCCGCCTCCTGCTCGCCGCGCCCGCCGCGTTCGCCGCCGTGTGCCTGCCGTTCCTCGGCTGGAGCGCAGGCCTGCCCGACGACCACGGCATCGCGGTGCTGCTCGCGGTCCTGCTCTCTGCACGGTGGTTCTGGTCGTCGCCGTACGCGCCGCCGTACGGGTCCGGATGCGGACGCGGAGGGAGCGGGGCCTGCCCGTTCCCCCCGCGAGGTGATTCACGTGATGTGATTCGCGTGAAGCGCCGCGTGTGATCCGATCAGGCGTTGGCGCAGATGGCGTAGACGCTGATGCCGACGGTGTTGTAGTAGTTCTGCCGGCCGAGCGCGATCCATCCGGTGCCGTCCGCGGTGGGGAAGCTGCCCACGAGGACCGCGTCGTTGCCCTGCGCCTCGCCGCCGCCGCCCACGGCGCGCTTGCCCGCGGGGCAGTACACGGTGCGCCGGGTGAAGTTCGGCACGTTCGCGTTGGGCAGCGTCACGACCTGGTAGCCGTCGACGACGGCGCGGGACGTGGTCTGCGGGCCCGCGTCGGCCAGCGCGGTCGCGCCGGTGACCGTGAGGCCGGTGAGGACCAGCGCGCCTGTCGTGATTGCGTGAACAAATCGCACGTAAAAGCTCCGTTGTGTCGAAAATGACCGAATTCGAACCGAAGAATCGGGTGTGAATGGCGCCAACGCCGTCCCCGTCGGTTCCGTGGCCACACTTACCCTTGATCGTCTGGCGTCACACTTCGCAATGGTGTATTTACTCCTCGTATTGCCTGCGTCGACTTCGGCATGACACAAGGTCACGACCGTCCATGCGGGTCCGGCGCGGCGCAGGGGGCGGCCGTTCGCCCGTGGGTACGTTCCTGCTCGGGAGGATCGCCATGAGAAAGATCGTCGCTGTCGCCGTGCTCGCTGCGATGACCATGCTCGGCACGGTCGCCGCAGTCGCGTCGGTGGCCGCCGGGACCGGCGGCCACCCGAGGACCGGCCCGTGGGCCGGGAGCCCGCCGCAGGCGCCCGCGCCGCCCAAAGGGGGCGTGAAGCAGCAGGAGGTGAGCCAGAAGCAGTACGACATCCTCGTCGGCCAATGCCGCTACCCGAAGACGCCGGAGGCGCGGCACCGCTGCCGCACGCAGGTGCGCGAGCAGTACAGGGTGGGCGCGTTCAACCCGAACCTCGACTGCCGCACGTACTCCGGGGTCAGCGTCTGCGGCGTGCTCGAACTCGACGCCGCGCAGCGCTCCTGCGTCGAGGAGTCGGTGGGCGGCGGGCTGACCCGCCGGCGGGCCGAGGTGGAGTGCTATGCCTTCCGCTGAGGCCGCCCTTTTCGGCGAAATCTCCGGTCCAACCTAAATATTTGGCCAAACCGCAACTTTCCGTGATCTACCCTGCGGGGGTGGACGCCAACAGTCAGGGTGCCGCCGAACTCCTGGAAGCGTTGATGCGAACGGCGGCGCGGTTCAGCGAGATGGGACGGTCCGTCTCCCGCGACTTCTTCCCCCACGTCCGCGTCGAGCCCGTCTCGGACCTGGCCGGGCCCGCCGTACGGCTCGGCGCCGCGCTGGCGCTCCAGGGGCACGACCTCGTGTTCGAGACCGCCGTCGCGGTCGGCGAGGAGACGTTCAGCGTGCGGGGCGGCCTCGTGCTGGACGGCGAGGAGGAGATCCTGGTCCTGCCGTCCGTCGAGACCGCCGACGCGGTCGCGTGCGCGGCCATGCTGGACCGCTATGTCGACGAGCTCACGACACCGGCCCGCTGGCACGTGCAGCGGCTTCTGGAGTCCTGCGAAGCGGACTCCTAGAAGGAGCGACGTCCCGCGAGGCGGACTCCTGACGCCTCACAGCGCCTGGAGTCCCTGGATCACCTCACGGAGGATGCGTTCCTCGGGCAGCTGGGCGACCGTGGCCTGCGGCCGCGCGCTGATCAGTCCCTGGTCGCGCAGGTCGCCCAGCAGGATGCGTACGACGTTCAGCGACAGGCCGAGCTCCGAGGCCAGGTCGGCCACGGAAAGGGGGACCCGGCACAGCTGCAGGATCCGCCAGTGCTCGGGGGCCAGCCCGGAGATCCCGCTGTACGCCGCGGGAGCCGTCCTGATGATGGACATCAGGTCGAAGTCCGGCCCGCTCGGGCGCGTACGGCCGCGGGTGAGCGTGTAGGGGCGCAGCAGCGGCCCGTCCTCGTGCTCGGTCACGAGTCCTCCTGTGCGCGTTGCCAGCCCGCCTGGAAGGAGGAGAACAGGTCGCCCCGCTCCTCCTTGAGCTGCGGCGCCAGGTTGGCCTGCCGCACCCGGCGGGGCAGGGAGTCCTGGGCGCCGCCGATCGGCGGCGTGAGGGCCAGGGCTGGGGGCGAAGCCTCCGGCTGGGCGAGGCGCTCGACCGCCGGTTCCCTCGTCTCGTTCTCCACCACGATCTCCTGCGGGAGCAGGAGCACGGCGCTCGTCCCGCCGTACGGCGAAGTGCGCAGGGAGACGCGGATGTTGTGCCGCCGGGCCAGCAGCCCGACGACGAACAGCCCGAGCCTGTCGCTGTCGGCCAGGTCGAACTCCGGCGGGTCGGCGAGCCGCGCGTTGAGGTGCGCCAGCTCCTCCGGGGGGATGCCGAGCCCGCGGTCCTCGACCTCGATGGCGAAGCCCCGGGCGACCATCTCCCCCCTGACCTGCACGCGGGTCTGCGGCGGGGAGAAGACCGTGGCGTTCTCGATCAGCTCGGCGAGCAGGTGGACGACGTCGGTGACGCTGCTGCCCGCGAGCGAGTACCCGTGCGGCATGTTCACGTCCACCCGCAGGTAGTCCTCCACCTCCTCGGTGGCGGCGCGGGCCACGTCGTACAGCCGGACCGGGTTGCGCCAGCCGCGGCCGGGCACGGCGCCGGACAGGATGATCAGGCCCTCCGCGTGGCGGCGCATGCGGGTGGTGAGGTGGTCGACGCCGAACAGCCGTTCCAGCAGGTCGGGGTCGGTGATCTCCTTCTCCAGGCCGTCCAGCATGCCGAGCTGGCGCTGCAGCAGCGACTGGCTGCGCCGGGCCAGGTTCAGGAAGACCTTGTTGACGCCCTTGCGCAGCTCGGCCTGGCCGACGGCCGCCTCGATCGCGGTGTGCTGCACCGAGGTGAAGGCGCGGCCGACGTTCTCGATCTCGACGGTGTCGCTGGCCTGGGCCATCGGCGGCGTCTCGGCCGCCACGTCGACGTCCTCGCCGCGCCGCAGCCGCCGTACGAGGTCGGGCAGCCGCCGCCCGGCCAGGTCGGCCGCGGCCCGGTGCAGGACGCTCAGCTCGCCGGTCACCGTACGGGCGAACCGGAAGGAGATGAACGCGGTCGCGAGAACGGCCGCGAGGCCGAGCCCGCCGACGATGCCGATGTCCCAGAGCACGCTCTGCGCCAGCGGCACGGCGCGCGCGGCGGTGGCGTCGGCGGCCACGTTGGTCGTCTCGGTGAGCTGGCGGGTCAGGGCCTGGGCCGTCGTCGGCCATGCGATCGCCTCCGGCGGGAGCGGCTGGCCCGGCCGCACCCTGGCGATCACGTCGTCCTCCAGGGAGACGAACGACGTGTAGATCGGGGTGGAGTTCAGCGTGCCGTACTGCTTGAGCAGGCCGGCGTCGAGCTGGCTCGTGCCGAGCTGGTAGAGCAGGCGGCGCTTGCCGACCATTCCGGAGAAGGCGTCCCGCTCGTCCTGCGTCATCCGCCCGGACGCCTGCGCGCCCAGCACGAGGGCGGACTGCTGGCTCACCAGCTCGCGGCTGCGGGTGATCAGGATGAGCGCCTTGGTCTGCTCGATGATGTCGATGTCCGGGGAGATCATCAGCCGGTCGTAGACCTGGTGGGCGGTCTCGACGACCGAGCTGTACTCCTCGATCACGTCGAGGCGGGTGAGCCGCTGGTCGTCGACCTGGCCGCGCAGGACGTCGAGCCGGTCCATCTGCCGGATCAGGTCCTGGACCCGGTCCCACATGGCGGAAGGCGTCTCGTCCCGGGCCTGCTCCGACAGACGGGTCAGCAGGACCGCGGTGGCGTCGGTCTTGCGGCGCTGCCCCTGAAGGTCGGTGCGCAGCGTCGAGGTGCGCCAGGCGAGGTAGCTCACCGACACGAACCGCTCGCTCTGCAGCTCGTTGATGGCCTCACTGACGGGATAGACGATGTTGTCGTAGACCTTCTGGATGCGCAGGAGCTGCTGCCCCTGCTCGATGGTCAGCTTGGCGGCGAACCCCCAGATCACCACCAGGGCGGTCAAAGGCACCAGCAGGATCGCGAATATCTTGAAGCGGATGGACCGTTTCCGACCAGCCATCAGACCTGCCCGTCGGTTACACATGTGTTAACAGTGGCGAAACCCTAGCAATCCGTGAGCCTCTGGTACCAGGGATCGTTCCTAACGACTTGGGCCACAGCCCCATATCAGGACAGTCTCGACGTTACGGAGAAAAGCTCTTGCTGCTTTCTGTCTAGTTGTCAGACAATCCTTCCATGAACTCCAGATCGGGCCCGCTCGCGGTGGTCGCGGCGGCCGTCCTGTGGGGCACCGCGGGCACCGTGGGCACCCTCGCCTCCGCCGGCTCCGTCTCGCTGGCCGCGGCCCGCCTCGTGCTCGGCGGGGCCCTGCTGGGCGCGTTGGCGCTGGTCACGCACCGACGCACCCCCATCGGGAACGTTCCGACGCGCTGGCCGCTGGTCCTGGGAGCCGCCGCGGTCGCGGCCTACCAGCTGTGCTTCTTCGCCGCGGTCGGCAGGACGGGCGTGGCGATCGGCACGGTGGTGGCCATCGGCAGCGGGCCGGTCTTCACCGGGCTCCTGTCCTGGATCGTCGGACACGAGCGGCCGAGCGGGCGCTGGGCACTCGCCACGGCCGCCGCCGTCGCCGGATGCGCGGTGCTCGTCACCGGCGGGAGGGGAACGGGTGGCGTGGACGCGGGAGGCGTCGCGCTCGCCCTCCTCGGCGGGCTCCTGTACGCCTTCTACGCGGTCGTCGCGGCCCGGGCCATCGGCAGGGGCATGGAGTCGGGGATCGTCATGGGCGTTCTGTTCGGCGGCGCGGCCGTGCTCATGCTGCCGGTCCTCGCACTGACCGGACCGGCCTGGCTCGCGCGCCCGGGCGGCCTGCTGACCGCGCTCTACCTCGGCTGCGCCACCACGGGCCTGGCCTATCTCCTGTACGGCCGGGGACTGCGCACGACCCCCGTCGCCACGGCGGCCACGCTCGCGCTGGCCGAGCCGGCCGTCGCGGCCGTGCTGGGCGTCGTGGCGCTGCGCGAGCACCTGTCCCCCGTCTCGTGGGCCGGTCTGGTGCTGCTCGCCCTGGGGCTGGTCGTGGTGGCGCTGCCCGCCAGGGCGCGGGGCCCGGAAGCCGTCGCACCCGGCACGGAACGGGCGGCGGCGGGAAGTCGCCAGTAGGCTCGGCCCCGTGACCACCCTGAGGCCCGTCTCCACCGTCGAGGCGCTCGCCGCCGCGCTGCGCGAGCGGGTGCTGTCCGGGGACATCGAGCCGGGGGCCGCGCTGCCCGAGCAGGAGCTGTCCGCCCGGTACGGCGTGGCCCGCCCCACCGTGCGTGAGGCGCTGGCGCTGCTCGTGCACGAGGGACTGCTGCGGCGCGAGCGCAACCGCAGCGCGTACGTCCCGGTGATCACCCCCGCCGACCTGGCCGACCTCATGTACGTGCGCGCGCCGCTGGAGGAACTGATGGCACAGGCCGTCGCGGGGCGCCGGGTGACGGCGGCGGAGGAGGCGCTGGACCGCCTGTCCGGCCTGCCGCCGGGCGCGCCCTGGGCGGCCGTGGTGGCCGAGCACATGGCGCTGCACGAGGCGCTCGTCGCCGCCGCCGGTAGCCCCCGTTTGGAGCGCCTATACGCCACGCTCGCGGCCGAGACGCGGCTCGGACTGGTCGGGCTGAGGCACGCGTACGAGGATCCCCACGAGCTCGCGGCCGAGCACGCCGCGCTGCTGCGCGTCATCGCCGAGGGACCGGCGGACGCGGCCGTCCAGGCGGTGCGCGAGCACCTGCGATGGCGGCACGCCTGAGCCCGGAGGAGGTCCGGGCGATTCCTCCTGCGCGTTATCTCCCGGGGGCGGATTTCCTCGCACGGTTTCCCTTGGTCGCGGATTCTCTTGCACCGTGCCGCTCCAAGTCGTCACAATCGCGCCCATGCACGGCAACCCAGTGCCGGACACCTATGTGTACGTCACCGAAGAAGGCGTGACACGTCACTACGCCGACGGCAGCGTCGAGGCCCTCGCTTGGGAGGACGTGGTCGAGGTCCGCGTCGGCGGCCTTGGCGACCAGGATCCGCCCGGCCAGCCGGAGGACGTGTTCATCGTCCTGCTGGACCGTGAGGGCGAGGGCTGCGTGGTCCCGCACTCGGCGACCGACGCGAGCTTCCTGGCCCGGTTGCGTTACCTGCCGGACTTCGACCTCGACCGGCTGAGCACCGCGGTCGAGAGCGCGCGCTCGGACTACGTCGTCGTGTGGCGCAGCCCGGAGCCGCCGTCCCCGTTACCCGACCTCGAATACGACTAGAGGCCGGAAGCGCCGGGCCGGGCCCCACTCCTGAGCGCCTACGAATAAGACTCCGAATCTAGTTCGGCCTGCTGGCGGGGGATGTCCGGGCTTTACGGGCTGACGCGGGCGGCGCGCACGACACGGACGGAAATCCCCCGGCAGGCGCTCCGGCCCTCATCCGGCCCACCGGGAGGCGCCGCATGCGGCGGATCCGTATCGGCCCCCTGTCACGGCTCTCGGCGGGGCGCCGTGGAGGCTCGCATGGCCGGGCACGCGTACTCCACCTGCGTCTACTCTCGCCCCGGCTGCCCCGGTCGGTGGCACCCCCCGCACGAGGAGTGCATTTCGGCAGGTTACGGAGGTGCATACTTCGGGTGACATTTCCTCAAGCCCATCGAAGACGGCATCATTGGACCGTTCCGTCAAGCCATTTCGATAGTGTCAGGACGGCCGAATGTGGACATGAGCCGTCGTTCCGTCGGCGTAGATCGCTCTTTAATATCAAAGTCGGATAGCGGGCGATGAAGCGTATGTGCTTCAGGTCAACCTGTGTGGCGGAACAGGCGTCATGTCTGCAGAGTCCGGCGACTAGGGGCGTGATAGATGGAGACGCGGTTGGGGTCGACCCCGACGCGAACTGTCACCACGCACGTTGAACAGCGGAGATACGCCAGCATGGCGACGGCGGCCTACTTCAGGCTGCTGATGGCCGGCGACCTGGTGTGTTCGATCTCCGCGTTCGGCGTGGTGGAGGGGACACGGCTCGCGCTCGGCGCGTTCATACCCGTGGTGGACCTGATCTTCGGCATCACCTTGACCATCATCTGGCCCGGTGTCATGAGCTTGGTCGGCAGCTACCGCAGGAGTGCTCACGGGGAGGGCACGGAGGAGTTCCGTGCGGTCACCCAAGGCGGCTTCGGACTGGTGGCGACCATCGCGATCGGCGCGTACGTCACGCAGACCACCGTCGCGAGAAGCTACGTCATGGCGATGGTGCCGCTCGCGACGTGCATCACGCTGGTCTTCCGGCACCGCATGCGCAAGCGCCTGCACCGGTCCCGCTCGCGTGGTGAGTACCTGCGGCGCGTCGTGGCGGTCGGGCACGGCGCGGCGGTCCTCGACCTGGTCATGCAGTTGCGGCGGCAGCCGTACCACGGGATGCGGGTCGTCGCCGCGTGCCTGCCGGGCCCGCAGGACCGCGGCATGCTGCTCGACGTCGACGACGTGCCCGTGCTCGGGGACTTCACCGACGTGGCGGCGGTCGTCGACGAGGTGTCCGCCGACGCGGTGGCCGTCCTGGCCTGTCCAGAACTGGACGGCGCCGCGCTGCGCCGCCTCGCGTGGGGCATCGAGTCGAGAGGCGCGGAGCTGTTCGTCGCCCCGGCGCTCATGGATGTCGCGGGTCCCCGGGTGAGCGTGCGGCCGGTCGCGGGGATGCCGCTGCTCCACGTGCGGCATCCCGACCTCGACGGCGCCCGCCAGCTCGTGAAGAGCGCGTTCGACAAGGTGGTCGCGGCGGTCGCGCTGGCGATCCTCGCGATGCCGATGCTCGCCATCGCCGTCGCGATCCGCCTGACGAGCCCCGGGCCCGCCTTCTTCAGGCAGACCAGGGTCGGCCGGCACGGGCGGGAGTTCGACATGCTCAAGTTCCGGACGATGGTCGTGGACGCCGAGAGGCTGCGCGACGTCCTCATTGACGAGAACGAGTCAGACGGCGTGCTGTTCAAAATTAGGAACGATCCAAGAATCACCCGTGTGGGGGCCGTCCTGCGCCGTCACTCGCTCGACGAACTCCCCCAGCTCCTCAACGTGCTGCGGGGGGAGATGTCCCTCGTCGGGCCCCGCCCGCCGCTGGCGTGCGAGGTCGAGCAGTACGCGGTGGACGTGCGCCGCCGCCTCGTCGTCAAGCCGGGCATGACGGGCCTGTGGCAGGTCAGCGGCAGGTCCGATCTGTCCTGGGACGAGTCGGTCCGGCTCGACCTGCGCTATGTGGAGAACTGGTCGTTGATGCTGGACCTGCAGGTGCTCTGGAAGACGTGGTCGGCGGTCACCCGCGGCGACGGGGCGTACTGAGGTGAAGGCCCTCGTCCTGGCCGGCGGCTCCGGAACCCGCCTGCGGCCCATCACGTACACGCAGGCCAAGCAACTGGTCCCCGTGGCGAACAAGCCGGTGCTCTTCTACGGCCTGGAGTCGATCGCGGCGGCCGGCATCCGTGAGGTCGGCATCGTCGTCGGCGACACGCACGCCGAGATCGAGGCGGCGGTGGGCGACGGTTCCCGGTTCGGCCTGCAGGCCACCTATCTCCGGCAGGAGGCGCCGCTCGGGCTGGCGCACGCCGTGCTGATCGCCCGCGACTACCTCGGCGACGACGACTTCGTCATGTACCTCGGCGACAACTTCGTGGTGGGCGGCATCGAGAGCCTGGTCGAGCGCTTCAGGACACGGCGGCCGAGCGCGCAGATCATGCTGACCCGGGTGTCCGATCCCCGCCAGTTCGGCGTCGCCGAGCTGGACGCCGACGGCCGGGTCGTCGCGCTCGTGGAGAAGCCGAGCGAGCCGAAGAGCGACCTCGCCCTGGTCGGCGTCTACCTGTTCACTCCGGCGGTGCACGAGGCGGTGGCGGACCTCAAACCGTCCTGGCGGGGGGAACTCGAGATCACCGACGCGATCCAGTGGCTCATCGACGCCGGCCACGACGTGGAGCCGTCGATCATCTCGGGCTACTGGAAGGACACCGGGAACGTCACCGACATGCTCGAGGTGAACCGGCTCGTGCTGGAGTCGGCGGAGCCCCGGGTCGACGGCGACGTGGAGGACTGCGAGCTCATCGGGCGGGTCGTGGTGGAAGCAGGGGCGTCGGTGCGCGGCTCCCGCATCGTCGGCCCGGTCGTGGTCGGCTCGGGGACGGTCATCAGCGGCTCCTACATCGGGCCGTTCACCTCGATCGGCGCCGACTGCCGCATCGAGGGGAGCGAGGTCGAGTACTCGATCGTGCTGTCGCGCGCCTCCATCAAGGGAGTGCGCAGGATCGAGGCCTCGCTGATCGGGCACGACGTCGAAGTCACCCCCGCGCCGCACGCGCCCCGCGCCCACCGTCTCGTGCTGGGCGACCACAGCAAGGTGCAGATCATCTCATGAGCGGACACACCGGGGGCGGGGGCGCGCCAGGACGCGCGCTCCCCGCCCGCAGGCCGTCAGGTGTGGCAGGGGAGCGCCCCGACGGTGGACGTGACGCGGTAGTCGTCGTCGACGGTGACGAGCGTGTTGCCCGACCAGTCGATCGACGAGCAGTCGGCCTCCACCGGTCCGTACACCCAGGAGCGGTTGACGAGCCGGTTGTTCCGCACGACCACTCTGCCGTGCGCGTTCTTGACCTGGATGCTGTACGTGCCGCCCATGACGAGGTTGTCGGTGAGCGTCACGTCGACCACGCGCGGGTCGGTGATGAAGATCGGCGCGGTGATGTCCCTGGCGTCGCGCTGGTCGACCGTGTTGTGCTGGAAGACCAGCCCCTTGCCGGCCATGTACGTCTGGATGCCGTCGGAGTGGTCGCCGGGGTTCGAGCACAGGTGGACGTAGGAGTCCCGGATGGTGACGTCGTCACCCGAGACCCGGAAACCGTCCCCGTGCCCGCGGACCAGCACGCGCGTGGCGGTGTAGTGCGACTCGCCCACGCCCGGAGTGCTGACGCAGCCGCTCGCCGGGCCCACGGTGGAGTCGCTGATCGTGAACGAGTACTGCCGGGTGCCCCGCTCGTTGATGACCGTGCCGTCGATCTGGCTGTTGCGCACGGTGACGCCATCGGCGTTGATCACCAGGTCGCCGGTGATGTGCACGCCGTCGATGACCGTCCCCGGTGTGGTGACCTGGTAGTCGTTGCCGCCGAGGTTCGCCGCCTTCCGCAGCGGGCTGACCGAGCGGGGGGCGCCGGTGCACGCGGGGGTCGGGTAGCCGCCGGGGCAGGCGGATCCCGCGGGTGCGGTCGGCGGGGGCGCCGGGCTCTGCGCCGGGCTCTGCGCCGGGACCGAGGGGCTGCGCGACGGGCTCCGGGTGGGCCGGCCGCCGGTCGGCTCTCCGCCGGGTGTGCGAGACGGCTCCCGGGACGGGCTCACGACCGTGGTCGGCTCCTCGGACGGCCGCGCGGACGGCACGACGGAGGGCTCGGCCGACGGCTCCGCGGACGGCTCGACGACCGGGGGAACGGAGGGGCCCGGCGTCGGCTCGAAGGAGAGCGGCGCCGAGGGCTCGATCGTGACCTCCCCGGAGGGGTTCGGCGAGACCCGCGAGACCGACGGCCAGGGCCTCGGCGTGTACGTGACGACGTCGCGCGACCGGGTCGCCGAGGGGACCGGGCGCACGGACGGAGCGGGCTCCCTGTCCAGCCAGCGATAGATGGGGCCGACGTAGTACGTGTAGTTCTTCGGGTTCCACCGGTGGGGGAAGCGGCTCGGGCCGTAGGTGTAGACCCCCACGTGGCGGGCGGCCGTGCTGAGCGGCCCCGATCGCAGTGCCCCGGCCGACGGCCGGCCCGCGTACGTGCCGTGCTCGCTGTGGTAGGAGACGGTGTAGACCTTCCCGCCCACGACCGGCACCGCACTGTCGAAGCGGGCCTCCTGCCAGCCGGAGCGGCTCTCGTCACGGAAGGTCACCGTGGCGAGGCGCGTCCCCGCGGAGTCCCAGAGGCTGCCCGTGTGGCTGCCCTTCTCACCGGGCGCCTTGTAGAAGCGCACGCCGCTCACCCAGCCGTCCTGGGCGGCGGTGAAGCGGGTGCCGAGTTCGACGGGGCTCCGGTCCCTGTGGACGGGCGGGCTGAGCCGGTCGTCCCTGGACCAGAAGCCGACCTCCTTGGCCTGCAGCGTGACCCGCGGCTCGGGGGCGGCGACCGGGCCCGGGTTCGCGGTGTGCCGCGTCACGACGGCCGCCACCGGGATCGCGGCGGCGACGAGCGCGGTCGCGATCAGCAGCGCCGGACGCGGGCGCGGCAGATACCGAGAGGTGCGGGCGGACCTGGGGTTCGCTCCGTGGCGTGGGTGTTTGTTGGGGGCCATATCTCCGACCTCCGCGCCGAGGCGCTCAGTTCGTCATTTTGTCCTTGCCGATCCACTGCCGGGGGCTATTGTGACGCCTGAGACGACGAGTGCGCATGAATTTGGCCAAATTACGTCTTTCACTCACTCGGGCTCGGCCTTCAGGTCGCCCGTTTCCTTACTGAAATACGATGCGGTCCTCCCCTATTGCTTTTTTAGGTGCAAAACCATCCACATCTGGAGATTCCTGACGTGAGGCTATTGATCACTGGTGGCGCCGGTTTCATCGGCTCCCAGTACGTCCGCACCGTGCTCACCGGCGGATATCCCGCCTTCGCCGGAGCGCGGGTCACGGTGCTGGACCGGCTGACCTACGCGGGCAATCTCGCCAACCTCGCTCCCGTCGAGGGTGGTTACGACTTCGTCCACGGGGACGTCTGCGACGCGGCCCTGCTCCGCGAGGTGGTTCCCGGTCACGACGTAGTGATCAATTTCGCGGCCGAATCCCACGTCGACCGTTCGATCGAAGGCGCGGCCGACTTCGTGCGCACCAACGTCCTCGGCGTGCAGACCCTCCTCGACGCCTGCCTCACCTCGGGCGTCGGGAAGGTCGTGCAGGTGTCCACCGACGAGGTCTACGGCTCGATCGACGCGGGCTCCTGGGACGAGAGCGCGCCGCCGGCCCCGCGTTCGCCGTACTCGGCCGCGAAGGCCGGTGGCGACATGCTGGCCAGGGCGTACGCGATCACCCACGGGCTCCCGGTGTCGATCACCAGGTGCGGCAACAACTACGGGCCGTACCAATACCCCGAGAAGGTCGTTCCGCTGTTCGTCACCAACCTCATCGAGGGCCGCCGAGTCCCGCTCTACGGCGACGGGGGAAACGTCCGCGACTGGGTCCACGTAGCGGATCATTGCCGGGGTATCCAGCGCGTCGCCGAGGTGGGGGAGCCCGGCGAGGTCTACCACATCGCCGGGACCGCGGAACTGTCCAACCTGGAGCTCACCGAGCGGCTGCTCGCCGCGTTCGGCGCGGGCTGGGACCGGGTTGAACGCGTGGCCGACCGGAAGGGGCACGACCGGCGCTACTCGCTCGACGACCGGAGGCTGCGCGCCCTCGGCTACGCCCCCGAGATCTCCTTCGAGGAGGGTCTGGCCGGCACCGTGCGCTGGTACGTCGACAACCCCCAGTGGTGGAAGCCGTTGCGGGCGCGCGCATGAGGTGGATGGTGACGGGTGCCAAGGGCATGCTCGGCGTGGATCTCATGGAGGCGCTGACCGGTGCGGACGCCACCGGTTTCGGCCGCGACCTCGACATCACGGACGGCGGGGCCGTGGGGGACGCCCTGGACGACCTCGCTCCCGGCGTCGTGGTGAACTGCGCCGCCTGGACCGACGTCGACGGCGCCGAGACCCGCCCGGACGAGGCCATGGAGGTCAACGGCCGCGCCGTCGAGGGGCTCGCACTGGCCTGCGTCAAGCGCGGGGTGCGCCTCATCCACATCTCCACCGACTACGTCTTCGACGGCATGGGCCGCGAACCGTACGGCGAGGACGACGACCCGGTGCGCCCGGTCAACGCGTACGGGCGGTCGAAGCTGACCGGGGAGCGGGCCGCGCTGGAGCACGGCCACACGGTCGTCCGTACGGCCTGGCTCTACGGCGCCCGTGGCCGCAACTTCCCGGCCACGATCATCCGCCTGGCGGCCGAGCGGGAGACCGTGTCGGTGGTGACCGACCAGGTGGGCCAGCCGACCTGGTCCGCGGACCTGGCCGCCCGCCTGGTCGAGCTGGGCCGTTCCGGCGCGCCGGGCGGCGTCTACCACGGCACCAACGCGGGGCGGACGACCTGGTACGAGTTCGCCCGTGAGATCTTCACGCTGCTCGGCGCGGACCCCGGCCGGGTCGTCCCGACCACGTCCGCCGCCTTCGCCCGCCCCGCCCCGCGACCGGCCTGGAGCGTGCTGGGGCACGGCCGATGGGCGCGGGCGGACCTGCCGCCGATGCGGCACTGGCGCGAGGCCCTGCAGGCGGCGTGGCCCTACCTGAGCGTGTCGTAGAAGGCGAGGCAAGCGTCATGATCCGGCAGCAGTCCCGCCTCGCGCGCCTCCTTGAGAGAGGGAGCGGCGGCGTCCTTGTCCGACAGGATCGGCTCCACGTGCGAGGGCCACTCGATACCCAGATCGGGATCGAGCGGGTGCACGCCGTGTTCGCGCCCCGGCGCGTACGGCTGGGAGCAGAGGTAGACGACGGTGGCCTGCTCGCTCAACGTGAGGAAGCCGTGGCCCAGCCCCTCGGCGATGTAGAGACCGCGCCGGTCGGTGTCGTCGAGCAGCACGCTCTCCCAGGACCCGTACGTGGGAGAGCCCACTCTGAGGTCCACGACGACGTCGAGGACGCTCCCGGCGACGCAGGTGAGGTACTTGGCCTGCCCGGGCGGCACGTCGGCGAAATGGATCCCCCGCAGCGCCCCCTTCCGGGAGACGGTGCAGTTGACCTGTGCGAGGTCCAGTCCGTGTCCGGCGACCTCCCGCAGGTCGGCGGCCTTGAAGGCCTCGAGGAGCGCGCCGCGCTCGTCGGTGTGAATGCGGGGGGTGTGGCACCAGGCCCCGGCGATGCTGAGCCGATCCATGGTCGAAGCATCGCATACACGGCCGTAACTCGATCGGCTCATGACGACGATTACGTTCATGGCAACCAGCCGTGGGTCCCGCACGTCTTCGGACGGCAACCATGTGATGAGGGAGCATATTGATGACAAAGTGCCGGTTGTGCGGGTCCACGGCGCTCGCGAGCATCGTCGATCTCGGGGCGACACCCCCGTGTGAGCGGTTCCTTACGCGGGAACAGCTGGACGAGCCGGAAAACACCTATCCCCTGCATCTGCGTCTGTGCACGGACTGCTGGCTGGCCCAGATTCCTCCGCTCATCACGCCCGAGGAAACATTCACCGAATACGCGTACTTCTCGTCCTATTCGACGTCCTGGGTGGAGCACGCCCGCCGGTTCGTGGCCGGCGCCGCCGAGCGGCTGGGGCTGTCCGATGCCTCGTTCGTGGTCGAGGTGGCCAGCAACGACGGTTACCTGCTGCGCCACGTGGTCGAGCGCGGGATCCGGTGCCTCGGGATCGAACCGTCCGCCAACGTCGGCCAGGCGGCGAAGGACGCCGGAGTGCCGACCCTCACGGCCTTCCTCACGCCGGAGACCGGTGCCGCCGTACGGGACGAGCACGGCCCGGCCGATCTCGTCGTCGCCAACAACGTGTACGCCCACATTCCCGACGTCATCGGCTTCACCCAGGGGCTGCGGGCCCTGGTGGCCGACGACGGCTGGGTCTCGATCGAGGTGCAGCACCTGCTCACCCTTATCGAGGGCACGCAGTACGACACCATCTATCACGAGCACTTCCAGTACTACACCGTCGCCTCCGCGATGCGGGCCCTGGCGAGCGGCGGACTGGCCCTCGTGGACGTCGAGTCGCTGCCGACCCACGGCGGGTCGATCCGGCTGTGGGCCCGGCCGGTCGAGGCGGCGGGGGAGCCGGGCCCGCGAGTGACCGACCTGCTGGCCAGGGAGAAGGCCGCGGGCCTGCACGAGCTGTCCGGGTACGCCGAGTTCGCCGCCCGGGTCGCCCGAGTGCGGCGCGACCTGCTGGCCTTCCTCATCCGGGCCGCCGAGGAGGGCCGGACCGTCGTCGGCTACGGCGCGCCCGGCAAGGGGAACACGCTGCTCAACCACTGCGGCATCCGGCCGGACCTGCTGTCCTACACGGTGGACCGCAATCCGTACAAGCACGGCAGGTTCACTCCCGGCACCCGCATCCCCGTCCTGCCGCCGGAGCGCATCGAGCAGGACCGGCCCGACTACGTGCTCGTGCTCCCGTGGAACCTCCGTGCGGAGATCACCGAGCAGCTCGCCCACGTCCGTGACTGGGGAGGCCGCCTGGTCTTCCCCATCCCCCGATTGGAGGTGGTCTCGTGAAGGTCGTCCTTTTCTGCGGCGGATACGGCACCCGCATGCGCAACGGCACCGCCGGTGACGTCCCCAAGCCCATGCAGCTCGTCGGGCCGCGGCCGCTGATCTGGCACGTGATGCGCTACTACGCCCACTTCGGGCACACCGAGTTCATCCTCTGCCTCGGCTACGGGTCCCACCACATCAAGGACTTCTTCCTCAACTACCAGGAGACGACGTCCAACGATTTCGTCCTGCGGGCGGGCCGGGTCGAGCTGTTGTCGACCGACATCTCCGACTGGTCGATCTCGTTCGTCCAGACCGGCATCGACTCGCCCATCGGCGAGCGGCTGCGGCGGGTCAGGGACCACCTCGGCGGCGACGAGATGTTCCTCGCCAACTACGCCGACGTGCTGACCGACGCCCCGCTGCCCGAGATGATCGACCGGTTCGCCGCCTCCGACGCCGGGGCGCTGATGATGGTCGTCCCGCCGTCGGAGACCTTCCACTGCATCGAACTGGGCGAGTCGGGGACGGTCGGCGGCATCACGCCGGTCAGTCAGATGCCGTTGTGGGTCAACGGCGGCTACTTCGTGCTGCGGCAGGAGATCTTCGACCACATCCCGGAGGGCGGCGACCTGGTGGGCGACGGCTGCGCGGAGCTGGCCAAGCGGGGCCGCCTGCAGGCATACCCGTACCGCGGATACTGGCGGCCCACCGACACGGTCAAGGAACGGGTGGCTCTCGACGACGCGTACTCGCGCGGCGAGCGGCCGTGGGCGCTGTGGGAGCGGGCGTCGTGATCGGACTGGTTCCGGCCCTCCCACAGGGCCGCACGGCGCGGATCGCCGCGCTCGCCGCCCACTGCGACGACCTGCCCATCGGCGCCGGCGGGACCCTGCTGACCGTCTGCCGCGCCCGCCCCGGCATCCGGATCGACGCCCTCGTGCTGTCCGGCGGGGGCACCGTGCGGGAGGACGAGGAGCGAGCCGCCCTCGCCGCCTTCTGCCCCGGCGCCGACCTGCGGGTCACCGTGCTCAAGCTGCCCGACGGCCGGCTTCCCGCGCACTGGGACGAGGCCAAGGAGGCGGTCGAGGACCTGCGCGCGGCGGGCGACCCCGACCTGGTCGTCGGCCCGTGGCGGGGCGACGCCCACCAGGATCACCAGGGGCTGGCGCAGCTCGTCACCACGGCGTTCCGCGACCACCTCACCCTGGGCTACGAGATCGCCAAGTGGGACGGCGACCTCGGGCGGCCCTCGGCCTACCACCCCCTGTCTCCCGAGGTGGCCGAGGCCAAGGCGGACCTGCTGCTGGAGCACTACCCCTCGCAGCGGAACAAGCCCTGGTACGACCGGGAGGCCTTCCTCGGCCTGGCCCGCCTGCGCGGGATCGAGTGCCACACGCGCTACGCCGAGGCGTTCCACGTCACCAAACTCACCCTCGACCTTTCAGGAGAATGACCCAGATGCGCGTGCTGTTGACCGGACACCAGGGCTACCTGGGCACGGTGATGGCCCCGGTGCTCGCCGGGGCGGGCCACGAGGTCGTCGGCCTCGATTCCGGGCTGTTCGCCGACTGCGTCCTCGGCCCGGCCCCCGACGACCCGCCCGGGCACGCGGTCGACCTCAGGGACGCCGGGCCCGAGGTCTTCGCCGGAATCGACGCGGTCGTGCACCTCGCGGCCCTGTCCAACGACCCCCTGGGCTCGCTCGCCCCCGATCTGACCTACGACATCAACCACCACGCGTCCGTGCGGCTGGCCCGGCTCGCCAGGGACGCGGGCGTGCGCCGGTTCCTCTACGCCTCCACCTGCTCGGTCTACGGCGCCTCCGGCGGAGACGACCTCGTCGGCGAGGACGCCCCGCTGCGGCCCGTCACCCCGTACGCGGAGTCGAAGGTGCGGGTGGAGGACGACCTGTCGAAGCTCGCGGACGACGACTTCTCCCCGGTCTACCTGCGCAACGCCACGGCGTTCGGGTTCTCCCCCCGGCTGCGGGCCGACATCGTGCTGAACAACCTGGTCGGCCACGCGCTCCTGACGAATCAGGTGCGGGTGCTCTCCGACGGCACGCCGTGGCGGCCGCTGGTCCACGCGCGCGACATCGCCGAGGCGTTCGCCCAGGCGCTGGTCGCGCCCAGGGAGGCCGTCCACGACCGGGCCTTCAACGTCGGGACCGAGCTCAACAACGTCACCGTCGCGGAGATCGCGTCCCACGTGGCCGAGGCGGTGCCGGGGTCGGACCTGGTCATCACCGGTGAGGCGGGGAACGACCCCCGGTCCTACCGGGTGGACTTCTCCCGTGTGCGCGCGGCGCTCCCGGGCTTCCAGGCCAGGTGGACGGTCAAGGAGGGGGCGGTCGAGCTGATCGACGCCTACCGGCGGTTCGGTCTGCGGCAGGGGGACTTCGACCGGCGATTCACCCGGCTCGCCCGGCTGTCGGACCGCCGCGGGGCGGGCACCATCGGCGACGACCTGCGGCCGGTGGCCGAGTGAGCGATGTCGGCCGCCGGATGCACGCACTGGTGGAGCGGCTCTACCCGCTGTGCCGGAGCATCACGGGCGACGGGGTCCGGCGCACGCTGGAGATCGTCGGGGAGTCCCTGCCGCTCGAGGTCCACGAGGTGCCGACCGGCACGGAGGTGCTCGACTGGACGGTGCCGAAGGAGTGGAACATCCGCGACGCGTACGTCAAGGACCCCTCCGGCCGCAAGGTGATCGACTTCACGGAGTCGTCGCTGCACGTCGTCGGCTACAGCACGCCGGTGTCGGCCACGCTCACACTGGACGAGTTGCGCCCGCACCTGCACACGCTGCCCGAGCAGCCGGACCTGATCCCGTACCGCACCAGCTACTACGCCGAGACATGGGGCTTCTGCCTGCGCCACGAGACGCTGGCGGCCCTGCCCCCGGGGCCGTACGAGGTGGTGATCGACTCGACGCTGGCCGACGGGCACCTCACCTACGCCGAGCACGTCGTGCCCGGCGAGTCGGCCGACGAGGTCCTGGTGTCGTGCCACATCTGCCATCCTTCGCTGGCCAACGACAACCTCGCCGGCGTCGCGGTGGCCGTGGAGCTCGCCCTGCGGCTGGCGGAACGGCGGCCTCGCCGCACCTACCGGTTCGTCTTCGCCCCCGGCACGATCGGGGCGATCACCTGGCTGGCGCTCAACCGCGACCGGGTCGGCCGGATCGGGGCCGGGCTCGTGCTCGCCTGCGCCGGCGACAGGGGATCGCTCACCTACAAGCGCAGCAGGCGGGGGAACGCCGAGATCGACCGGGTGATGGAGCACGTTCTGCGCGCCTCGGGCCGTCCGCACTCCGTCGTCGACTTCTCGCCGTACGGCTACGACGAGCGGCAGTACTGCTCGCCCGGGTTCGACCTCGGGGTCGGCTCGCTCACCCGGACCCCGTACGGCGCCTACCCCGAGTACCACACCTCGGCGGACAACCCCGGTTTCGTCTCTCCCGAGGCGATGACCGAGACGCTGGAGACCCTCTGGGAAGCGGTGGACGTGCTCGAGCGCGACCGCCGCTATCTCAACCTCAGCCCCTACGGCGAGCCGCAACTCGGGCGGCGCGGCCTGTACGGCTCACTCGGCGGCCGGAGCGACACCAAGCGCGACCAGATGGCGATGTTGTGGGTGCTCAACCTCTCGGACGGCGACCACAGCCTGCTGGACATCGCGGAACGCTCCGGACTCCCCTTTCCCCTCGTGGCGGACGCCGCGCTGGCGCTGCAGAGCGCCGGATTGCTCAAGGAGTAACAGGGATGACCCAATTGGACACCGGCAGCAGGCCCGGCACGCTCAAGCTGCGCGTCGGCGACCTGGTGGAGGTCCGGAGCGAGGAGGAGATCCTCGCCACCCTCGACGAGAACGGCGAGCTGGACAACCTCCCCTTCATGCCGGAGATGCTGCGCTTCTGCGGGCAGCGGATGAGGGTGCACAAGGTGGCGCACAAGCTGTGCGACACGATCAGCCGCAGCGGCATGCGGCGCATGGACAACGCCGTGCATCTGACCGGGGCGCGGTGCGACGGCTCGGCGCACGGCGGCTGCCAGACGGCCTGTTCCCTGTACTGGAAGGAGGCCTGGCTCAAGCGGGTGGATCCGGACGACCCGCCCGCGCAGGCGCCCCGGCCGGCCCGCGCCCTGCTGCCGCTCCTGGAGGTGAACAGCCGCAGGCCGCCCGCGGAGGACGGCGAGGAGCGCTACTCGTGTCAGGCCACCGAACTGCTGCGCGCGGCCCCCGTCTGCCTGCCGTTCAGGGACGTCCGGCAGTACGTCGAGGACGTGCGCACGGGCAACGCCGGGCTGCTGCCGGTGGTGCGCGCCTTCCTGATCTCGGCGTTCAACCGCTACCAGGACATCAGCAAGAAGGTCCTTCCCCAGGCGTGGTGGATCAGGGGAGGCCGGCGCTGGGGAGGGCTCAGGGGGATGGCCGGCGAGCGCACCCCGACCGTGGAGCTCGGCCTCCAGCCCGGCGAGCTGGTCAGAATCAAGTCCAAGGCGGAGATCCTCCGCACGCTCAACGACGACCTCCTCAACCGGGGAATGGGGTTCGAGGAGGAGATGGCCCGCTACTGCGGTCGCAGCGCGCGGGTCCGTGCCCGGGTGGACAGGTGCATCGACGAGAAGAGCGGACGGATGCTGCGAATGAAGAATCCCTGCATCATCCTCGACGACATCGTCTGCGCCGGTGTCTACAACTCCAACTGCCCGCGTGAGTTCGTCCCCTTCTGGCGAGAGATCTGGCTGGAGCGCATCGAGGAGCCCCGTCCCGTATGACCGCACAAGAGGAACCCGGCAACGACGCCGGTACCGTGGGCACGATCGGCCGCCAGGCCGGTCGTGGCCTTCGCTGGAGCCTGTTCGGCACGTTGCTCACGCGCATGGGCTCGTTCGCCATGGGGCTGGTCCTGGCCCGCCTGCTGGCCCCCGCCGACTTCGGCCTGTACGCGATCGCGCTCGCGGCCACGCAGTTCGTCATGCACGTCAACGACGCCGGTCTCATCGCCGCCACGGTGCAGTGGCGGGGCAAACTCGAGGAGATGGCGCCCACGGCGAGCGTGCTGGCCGTCGTCTTCAGCACCGGGGTCTACGGGATCTTCTGGGTCGGCGCGCCGTACTTCTCCACGTTGGCGGGCAGTGAGCAGGCGACCGGCGTCGTCCGCCTGCTCACGGCCGTCATCCTCGTCGACGGCATCACGGCCGTCCGCGCGGGCGCGCTGATGCGCCACTTCGAGCAGGACAAGCTGACCAAGGCGAACCTGGCCGGAGTGCTGGCGAACGCGGCGATCGCCGTAACGCTCGCCGCCATGGGCGCCGGCGCCTACAGCTTCGCGGCCGGTCAGTTCGGCGCCTCCGTGGTGACGGGCGTGCTGGTGTTCGTGTTCGCCCGGGTGCCCGTCCGCATCGCCGTCGACCGGGCGATCGCCGTACGGCTCCTCCGGTTCGGCCTGCCGCTGGCGGCCAGCCTCGGCCTGGAGTCGGTGCTGATGAACGCCGACTACGTCATCGTCGGCGACCGGCTCGGTATGACGATGCTCGGGTTCTACCTGCTCGCGTTCAACGTGTCCAGCTGGGTGCCCGGCCTGATCGGCACGGCCATTCGCTACGTCTCCATCGCCGGGTTCTCCCGCCTGGCGGAGGGCGACCAGGAGTCGCTCGCCGAGGGCGTGCGGCGCTCGGTGCCGCTCCTGATCGCGTTCGTGCTGCCGGTGGCGGTGGTGATGGCTACACTCGCCCACGCGATCATCATCACCCTGTACGGCGCCCAGTGGAACATGTCGGCCGGCGTGCTGCGGTTCCTGGCGGTCCTCATGGTCGTGCGGATGCTCACCGGGCTCGCCTTCGACATCCTCACCTCGGTCGGCGCCACCCGCGCGACCGTGTGGCTGAACGCCGGCTGGGCCGCGGCCCTGGTCGCCGCGCTGCTGGTCGGGATCGGGCTGGACGGGATCCGCGGCGCCGCGATCGCGCACGCCGTCGTCGGCCTGTTCGTCGCGTTGCCGCTGGCGGTCTGGGCCCTGCAGCGGTCCGGGGTGAACCTGCGGCCCGTCCTGCCCGCGCTGGTGCGCCCGCTGGCCGGGGCCGCCGCGGCGGCAGGCGTCATCCTCCTGGTGAGCCAGGTGACCGGGCACATCCTCCTGCTCGAACTCGTCGCCGCCGGAGGGGCGGGCATGATCGTCTACGTGCTGATCGTCGTGCCCGCGGCCCAGCTCAAGGGGCTCGGCGGCCGTCTGGCGCGGCTCGTCCCCGCCCGTTCGTGAAGACGCGCCGAGTCCGCTCGGCGGCTGGAAGGAATGCCATGTCCTCTCACGACACCCTGGTGTCCGTCGGACTGCCCGTGCGCAACGCGGCGGGGCGGCTGCGCGAGGTGGTGGAATCCGTGCTCGCGCAGGACCACGAGAACCTCGAACTGATCATCTCCGACAACGCCTCCACGGACGGGACCGAGGAGGTCTGCCGTGAGCTGGCCCGTTCGGACGGCCGGATCCGTTATCGGCGGCAGGCGGAGAACATCGGGCTCCTCAACAACTTCAAGGCGGTGATACGCCTGGCCGAGGGGCCGTACTTCCGGTGGGTGGGCGACGACGACCGGCTCGACCCCCGGTGCGTCTCGCGCTCGCTCGACCTGTTCGCCGAGGACGAGCGGCTCATCCTCGTTACCACGCAGATCGCTTACAAGGGGCCGGACGGCAGAACCGAGACCGCCGCCTACGAGGGGGCCGCGCTGCGTTCCGGCGACCCGGTCGAGCGGTTCGCCGAGATGCTGCGCATGCTGAACGAGAGCCACCTGATGATCGACCCGCTCTACGGGCTGATGAGACGGGAGGCCGTGCTGCCGATCCCCCGCCGCAACATGCTGCGGGAGGACGAGGTCTTCGCCGCGAAGCTCGCGCTCGCCGGGCCGTGGGGGCACGTGGCGGAGGTGCTCGGGCATCGGAACTGGAAGCACGAGACGATGCCGGTGCTGGCCCGCCGCCTCGGCGTGCCGGCCTGGCAGGCGCACTTCGCGACCACCCTGCAGTGCCGTGAGATGCTCCGCTGGCTGAAGCAGGCGCCGCTCACCCCCGAGCAGCGGGCCCGGGCGCGGGCGGCCGTCTACCGGATGTACGCCCGGAGGCAGCGACGGGTGGCCGTCCGGCGGGGCCGCAAGGCGGCTCGGCTCGTGACCGGACTGGTGGGCGCCGGACGGGGCTGACGCCTACGGCGCGGTCCTGCGAGCGAAGCGGGCGGAGGCGGCCGCCCGCAGCGCCCGCCAGGACCGGTGACGAAGGAAGGGCAGCTCGAACACCGCGGCGAACAGCCGCGCCACCAGCAGGCTCAGCGGCACGGCCAGGACCGTGGTGAGGAGGAACGCGGTGAGGCCGTGCCCGGCCGCCGGGCTCACCACGAGCGTGCTCAGCGCCACGACGATCGGCGCGTGGATCAGATAGAGACTGTAGGAGAAGTGGCCGAGGCCGCGGATCGGGCGGCTGTCGAGCAGCCGGACCAGCGGGGCCGGACGGCCCGACGCCACGGACACGAGCAGCAGGGTCACCGCCGGGCCCATCGCGATGTCCACCCAGAAGTAGTGCTCGACCGTCCAGATCGGCCCCAGAGCCACGATGACCGCGACCACGGGCAGGGCCGCCGCCAGGGCCCACCACGGCCGGAGGGCGGCGGCCTTCGACGGTCTCCCGGCGGCCTCCGTCCCGGCCTTGGCCGCGATACCCGCGCCGACGATCCCGAGCGCGAACAGCACCGCGAACTGCGGGGTGAACCGCAGGAGCTTGTCCACCAGCGGCACCGAGGGGGCGAGCAGTCCGATGGCCGCGACGGGCACGGTCACCGCGGCGAGCATGACCGTGGTTCCCGCACGCCGCAGCATCAGCAGCATCAGGGGGAAGAGGATGTAGAGGTGGGCTTCCACCGCGATGGACCAGAAGGCGCCGTTGGGGCTGGGGGAGCCGGCCACGTCCTGCAGCAGCAGGCCGTACAGGAGGACCGATTTGGCCGTGGGCGGGCCCTCGCCCGGCTGGGGAGCCAGGGTCCAGGCGACGACGAGGCTGAACGCCAGCGCGGCCCAGTAGGGCGGGAGGATCCGCCAGGCGCGCCTACGCGCGAAACGGCCCGGCCCGCCGAGCCGCCACTGTGACCGGGCAGGGGAGACCGCGAGCGAGAACCCGGACAGCACGATGAAGACCACCACGGCGAAGTGGCCGTAGAGGAGCCAGCCGAGCCACCAGGGTCCGCCGTCGCCGGGAAATCCGGGGAACGCCATCAGCCAGCAGTGATGCAGGACGACGAACAGAGCGGCCAGCCCCCGGACACCGTCCAGGCCCTCAAGCCGGCGACGCGCCGTAGGCCCGGTGACATCCCTGCTTACGACCCGTTGTGTGGACGATTTGTCCAATTCGTTCCGCTCCGCTCGCGAAGGCCGGTAACGCTGCGTGAGGGTTGCCAGATGTAACGGTTTGTTGGACCGTTTGAACCGGGTCGCGCCAACCCATGATTGGTAAAGTACATTCTCGGGTGGCCGGACGTATATGGTCACGGAGGGCGGGGAAGCATGGACTTCTGGAAGAGCATCTTCACGCTCGCTCGCCGCCGGTCCGTGGGCCCGCCGATTTTCGCGCTCGCAATTCTCGTGGCCGTGATCGCTTATCTCATGCTGCCCACCACGTATGTTTCCAGCACGGCCATGGTCCTGACCACGCCGACGAGCGGCGGCACCCTTTCGCCCGACCCCAAGGAGGCGGCCGGGCTCACCAACCCGCTCCTGCAGTTCAACGACGGTTTGCGGACCACGGCGGGCATCCTCATCCTGTCGATGAACACTCCGGAGATGATGACCCGCCTCGGCGTCAGGCCCGGCGGCCCCACCGAGATCACGATCAACGACGGCCGCACCAATCCCGACCTGCTCGGCATCAGCACCAACGGCCCGTTCGTCTACGTCGAGGTGGACAGCAGGTCCCCGGCCACGGCCGACGCGACCGTACGGAAGGCCGGGCAGCTCATTCGCGCGGAACTCGCCGCCAGGCAGCGGGCGCTGAAGGCGCCGCCGTCCACGTACATCGCCATCACCGACGTGATGCCACCCGGGACGCCCGAGGCGAAACGGACGGTCAAGTGGGGCGCGGCCGCCGGTGGGCTGCTGGCCGTCATGGTCGTCGGGTTCGGCCTGGCCTACCTCGTGGACCGGCAGCGTGGCAACCGCCGCGCGTCGTACGTCGTCCACGCCCCCTGGGTGGCTCAGCCGCAGCGCCCGGCCATCACGCCGTCGGCGTACGAGCCGGACGTCCCGCCGCCGGACGCCGACGCCGCGCCGGCCACCACGGCTCCGCCCGCGCCGAGACCATCCCAGAACTGGGACGACGACGCGACCGCCGTCATCGTCGTGGTGTCCGACGAGCCGCAGGGCGGCGACCGCTCCGGGGGGTTGCGGCTCGCGCCCGACCCCGACGGCGACGCGGTCGGCGACGGGTCCGGTGAGGACATCTCCCGCCCCGCTTCGCGCGCCGGCTGAGTGAGGAGCGGTCGATGGACTTCTGGGGGACCGTCCTTGTCGTCTTCCGGCGCTGGTTCGTGACGCTGCCCGCCTTCGCGCTGGCGGTGGGCGTGACCATCGCGGTCTATATGTCGATCCCGGTCACCTACACGTCCACGACGGTTCTCGTGCTGACGACGCCGACGACGGGCGGCAGCCTGCCGAGCAATCCCAAGTACCCGAACGGGCTGACGAACCCTCTGCTCAACTTCGACCGGGGGCTCAGCATGACGGCCTCCATTCTCATTGGGGCCCTCGCCACACCGGAGACCGCGGCGGCGCTCGGGGCGTCGCCCGAGGGCGACCCGAGCTACGAGGTCAACAACGGCAGCACCAACCCGGAGCTGCTGGCCCAGACACCGTTCGTCTTCATCACCGGTGAGAGCGCGTCCCCGGCGGCGGCCCGCGACATCGTCATGCGGGTGGAGGCCCGCGCGAGGAAGATCCTGGCCGAGCGGCAGGAGGCGCTCAAGGCGCCGCGCGCCACGTTCATCAGGATCGACCGGGCCGTGCCGGCGACCATGCCCGAGCCGCAGAAGGGCCGCAAGATGCGGTCGGCCGCCGTGGCCCTGGCCCTGGGTGCCGCCGCCACCCTCGTGGCGGCCTTCGCCGCCGAGAGCATCGCCCAGGCGATGCGCGTGCGGAAGGGCAGAAAGGTGCGCAAGGCCGGCGGAGCCGCCGATGCCGAGCCGTACGGGCCGTCCACCGTCTCAGTGGCGGACCGGACGCGACCGCGTCCATCCGAGGGACGTCAGCCGGCGGTGAGCGGCTGAGATGCCCGCAGACCTGCCGGCCCGCGGGGCCGACGACCAGGACGCCCGCCGCACTCTGACCCTGCCGGTGCTCGGCACGGCGCCGATGCGCGGCGCCCCGCTCCGCGGCGATCCGGTCCTCGCCGATCCGCTCCTTCCCGGGGCGGGCCGTCGTGCCGACGGTGCGACGCTGGCTGCCCTGTTCGCGTTGTCGCTGCTCATCATCCCGGCCCGGCTGGTCCTGAGGGGCCTGCCGCTGTCGCTGACGCCCGCGAACATCCTCAGCCTGCTCGCCGGAATGTGCTGGCTGTGCGCGCAGTTCACCACCACCCTCGGAGTGGCCAAGGGCCGCACCCCCGTTCGCACCGCCCTGTTCTGCTACACCGTCGCGCTCACCGCCACCTACGGCGTGGCCAGTTACGGCTACCTGCCGAGTGACGAGCTGAAGCTGTCCGATCACGCCCTGGTCCTCGTCATGGCGAGCGTCGGCATCGCGCTGGCCGTCTGCGACGGGGTCCGCACTCCGGAGCGCCTCGACTTCCTGCTGAAGACCATGGTGACGGGCGGGGCGGTGATCGCGGTCATCGGCGCGCTGCAGTTCATGGCCGACTTCGACCTCACTCAGTATCTCGCGCTGCCCGGTTTGCGCTTCGCCTCGGAAGGCGGGGCGGTCGACATGCGTGACTCCATGCGGCGGGTGGCCGCCACCACGGGACATCCGATCGAGTTCGGCGTGCTGTGCTCCATGCTGCTGCCCCTCGCCGTCCACTACGGTTTCCGCGGCGGCCGTGGCGCCCTGCGCTGGTGGTTGTGCGCGGCGCTCATCGGCATGGGCCTGCTGTTCTCCGTGTCGCGGTCGGCGGTCCTGGGTGTCGGAGTCGTCGGCATCATCTTGATCCTCGGGTGGCCCGTGCGGCGCAAGGTCCAGGCCCTGATCGTCACGGCGGTCTTCCTGGCCGTGGCGAAGCTGACGTTCCCCGGCCTGCTCAACACCTTGTACGGGCTGTTCGCCAACGCCGGGACGGACAGCAGCGTCCAGTACCGCACCCACGACTACGATGTCGCGGCTACCGAGGTCGCCAGGCACCTGTGGCTCGGCCGGGGCATCGGCACCTGGTACGCACCGAAGTACCAGGTCTTCGACAACCAGTACATCCTGACCGCGGTGGAGAGCGGAGCCGTCGGCGTCGCCGTCTTCGTGGCGCTGTTCTTCTGCGGGATCTACTCGGCCGTGCGGGCCCGCCGGCTGAGCGTGGACCCGGCCCCGCGCGACCTCGGCCTGACGCTCGCCGCCTGTCTGGTCGTGCCGCTGGTCGGCTCCGCGACCTTCGACCTGCTGTCGTTCGCCACCGTCACCGGTGTCGCCTTCCTGCTCATCGGGGCGTCGGGTGCGTTGCTGCGCTCGGCCCAGAGGGAGGCGGCGGTGCGGGCATGGGAGGACGACCACGCGGAGCGGGCCCCAGGCCGGTACGGCGCAGCAGACCGAGCATGGTCGCGGCTACCGTGGCTCCCCCTGCCAGGGCGATCGCCCGGCCGGCCCTGAGCGCGGCCGGATCGCCGTCTCCGCCGAGAGCCGCGAGGACCGCGACCGCGAGCCCTGCCACGGCCCCGGTCACGTGCAGCCCGATGAGCAGGCGCATCGCGACGCGTCCCAGCGGGCCGAGAGGCTCCGCCTCCCGCGTCGCCCCCACGCGTGCGAGGAACGCGACCGCCGCGCACGCGTAGGCGAGCACGATCAGATCGCTGCCGATCGTGTCGCTCGGCCGGTGCCAGTTGGCGGTGACGGTGGAGGCGCCGACGGCGATGGCCCAGGCCGAGGTGGGGAGCACCACGACCCAGCGGAACCGGTGGGGGATCACGAGGACGAGCGCGCACATGACCGACATCGCGACCGTCGTGTGGCCGCTGGGGAAGCTCTGGTCATCCCGCCGCACGCCGGACGGCAACAGGATCGGCCGCAGCAGGACCAGGTGACGCAGGACCTCGGTCGTGACGACCGATCCGGCGATGACCGCCGTACCGGCGACCGCGAGCAGGGGACGGCGCCGGACCAGTGCGACCGCGCACACCAGCAGCACCGCGCCGGCCAGGGAGTAACGCGAGATCGTGCCGAGGGCGGCGAGGGCGGCCTCCTCCTGCCGGCCGCCGGCCACGCGCTGCGCTCCCTCCAGCACCGCGTCCTCGAACCGCTGTCCCGGCACCGTCCACACCGCCAGCAGGTAGACGGCCACCAGCAGGACGAGGCAGCAGCACGCGGTGAGGGCGGCCCGCCGGGACGTCGTCATCCCACGCAGGGGAGGGGACCGACGGTCGAGACGATCCGGTAGTCCTTGTCGATCGTCACCAGCGTGTTGCCCGACCAGTCGATCCTGTCGCAGTCGGCGTCGACCGGCCCGTACACCCACGACTTGTCGACCAGCTTGTTGTCGCGGACGACGGCACGGTCGCGGACCTTCCTGACCTGGATGCTGTACGTGCCGCCCATGACGAGGTTGTCGGTCACCGTCACGTCCGACATGCGGGGGTCGGTGATGAAGATCGGCGCGGTGATGTCCCTGGCGTCACGCTGGTCCACAGTGTTGTGCTGGAAGATCAGCCCCTTGCCGCCGACGTACGTCTGGATGCCGTCGGAGTGGTCGCCGGGGTTGGAACACAGGTGAACGTAGGAGTCCCGGATGGTGACGTTGTTCCCCGAGTCGCGGAAGCCGTCCCCGTGACCCCGCACGAGCACCCGCACGGCCGTGTAGTCGGTGTCCCCGACGCCGGGCATCGACTGGCACCTGTCGGCCGTGCCCACGGTCGAGTCGGTGATGGTGAACGAGTAGGTCTTGCCGGCGTAGCTGTCCAGCACGATGCCGTCGATCTGACTGTTGCTGATCTTCACGTCGCGGGCGGTGATCAGCAGGTCGCCGGCGATGTGCACGCGGTCGAGAACGGTACCCGGGGCCGTGACGCGGTAGGCGCCCTTCTCCGTGAGGGGCAGGGTCGTCAGCCGTGTTCCGGGCGGAACCCCTGTGCAGGCCGGCGCCGGATACCCGGGGCACCGTGCGGGGGGCGACGTGCCGGGCGGTCTGGTGGGGGACACGGACGCCTCGGAGGGGTCCTCCGCCGAGGGAGAGCAGCCGAGCAGCATCAGCACGGCGGCGAGGGCCGCCGCCACAGGTGCCAGGGAGACCCCTCGCCGTCGCATGGACGCTCGCTTTCAGGTGCGTAGCCGGTCCCGCAATTGTGCCCAACTTCCCGCGGCCAGGTCGCGCTCACTGATGAGAGAAACCGGTTGGGGCCACGGGATTCGCAGGTCCGGATCGTCGTAGCGCACCGACAGGTCCTCGGACGGGTCGTGCTCCCTGTCGATCCGGTAGCAGACGTCGGCGTCCGTCAGGGCCTGGAATCCGTGCAGCAGCCCGGGGGGGACGTACAGGGTCACGAACGTCTCGTCGTCGAGCAGGACCGACGTCTGCACGCCGAACGTCGGCGAGTCCGGCCGGGCGTCCACGATCACGTCGTACACGGCTCCGCGGGCGCACCGCACCAGCTTGGCCTCGCCGCGCCCGGACCGGCCGTGCATGCCGCGGATCGTCCCCCTGCGGGAGCGTGACTGGCTGTCCTGAATGAAGGCAGCCGGGTCCAGCCCGGCCTTCGCCGCGACGTGCGCGTCGAACGTGCGGGTGAACAGTCCCCGCTCGTCACGGTGCGGTGTCGGTACGAACAGCAGCGCCCCGTCGATGGCCGTTCGCTCTACTCTCAATGCTGTGACCCCTCTCCGATCTGTGAGCCGTCCGATCGTGAGCGTCGTCGTGCCCGCGCACAACGAGGAGGGCGTTCTCGCCGGCAACCTCGCGCGTCTGCTGGACGGGACGGCGCCCGGTGAGTTCGACGTCGTGGTGGTCGCCAACGCGTGCACCGACGGCACGGCCGAGGCGGCCAGGAGAGCAGGCGTGCGGGTCCTGGAGACGGCCACGCCCGGCAAGGCCAACGCGTTGCGGCTCGGCGACGAGGCGTGCCGGACGTTCCCTCGCGTCTATCTGGACGCAGACGTCGTGCTCACGGCGGAATCGGTGCGCGCGCTCGCGGCGGCGGCGGCCCGGCCGGGGGTGCTCGCCTGCGCGCCGGTCCCCCGGTGGGACCTGGACGGCGCGAGCGCGATTTCCCGGCGGGTGCACAAGGTCCATGATCTGCTCATCGCCCCGTCCCGCGCGCTGTCCGGCGTCGGCGTGTACGTGCTGACCGAGGAAGGGCACGCCCGGGTCTTCCCCATGCCGGACGTGATCTCCGACGACGGCCTCGTCCACCGGACGTTCGCGGCCGAGGAGCGGGCCGTGGTGGCCGGCGCCTGGTCCCTGGTCCGCCCCGCCCGGACGGTCCGCGCGCACCTGCGCCGCCGCGTGCGCGTACGGCAGGGCAACCGTGAGCTCGACGCGCTGGGCCTGCCGCTGGCGGAAGGGCGGCTGGAGCTCGGAGCGCTGCGGGCCCTGGTGGCGAGGCGCGCGGTCACCCGGCTCGACGCGGCCTGTTATCTGGCCGTCCTCGCCCTCGACCGCGCGCTCACCCGGCTGCGGGCCCTGTCGGGAGGCTCGAGTCGCCGTCATTGGGGCACCGACACCGGCAGTCGCGTTCAGGCGTAGTGCGCTCAGGAGACGGCCGCGTCGTAGGCGGCCAGCAGTGCCGCACGGGAGTTCTCCCACGACAGCGGTCCGCCGACCCGGGCCTGGCCGATCTCGCCCATGCGCCGCCGCTCCTCGGGGTCGTCGAGCAGGAGGGCGATCAGCTTGGCGAACTCGGACTCGTCGTTCGGGGGCGCGTACACCGCGGCGTCCCCCGCGGACACCCGCGCCTCCTTGAGGTCGAACGACACGATGGGCCTGGACATGGCCATGTACTCCATGATCTTGTTCATCGTGGACACGTCGTTCAGCGGGTTGTACGGGTCGGGGGCGAGGCAGACGTCCGCCGTGGACAGGTAACGCAGCAGGTCCTCGTCCGGGATGCGGCCGGTGAACTCCACCATGTCGGACAGGCCGAGCTCGTGTGACAGGGCCACCATGGCGTCGAAGGTGTCGCCCGCTCCCACGAACACCGCGTGCCAGTCCGAGCGCCCGATCTCGTCGCGGAGCAGGGCCAGGGAGCGGAGGGCGTAGTCGACCCCGTCCTGAGGGCCCATCACGCCGAGGTAGCACAGCAGGTGGGGTTTGCCCCGCTTCAGTGCCTCCTCCGGCGGCACCTGATGGAAGCGTTCCACCACGGGCGCGCTGCGCACGACGAAGACCTCGTCCGGCTTCTTGCCGCCCCGGGTGAGCGCCGCGCGGCGGTAGCTCTCGTTGGTCGCGATCACGACGTCCGCTGCCCGGTAGGTGAGCCGTTCGAGCCGCAGGACGAGCCGGTAGAGGAAGTCCTCTCCCCGGCCGAACCGGGACAGGTAGAGCTCGGGAACCAGGTCGTGCTGGTCGAAGACGAAGCGGGCGCCGCGCCTTTTGAGCATCCGCGCCACGAGGAACAGCAGGTCGGGCGGGTTGCAGGCGTGGACGACCTCGACCGGGCCGACCTTGCGCGCCAGCCGGTAGGTGTGCAGCAGCGCCAGGCCGTACTCCCGGAGGTAACCGACGGGGCCACCGGTCGCGGGCCGCAGGGGATAGCGGTGGATCCGCACCCCGTCGATCACGGCCTCCGGCTCGGTGTCGCGGTTGGCCCCCATGGGGCAGATGACGTGCACCTCCCACCCGGCATCCCGCAGCGCCGTGCTCTCCTGCCAGACGCGGCGGTCGAAGGGTACGGACAGGTTCTCGACGAGGATGAGCGCTTTACCAGCCAAGGCCCACGTATTCCGGTTGTGCCCGGCGCTCCTCCGCGTCGGGAAGGCGGACGAGGTCGATGATCGCGCGGTCGCCCGCGCGTTCCAGCGCGGTCAGCACCGCGGGGTCCTTGCAGCCGACGACGCAGACCTCGGCGTGCGCGAGGACGTCGTCGGCCGAGTTGGTCAGCAGCTGGCCCAGGTGAGGCAGCCGGCCCTCGATGTAGTCGCGATTAGCCCCGGTCAGGCGCGACATCGTGACGTTCGCGTCGTAGATGCGCAGGTCGTAGCCCTTGCCGAGGAGGCGTTCCGCGAGTTCGACCAGAGGGCTCTCGCGCAGGTCGTCGGTGCCCGGCTTGAACGACAGGCCGAACAGGCCGACGCGGCGCCTGCCGGTCGCGGTCACCAGGTCGAAGGCCCGTCGCAGATGCTCCTCGTTCGACGGCAGGATGTGCGACAGCAGGGGGACGGACACGTCGGCCTGTCGCGCCGCGTAGACGAGGCCGCGCAGGTCCTTGGGCAGGCAGGAGCCGCCGAAGGCGAAGCCGGGCCGCAGGTAGGCGGGGCTGATGTTGAGCTTGCGGTCGGCCAGGAAGGCGTCCATGACCCGATGGCTGTCCAGGCCGAGCGCCCGGCAGATCGCGCCCAGCTCGTTGGCGAAGCTGATCTTGAGCCCGTGGAAGGCGTTGTCGGCGTACTTCGTCATCTCGGCCACCGCGACCGGCACCCGGAAAACCTCCCCGGGCAGCCCCTCGTACAGGGCGGCCACCACGTCGCCGCTCGTGCCGTCGAGCTCGCCGATGACGGTCTTCGGCGGATCGAAGAAGTCGCGTACGCTCGTGCCCTCGCGGAGGAACTCCGGGTTGACCGCCACCCCGAAGTCCACCCCCGCTGTGCGGCCGGAGGCCTTCTCGAGGATCGGGACGAGCAGTCCCTCGCATGTGCCCGGCAGCATCGTGCTGCGGAAGACGACCGTGTGCCATCGATCCCGGCTAGCCAGGGCCTCGCCGATCTCCTCGGCGACCCGCTCCAGGTAGTCGGTCGAGAGGCTGCCGTTCGGCGCGGACGGCGTGCCGACGCAGACCAGGGAGACGTCGCTCGCCTCGACGGCCGCGTGCACGTCGTGGGTGGCCCGCAACCGCCCCGCGGCGACCGCCTGCTCGGTCAGCTCGCCGATCCGCTCCTCGACCACCGGTGCGGTGCCGGCGTTGATGAGGTCGACCTTCACGGGGTTCACGTCGACCCCGACGACCTCGTGCCCCCGGGTCGCCAGGCACGCGGCCGAGACGCAGCCGACGTACCCGAGCCCGAACACGCTGATCTTCACAATGCGCCGTCCTCCGTCGAATCGCGTGGCGGGCGTGGATCGTTCCAGGTCAGAGGCGACGACCGCGTCGGCCGTCAGTCGCGGCCGGGCGACTCCGGGAAAAACGGTGCGTAATGTCGTTATGGTTCGCCGCGGTCACACAGATATGATCGCACATCCCTCTCCCCTCGTTACGGCCTAATACGAAATCTCAGAATCGGTCTGTTTCGGTTACGGACCGGTGATGTGGAATTTCGCGGATGTGTATTCTCGCGGCAGGAACGGCCTGGAACGGCCACGCCCGCGGAATGGACGGTGCTGGATGCGCGAGGGAACCGGGGCGTCCGCGAAGCGTCTGCCGTCGCTCACCGGGCTGCGCTGGATCGCGGCCTTCGCCGTCTTCGGATTCCACGTCCTCCACACGCCACGACTGGCCGGGGACGGCGCCGGCCGGGCCGTGCTGGAGGTGCTGTTCGGGGCGGGCGCCACCGGCGTGCCGTTCTTCTTCGTCCTGTCCGGGCTCGTGCTGACGTGGTCGGCCCGGCCCGGCGACCGCGCGGCGGCGTTCTGGCGGCGGCGGGCGGCCCGTGTCGTGCCCTCGCATGTCCTGGTGTGGATCGGGGTGCTGGCCGTCCTCGTCGTGACGGCGCGTCCCGAGAGGCCGGGGCCGGTGCTGGCCGGGCTGGTCCTGATGCAGTCGTGGGTGCCCGACCCGGCCTACTACTTCGCGGTCAACACCCCCGCGTGGTCGCTGTCGTGTGAAATCGCCTTCTACGCCGCCTTCCCGCTCCTGCTGCGGGCGCTGCGCCGGGTGCCCGCCCACCGCCTGTGGACGGTCGCGGCGGCGGCGTACGCGCTGATCTGGCTCGTCCCGCTCGCCTCGCTGCCGATGCCGCTCGACCTCGGTTACTGGTTCGTCTGGATCCTCCCGGTCACCCGGGCTCTGGAGTTCCTGCTGGGGATGACGCTGGCCCTGATGATCCGGGCCGGCCGGTGGCACGGCCCCGGGCTGCTCGCGTCCTCGGCCCTGGCGCTCGGGGCGTACCTGACCCAGCCGCTCGTGTGGGACCGCTGGGGGTGGGTCGCGTGGATGTCCGGCCCACTGGCGCTGCTCGTCGCGGCGGCGGCCACGGCTGACCTGCGGGGGCGCCGCTCGCCGCTGCGCGCGGCCTGGCTCGTCGCCCTGGGCGAGGTGTCGTTCGCCTTCTACCTCGTCCACCAGCCGGTCCTCAGGTTCGGGGCGCGAGTCGTCCCGCAGGCGCCGGTCCTGCCGGCGGTGGGCATGCTGCTCGTCGCCACCGCCGCGGCCTGGCTGCTGCACCGGCTGGCCGAGCGCCCGCTGGAGCGGCTGCTCGCCGGCCGCCGCCCGCTGCGCCGTCCCCCCGCACAGGAGAGTTCAACGCAGGAGAGAGCGGACCGACCGGACGATCCGGCGCAGGCCGGGGCCCAGGGGTGACACCTTCGCCGCCTCGACCATCGAATCGCGGGCTCTGCGCATGGTCCGCTTGGCCGCACTTCTCGTCACCAGGCCCTGCGCGACCATGACCTCCCCGGTTTTGGCCCGCCGCTTGTACTCGTCCTCACCCCGACCGAGGTCGATGCGGCCGATCCCGAGCGCCGGGGCTGCCGACACCAGCTCGCGCAGGAGCATCCAGCCGGGCGCGAGATGGGCGAAGGACGGGTCGTACACCGGGAACCACCAGTGCAGCACGCCGCCGGATCGCAGGCCGAAGTGCGCGGCGAGCAGATGGGGGCCGGCGTGCAGCGTCGACAGCATGCCGGAGAACCCGGGGCTCCGGGTGTGCAGGAGACGGTCGACGAGGTCGATGCGGTCGGGCGCGGCGAAGTAGTCGGGGGCGCCCGTCGCCGCGTACTGCGCCCGTTTGAGCTCGACGACCCGGTCGAGCGCCTTCGGGTCGACGGCGTCCGCCTCGAACCGCACCGGTCCGAGCTCGCGCTCGGCCTTGGCCGCCCGCCGGCGGGCCTGCCCCATGTTGTCCTTGCCGCTGCGGGAGGCTCTGCCGAGATAGGCGTCGAGACCGCCGCTCACGTCGATGTAGGGCGAGGGGCGGCGCGACTCGATCCAGGGGCCGAAGCCCGCTTCACCGTCCTCGTGGCCGTCTTCGTGATCGTCGGTCTGATCGTCCGCGTGGCCGTCGAGCAGATGGTCGAACGCGAAGCCGCGCACTCCTCTGGACAGCAGGAGCAGCGGCGAAAAGGACGTGCCCGGGGCGAGCACCGGTCCCTGGAAGTCGGCGCCGGGCCAGCCGGCCGGACGCAGCAGCGAACGCTCGCGGTGGCAGGGCAGCAGCGCGAGGACCCGGCCGTCCGCGTCGCGGCCGACGGCCACCTCCACGGGCCGGCCGCTCACGTGGACGGCCTCGGCGAAGCCGGGATGGAAGTACGGGCTGTCGAGCAGCGGGTTGCCCTCCCGCAGCCGGTGCCACGCGTCCAACTCCTCCTCGCCCAGTGCGTCGAACGAGGTCAGGCGCATCGTCCTGATCGGCGCGCCGGT
Organism: Microbispora sp. NBRC 16548; assembly: GCF_030268985.1. Lineage (NCBI taxonomy): Bacteria > Bacillati > Actinomycetota > Actinomycetes > Streptosporangiales > Streptosporangiaceae > Microbispora > Microbispora sp. NBRC 16548. The sequence continues at coordinate 70,815 of NZ_BSSF01000013.1, forward strand.
CATGAGGCCGGAGGGGGCGTGATCAGGCGCAGCCGCCGGGAGGGCCGCAGCAGCGCGGCCACCGCCGCCCGCGAGGTCGGCCGGCCGGAGAGCGCGCGGACCCCCTCTCCCAGGGCCACGGCCAGGAAGTAGGCGGCCGCCGCGATCCGTCCCCTGCGCCGCCTGAACAGCCGCACCTTGTTCACGACGATGAGCGCGGCGAGCGTCGGGTTGACGGCGGAGTCGCCGCCGATGTGCTCGAACACGGCCGAGGGCTCATACCACAGCGACCAACCCCGGTCCGCGGCCCGCAGGGCGTACTCCGTCTCCTCGCTGTAGAGGAAGAACGACTCGTCCCAGGGGCCGATCTCCCGCCAGGCCGCTGCCGACATCAGCATGGCCGCGCCCGTGGCCCAGGCCGCCGTACAGGCCGCCTCGTACCTCACCGGGTCGGTCACCAGCTCCCCGAGCGTGCCGATACGCCCGGCGAGCGTGCCGCCGATCACGGCCTCGACGAGGGCCCGCCGCACGGTGGGCTGCCGGCGCAGCGACGGCTGCAGCGTGCCGTCCGGGTTGACGAGCCGGGGGACGGCGATGCCGCGGCCGGGCGGCCGCAGGGCCTCCGCCAGGACGGCCAGCGAGCCGGGACGCAGCCGGCAGTCGGGGTTCAGGACGAGGACGGCGTCGAGGGCGTCGAGGTCCAGGGCGGCGACCCCGGCATTGATCGCGGCGGCGTATCCGGCGTTCCTGCCGGTCTGCACGACCGTGATCGGCAGCGCCTCCGCGCGTTCCGCGACGCCCACGGAGTCGTCCCGGGAGGCGTTGTCGGCGACCACGACGTCGGCGAGGACGACCCCCCGCGCTCCCTCCGTGAGGGAGCGCAGGCAGTCGCCGAGCACGTCCGCGCTGTTGTACGTGACGATCACGACGGCTGTGCGCAGCCGGTTCTCATCCGTTCCATTAGACATATGTGGAGACTCTTCCCGATGGGGAGGTTCGTCGGTCAGCCGCGCAGGCGCTTGAACGCGCGGGCGGCGACTCTGCGGGCACGCGTACGGAGAGAGGGGCGGCCGTCGAGGACCGCCCTCGTCCAGGCGTCGTCCAGGTCGCAGGTCAGGCTGGTGCGCGCCTGCAGCCAGGCGTCGGGACGGGCCCGCCCGCCGTCGCTGGTGTACGCGCGGGAGAGCCCCGCGCGGCGCAGCCGGTGCAGTACGTGCCTGTCGTAAGAACCGAACGGGATCGCGACCCGCGTCACCGGCTGCCCCGTCAGGTCGCTCAGCAGGGCGTTGGCCCGGCCGATCTCCTCGTCGGCCTCCTGCCGGCCGATCCGGCGCCAGTCGCGGTGGGCCCAGCCGTGCGAGCCGACCCGCATACCGGCCCGGACGAGCTCGCGCACGCCGTCCGCGTCCAGCCTGCCGGGCTGCCCCAGGAGCCCGGCCAGCACGAAGAACTCCGCCGTGAGGCCGCGCTCCCGCAGGCGCGGCAGGGCGATCTCGACATCGGAGGCGTTGCCGTCGTCGAAGGTGATCCGGACGTCCGGGCGGCCCATGACGGCGTCGAGCACCTGCTCGAACTGGCCGACGGTGACCCAGGTGCCGTCCTCCCCGGGGTCGAGCGTCCTCGGGTAGGGGCCGATGCCGTGCACGGTCAGGTTGACCACACTCCTCGCCGCGGCCATCAGCCCTCGCCTTCGTACGCCGGATGGGGACCTGAGAAGTTACGGGTCACGGTAGCGCTATCGCCGTTCGGGAAGCTTCCGTTACCTGTGCTCGCGATACCAGGCCAGGGTCCGCCGCAGCCCTTCCTCCAGGCCCACGGCCGGCCGCCAGCCGAGCACCTCGGCGGCGAGGCCGATGTCGACGGTCTGGGCGTTGTCCAGGGGGCGGTCGGCGACCTCGCCGAACCTCGGACGCAGTGGGCTTCCCATGACCCGATACAGCAGCTCCACCGTGTCCCTCACCGATGTCAGGACGCCGGTCCCGATGTCCATGACGTGACCGGCCGCCCGGTCGCTCCGCCCCGCCGCCACGAACGCCTCGGCCACGTCGTCCACGTACACCCAGTCGGCCATCTTGGCGCCGCTGGTGAGGCTCGGCTCCTCGCCGCGCAGCAGCGACAGAGCCACGTACGGCACGAGCTTGGTGAGATCCCGCTGGCCCGGGCCGTAGACCATCGTGGGCCGCAGGACCGTGGCCGGCAGGTCCCACAACCGCTGGAACAGCTGGGCGTAGCCGGTCGCGGCCCACTTGGCCATCGCGTAGGGGGACGGCGGCGGCGCGTGGTCGTTCGCCGGCCGCGGCTCCTCGCACGAGCCGCAGAGCACCACCCGCGTGCCCGTACGGCCCACCGCCGCGGTCAGCAGGTTGACCGTGCCAAGCAGGTTGTTCTCGAGGGTGGGCAGCACGAGCCCGGTGTCCCTGCCCCCGTTCACCTCGCCGGCCAGGTGGAACACCACGTCGGGACGTACGGCGCCGAGGAGTTCGCCGGTCGCCGCGGCGACGCGGAGATCGGCCCGGTGCCAGACCTCGCCTACGTGCGTCACCGTGGGCGGCTTGCGGCTGACGGCGTGGACCTCGGCGCCGAGGGAGACCAGTCGTTTGACCAGACGGGCACCGATGAAGCCCGCAGCACCCGTCACCAGGGCACGCGTCCCGGCGTAGGAAAGGCCCTCCTTGCGGGTGGAGGACCGTGACGACGGCCGGGGGTCGATCGTGCGGACCCGGGGCATGGGCGCTCTCCTCGTATGCTCGATCATGGTGCGTCTCGGGCAAGGAGACGGCCGGGGGGCGACCGGGGTTGACGAGGCCGAACTTGTTCAAGCCCGGTAATAAGGAAAGGGACCCGTCCGAAGACCGGTCCCTTCCCTGGTGGTCCTGTTCAGCCGATGGTCCAGGTGTCCCCGCCGTGGAGCAGGTCGGCGAGGCTGCCCGTGCCCTTGTCGGTCGTGGCCGCCTGGACCTGCTCGTTGAGGAGCTGGTCGTAGGAGGGCCGGTCGATCGAGCGGAAGACGCCGATCGGCACGTGCTCGAACGCCGGCTCGTCCAGCCGCGACAGCGCGAACGCCAGCGACGGGTCGGGGTTGTGCGCGTCGTGCACGAGGATCTCGCCGTCGGAGACCTCGGCGCGGCGCACGACCTCGACGCCGCCCGTGGGCGACAGCCGTACGGCGCGCTCGTTGTCGCCGGTGCCGAAGACGATCGGCTGCCCGTGTTCGAGCCGGACGGTGATCTCGTCGCGGGTGCCCGGGTCCTTCAGCGTGTCGAAGGCGCCGTCGTTGAAGATGTTGCAGTTCTGGTAGATCTCCACCAGCGAGGCGCCGCGGTGCTCTGCGGCCTGGCGCAGCACGCCCTGCAGGTGCTTGCGGTCGCTGTCGATGGTCCGGGCGACGAACCCGGCCTCCGCGCCGAGCGCCAGCGAGATCGGGTTGAACGGCTTGTCCAGCGAGCCCATCGGCGTCGACTTGGTGATCTTGCCGATCTCGCTCGTGGGGGAGTACTGCCCCTTGGTCAGGCCGTAGATCCTGTTGTTGAACAGCAGGATGTTCAGGTTGACGTTGCGGCGCAGCGCGTGGATCAGGTGGTTGCCGCCGATCGACAGCGCGTCGCCGTCACCGGTGATGACCCACACCGACAGGTCCGGCCGGGAGGCGGCGAGACCCGTCGCGATGGCCGGCGCCCGCCCGTGGATCGAGTGGAAGCCGTAGGTGTTGAGGTAGTACGGGAACCGCGAGGAGCAGCCGATGCCGGAGACGAACACGATGTTCTCGCGCTTGAGCCCCAGCTCGGGCAGGAAGCTCTGCACCGCCGCCAGGATCGCGTAGTCACCGCAGCCCGGGCACCAGCGCACCTCCTGGTCGGACTTGAAGTCCTTCAGCGTCTGCTTGGCGTCCGTACGGGGGATCAGGGCCAGGCCCTTGCCATTGAGGGTGTCAGTCACTTTCGATCACGTCCTGAATGACGGCGGCGAGTTCGGCGGCCTTGAACGGGAGCCCGCGCACCCGGTTGTAGCTGATCACGTCGACCAGGAAGCGGGCCCGCAGCAGCATGGCGAGCTGGCCGAGGTTGATCTCGGGCAGCAGCACCTTGTCGTACGAGCGCAGCACCTCGCCGGTGTTGGCGGGCAGCGGGTTGAGGTGCCGCAGGTGCGCCTGGGCCACCTTGTGCCCGGCCGCGCGCACGCGGCGGGCCGCCGCCGCGATCGGCCCGTACGTCGAGCCCCAGCCGAGCACGAGCACCCGGGCGTCGCCGTCGGGGTCGTCGACCGTCAGGTCGGGCACGTCGATGCCGTCGATCTTGGCCTGGCGCAGCCGCACCATCTTGTCGTGGTTGTCGGGGTCGTAGGAGATGTTGCCGGTGCCGTCGGCCTTCTCGATGCCGCCGATCCGGTGCTCCAGGCCCGCGGTGCCCGGCACGGCCCACGGGCGGGCCAGCGTCTCCGGGTCACGCTTGAACGGCAGGTACGTGCCGTCGTCGCCGTTGGGCTCGGTGGTGAACAGCACCGAGATGTCCGGCAGCTCGTCGATGTCCGGGATGCGCCACGGCTCCGAGCCGTTGGCCAGGTAGCCGTCCGACAGGAGCATGACCGGCGTGCGGTACTTCAGCGCGATCCGCGCCGCCTCGATCGCCATGGTGAAGCAGTCCGACGGCGTGGCCGGCGCCAGCACCGGCACCGGCGACTCGCCGTTGCGGCCGTACATCGCCATCAGCAGGTCGGTCTGCTCGGTCTTGGTCGGCATGCCGGTCGAGGGCCCGGCCCGCTGCACGTCCACGACGATCAGCGGAAGCTCCGTGGTCACCGCGAGGCCCACGGTCTCGGCCTTGAGGGCGACGCCCGGGCCGGAGGTCGTGGTCACGCCGAGCGACCCGCCGAAGGCGGCGCCCAGCGCGGCGCCCACGCCGGCGATCTCGTCCTCGGCCTGGAACGTCCTGATCCCGAACCGCTTGTGCTTGGACAGCTCGTGCAGGATGTCGGAGGCCGGGGTGATCGGGTAGGACCCGAGGAACAGCGGCAGCTTCGACTGCACCGACGCCGCGATCAGCCCGTACGCCAGGGCCTGGTTGCCGGAGATGTTCCGGTAGGTGCCCGGGCGGAGCGTGGCCGGCTTGATCTCGTAGGAGACCGAGAAGGACTCGGTCGTCTCGCCGTAGTTCCAGCCCGCCTGGAAGGCCGCGATGTTCGCCTTGGCGATCTCCGGCTTCTTCGCGAACTTGGCCTCCAGGAACTGGATCGTCCCCTCGGTCGGCCGGTGGTACAGCCAGGACAGCAGCCCGAGCGCGAACATGTTCTTGGCCCGCTCGGCGTCCTTCTTGGAGATGTCGTAGCCCTCGAGCGACTTGACCGTCAGCGAGGTCAGCGGCACCGCGTGCAGGCGCCACTCGGCCAGCGAGTCGTCCTCGAGCGGGTTGCCGTCGTAGCCCACCTTGGACAGGTTGCGCTTGGTGAACTCGTCGGTGTTCGCGATGATGTCGGCGCCCTTGGGCAGGTCCCCGAGGTTCGCCTTCAACGCGGCGGGATTCATGGCGACGAGCACGTTGGGCGCGTCGCCGGGGGTCAGGATGTCGTGGTCGGCGAAGTGCAACTGGAAGCTCGACACCCCGGGCAGGGTGCCGGCGGGAGCGCGGATCTCCGCCGGGAAGTTGGGGAGCGTCGACAGGTCGTTGCCGAACTGGGCCGTCTCCGCCGTGAACCGATCACCGGTGAGCTGCATTCCGTCGCCGGAGTCACCCGCGAACCGGATGATCACGCGGTCGAGTTGCTGAACCTGCTTGGTCACAGCTCCTCAGTCCTCCTTGACGCGCCCAGGCCTGCCTGCTGGTGGCACGTTGTCATGTCCATGCTAGATCCATCGGGGTCACGCTGGTTTTTCGCAGATGCGCACTTGGGGTGCGCTCTACCGGGACTTTCCGCGCCTGTGGCGCGTTCCCGCTGGTGCCTCGGCCGCCGGGGGCGGCGCACCGTCAGCTTTGAGAACCGTCCGGGCGACACAGGCCCGACGCGAGCCGGCACAGGTCCAGGTGCAAGCGGGCGACGAGCTTGATTCGGGTCACGATCCTCAACTATATGCGGGGGACTCCGATGTGACCGTCAGGTGTTCAGCCCTTGAGATCGTGCCGGGGTTATTCTCGAGACCTGGGAGGCAGTATGAGTGGATACTTCGGCTCATATGCCGTGGTCGTCGTCCTCTTCCTCATCGGCGTGGCGATCTTCGCGGGCGGATTGTTCGTGAACCGCATGTTACGTCCAAGCCGGCCGACGCCCGAGAAGCTCACGACGTACGAGTGCGGGGTCGATCCCGTCGGCGAGGGCTGGGCGCAGTCGCAGATCCGCTACTACGTCTTCACGTACCTCTACGTGGTCTTCGCCGTCGACGCCGTGTTCCTCTTCCCCTGGGCCACCGTCTTCGCCGCCCCCGGGTACGGCATGACGACGCTGGTGGAGATGTTCGTCTTCCTCGCGTTCATCGCGCTCGGCATCCTGTACGCCTGGCGCAAGAGGGTGCTGGGCTGGACGTGACCCGACCGGCTCAGGGGAGGACAATGGACGGCATGGCGGTGACCGCATGCCCGTGAACGATCTCCCGATGCCCACGGTGGGGCCGGTGTCCCGGCTGGCGCCCAAGCCGATGAAGTTCGTGTTGAACTGGGGCCGGCGCTACTCGCTGTGGGTCTTCAACTTCGGGCTGGCCTGCTGCGCCATCGAGTTCATCGCCACGTCGATGAGCAGGCACGACTTCATCCGCTTCGGGGTGATCCCGTTCGCCAACGGCCCCCGGCAGGCCGACCTGATGATCGTGTCGGGCACGGTGACCGACAAGATGGCTCCCGCCGTACGGCGGCTGTACGAGCAGATGCCCGACCCCAAGTACGTCATCTCGTTCGGCGCCTGCTCCAACTCGGGCGGGCCCTACTGGGACTCGTACTGCGTCACCAAGGGCGTGGACCAGATCATCCCGGTGGACGTGTACGTCCCCGGGTGCCCGCCCCGCCCCGAGGCGCTGCTCCACGGGATCATGAAGCTCCAGGAGAAGATCGCGGGCGAGACGCTGGAGGACCGCTACCTCCCGGAGGCGGACGCATGAGCGAGCGGAGCGAGCGAACCGGTGAGCGCAGTGCCGAGGCCGTGCGCGAGCGGTACGGCTCACGCGTCACCGACTCCTTCGGCCAGGACGTGCTCGACGTGGACCCCGGCGAGTGGACCGACGCGCTGGCGTTCGCGCGCTCGGCCGGATTCGAGTTCTTCGACTGGCTGACCGCCGTGGACGAGCCGCCCGAGGCGTTCGCCGTCGTGGCCCACGTGTTCGACCCGGTCGCGTTCGCGCACCTGCTCGTGCGCACCCGGGTGCCGCGCGCGGACCCCCGCCTGCCGACCGCCACCGGCGTCTTCCGCGGGGCGAACTGGCACGAGCGGGAGACGTACGAGATGTTCGGCGTGGTCTTTGACGGCCATCCGGACCTGCGCCCGTTGCTGCTGCCGGACGGCTTCGAGGGCCACCCGCTGCGCAAGGACTTCGTGCTGGCCGCCCGGGTCGCCAAGGCCTGGCCCGGGGCCAAGGAACCGGGGGAGTCCGACCACGGCTCGCCGAGCCGCCGCAGGATGCTGCCCCCGGGCGTGCCACCCGACTGGGCCTCCGGGTGAGAGGGGTTCCATGGCCGAGGTGCTCGACATAGCGGTCCGGCTGGTCGTCGTGGTGGCGGCGTTCCTGCTGCTGCCACTGATCGTCGGGCAGATGGAGCACAAGGCCATGGCCCACATGCAGTCCCGCCTCGGGCCGATGTACGCCGGCGGTTTCCACGGGTGGGCGCAGCTCCTCGCGGACGGCGTCAAGTTCGCGCAGAAGGAGGACGTCATCCCAGCCGCGGCCGACCGGCGGATCTTCGCGATCGCCCCGGCCGTGGCGCTCGTGCCGTACCTCGTCGTGATGGTCGTGATCCCGGTCGGCCCCGGACTGGCAGCCGTGGACCTCGACGCCGGGCTGTTCTTCGTGCTGGCGGTGATGGGTGTCGGCGTGCTCGGCGCGATCATGGCGGGGTGGGCGTCGGCCAACAAGTACAGCGTGCTCGGCGGCATCCGGGCCGCCGCCCAGCTCATGTCGTACGAGCTGCCGCTGGTGCTCGCCGCCGCCAGCGTGGCGATGGCCGCGGGCACGCTGTCCCTGCAGGGCATCGCCGAGCAGTGGCGCTGGTGGTGGCTGCCCTGGCAGGCGATCGGGGCCTTCGTGTTCTTCGTCGCCGGCCTGGCCGAGCTGCGCCGGCCGCCGTTCGACATGCCGATCGCGGAATCCGAGCTCATCATGGGCCCGATGACCGAGTACGCCGGGTTCCGCTTCGCCCTGTTCATGCTGGCCGAGTACGCCGGGATCGTGGTGCTGTCCGCCCTCACGACCGTGTTGTTCCTCGGCGGCTGGCAGGGGCCACTCCTGCCCGGCCCGGTGTGGACGCTCCTCAAGGTCTTCGCCCTGGCCTTCGTCGTCATCTGGGCGCGCGTCAGCTATCCCCGGCTGCGCGAGGACCAGCTGCAGAAGTTCGCCTGGACCGTCCTGGTGCCCCTCGCCCTCCTCCAGCTCGCCCTCACCGGAGTCGTCAGGGTCCTCATGGCCTGAGCGCGATCACAACGGGCACTTCCACCCCGGCCACCCCGCCGTCGCCTCGTCCTCCCACGCTGACAACGTCTTCCCCCGGTAGATCGTGTCCGCATGGCTTGCGGCCCAGGTCGTGAAAGCGGCATCGGGCTCGACCCGGCCGCCGACCAGCCAGCTCCTGCGGGAAAGCTCGTTTCTGGGAATGACGCCGCTGTCTATGAAGCACTGCACGACAGCGACGAGCGCCTCCCCGCGGCGCTGAACGTCGTCGGGAGACGGAACGGGGCGCTGCTCGCCACGCTCGCACCCCGCAAGCAGCAGGATCGCCGCGATGCTCACCAAGACACCCGCGCGGCTCGTCATCGCTGGCCCCCCATAGCGCTCCTGGCTTCCTCCACCCAGTCGTCGAGCCGTCTTCCGCCGAGCACTGTCTCTCCGTGTGCGCTGAGCCAGGCGGTCAGATTGCGATTGGGCACAACCTTCCCGTCCTTGAACCACGTCGCGTCCGCCGGTGGCCGAAGGACGCCCGCATTCACCAGCCCTTGTACGACGGGGAGCTCCACGCCGAAGACGGCGTTGCGAAAGGCGTCGTTGTTCTTCTGCAGGGCCTGCGAGGCGTGACCGGTGTCAAGGGAATCGTTCACGACCGGTGCTGTCACCCCCGTGAGGAACTGGGCGATGGTGCCGGGACCCCACGGATTGGAGAAGCTCAGTGCCCCGAAGCCCCCTGAAAGTATGGAAAGGGCCACCTGGTTGCGGGTCGCCTCCTCATCCTGCTTCTGCGCCGACGCGAACTGCCTGCCGTTCTCGACGCGCTGAACAAGCCCGTACAGGCCGGCCATCTCGCGCAAGAAGTTCTCATCTCCCGGCGCCTTCACAGTCGCCGTCACCGCGGCCGCTATCCGGGCATCCGCCAAACCCTTGAACGCGCCCAGTTCTCGGGGATCACGCAACGCCTGGTCGAGAAACTTCTCCAGTTCGGACCGGTTGACGATCGCCACCCACGGATTGCCCTCGACATCGCCGAGAGGGGTCGCACCCGACCCGTACTCGCGGCTCGCCCCCTGAGCGAAGTCGGGGAGGTAGCGGCCGGCGGTGTAGATCAACGCGTGGCGGATTTCGTCGGGCAGCACCGTCTGCGGGTGGAGCTTGGAGAATTCGGCGGTGGCTTGGACGATGTGGACGACGGACCAGGCGGACTCCTTGGCGTCCACCGAGGTCCCGCGCTCGGCCGAGACGGCGGCCTTGAGGAAGGCTCCGGCGGGGGCGGACAGGTCCACCTGACCGGTGGGTGGAAGTGTGCCGCCCGGGTGTACGTATGAGCTCAGGAAAGGCCCGGGGTCGTAGCCGGGGGTGTGCCAGGAGTCGCTGACGAGCATGCGGGCGTACGTGAGGCCGGTGGCGGGATCGCCCAGCACGTGCCGGGCGGCCAGGCCGTTCTCGGCGGCCCGCTGGAGGACGGCCCCCACGGCGTCGTACTCCGCCATGAGTCGCTGATGGCGTGAGGCGTCGGCGTCGGTCTCCAGCTTGCCCCGGGCAGGCGGCCAGATCGTCTTGCCGGCGGCGCGGGCGTCGAGCATGTCGCGGGTGAGGTCGGCGAGCAGGCGGGAGTCCCACGACCTGCCGCCGGGGCCGTACTTCACGAGCATCCCGACCGACCAGGGGTCGGAGTTCCCGGTGAGGGCGGCGCGGGTCTCGGCGGGCAGGAGGGGCCGGCGATCCTCGCCCGTGCCGACCCGCATCTGGCTCGCGGCGGCCAGGGACGCCCCGAGCGCCCGTAGTACGCTCTCGCTCTCCGTGCTGAACAGGGCGGCTCCGGCCCGTTCGTAGAGCGCACGGGCCGCCCGCAGTGCGAGCGGTCCCGCGCCAGCCCAGAAGGCCGCCTGGTAGTCCTTGTCGGCGAGGTGCCGCTGCAGGCGCTCCGACAGCCCTGACAGGGCGATGCGGGTGTCCTCGGGGTTCTTGTTTGTGACGGCGGCGGCCAGCGCCTCGGCGTCGCGCTTGCCCTGGTAGCCGCTCTGCCCGGTCGCCTCCCAGTCCAGCCGTACGTCCGGAGGGCGGTCGAAGGTGAGGCCGAGGGCGCCGGGCGCACGGGTCAGCGCGCTCCAGCCCTGCTCCCTCGCCAGCTCGTACGCCCTGGTCGTGCGGGCGTCCATGTCGCGGACGTCGTCGAGCGCGGCGGCGATCAGGCCGGGCAACGACGTTGTTCCGACTTCGCTCCCCCATTTCTGCATTTTTTGCTGTATTAGCGGACTATGCCGGGCCAGCAGATCGTGGAGCTGTTCGAGCCGTTTGGTCAGCTCCTTGAGATTCGCGGGATCGACTCCGACGAATTCGCCCACGGCATTCCTTCCGTTGCGGGGTCTACGAGGCGGCTTTCCGGCGCTCCGCCTCCTCCACACGGGCGATCAGGTGCGGCTGCTCGGCCAGTACGGCGTCGAGCAGCCTGGTGAGCTGGGTCCTGCGGGCGTTCCAACCGGCGGCCCAGCGGTCGGCCGCCGGGCCCTGCCAGGTGTGGTTTCCGAACATCGCGGGGACGGCGGTGAGCGCGTGGAGAACCTCCCGTACGGCGGTGGCGGCCGCGGCCATGTCCGCCCTGCATTCGACGATCTCGGATGACGTCACTGGCCCTCCCGCTGTCACGGCTGACGCACCCTAAAGCCTAAGGAAACGCCGATGGCCCAGCCAGGGATATGTGCGACGACAATCGGGATTATCGAATGACTATGGGAGGAAAATGCCGTATTCGGCGAGGTCGGAGGTGAGGTGCGGGGGCAGGGAGGCGGCGGCCGAGACGTCCTCGGCCGAGACGAAGCCGCCGACCTGGTCGCGTACGCGCACGATCTGCTCGGCGAGCGCGGACGTCAGGCCGGGCAGGTTCGCGATCACCGAAGCGGGGGCGTGGTTGACGTCGATCAGGCCGCCGTCGTCGTACTGCCGGGGCAGGTCGGGCCGCCCGATCCGCACCTCGCGCGCCATGACCGGATCGCGCTCGGCCAGTTCCCTGGCCTGCTGCCGCAGCGCGCGGCGGTGCTGCGCGAGCGCGATCGCCTGCTCGTTCCCGGTCTCGTACGGCGCGGCGTCGCCGAACACCTGTCTCCTGATCGCGAGGGAGTGCACGGTGCCGAAGAGCCAGGGGGTCAGCATGCAGAGAACCATCAGGAGGGACGCCAGGGGCGGGGCCTGTGTGTCCTCGTACTTCTCGGACAGGTAGATCCACACGCCGGTGGCCGTGGCGTACCCGGCGGAGGCGAGCCCGTACCCCACGCTCCGGCGGCGGATGGCCGCGTACATCATGCTGAAGGGAGCGCCGAAGCCGCAGGTGTACAGCGGGGCGAGCGCCCACAGGTAGCTGGGGGCGCTGGAAGGCCGCCGCGCGGGCGGCGGCGTCGGCGGAATCGGCGGCGGCGGAGGTGGCGGCACAGGCGGCTGTGCGGGCGGCGGCGGATAGACGCCGTAGGGCCCCGGCTGCCCCTGCTGCCCGTACGGTTCCCGGTGTCGGTACGGGTCCTGTGGTCCGTGCGGTCCCTGAGAACCCCCGAGTCCCTGCGGTTGTCCCTGTGGACCCCATGGTCCCTGCGGTGGTCCCTGCGGTCCGGGCGGGTAACCTCCCGGCCCCCCATAGCCGTTCATGGTCCAGACGATACGTATTTGTCGGTGTCTGCGCGTCCCCCTTCTCCTCACATCCTGTGGACAACTCTGGGGATGACGGTGTGGACGGTGTGGAAAACAGCTGGGATGGAGTCACACGTTCACTCGCCGCCGATAGTGCGCGATGATGAGCCTGTGGCGCGCATTCCAGGAGAAGGGCTGGCCAAGGGCCTGGCCGTGACCATGCGGCACATGCTGCGGAAGTCGGAGACGCAGCAGTACCCGGAGGTCCACCCCGACCTGCCCGCGCGCAGCCGGGGCGTGATCGCCCTGGTGGAGGAGAACTGCACCGTCTGCATGCTCTGCGCCCGCGAATGCCCCGACTGGTGCATCTATATCGACTCCCACAAGGAGACCCTGCCGGCGCCCGAGGGAGGACGGCCGCGCGCCCGCAACGTACTCGACCGCTTCGCGATCGACTTCTCGCTGTGCATGTACTGCGGCATCTGCATCGAGGTGTGTCCCTTCGACGCGCTGTTCTGGTCGCCCGAGTTCGAGTACGCCGAGTACGACATCCGCGATCTTCTGCACGAGAAGGACAGGCTGGGCGAGTGGGCGGCCACCGTGCCGCCGCCACCGGCCCACGAGGTCGGCGCCGAGTCGCCGAAGGAACTGTCGGCCGGTTCCCGCCCGGCACCGGCTCGCCGTACGGCGCCGCCCGCACCGGTGAAGGGACCAGCCGAGGGCGCGTCCGTGGCACAGGAGACCGCGCAGGACACCGCGCAGAAGGCGACACAGGACGCCACGCAGGACACCGCGCGGGAGACGGCGCGGGGCGCCGCGCAGGACACCGGGCGGGAGGCGCGGCGACCGGCGGAACCCGCGAAGGGGCCGGAGAGCCGCCCGCGTCGTGAGCCGCCGAGAGCCATGCGGGACATCCGCTCCATCCGGCCGCCGGGCTCGCTGCCCAGGAACGCCGGGTCACCGCCGCAGAAGAAGGACGGGCCCGAGGGGGAGCGATGACCTCCCAGGCGCCGGGGTTGTGGCCGCCCTCGGGGCCTGAGGTCGTCTTCCTGCTGCTCGGCGCCGTCGCCGTCGGCTCGGCCCTGCTGGTCGTCACGACCAGGCAACTCGTCCACGCGGCGCTGTGGCTGGTCGTCTGCTTCGGCGCGCTCGCGGGCGGCTACCTGGTGCTGACCGCCGAGTTCGTCGCCTGGGTGCAGGTGCTGATCTACGTGGGCGCGGTCGTGGTGCTGCTGCTGTTCGGGATCATGCTGACCCGCGCGCCCATCGGGCCCTCGGCCGGCCTCGACTCCGGCAACCGGTGGGCCGCCGCGCTGGTCGCCGTCGCGACCGCCGCCGTGCTCGTCACCGTGGTCGTCACCGGTTTCGGCACGGCGTACGCGCCGCTCCGTCCCGGGCAGGGGGCGGCCGAACCCCTGGGGGCGAGCATCTTCCGCACCTGGGTGCTGCCGTTCGAGGCGCTGTCGGTGCTCCTGCTCGCCGCGCTGATCGGCGCGATCGTCCTGTCCCGTACGGACATCAGGGGGCGGGAATGACCCGGTTATCGACCTTATCGACCAGACCGACGGCCCGGAGGCGGTGAGCGAGGTGCACGTCGTCTACCCGGTGGTGGTCTCCGCCCTGCTGTTCTCCATCGGTGTGTACGGCGTGCTGGCCCGGCGCAACGCGATCCTCGTGCTGATGTCGGTCGAGCTGATGCTCAACGCGGTCAACCTCAACCTGGTGGCCTTCGACGTCTGGCTCAGGGACCGCCTGCACGGCGGCCAGGTGCTGACGCTGTTCGTCATCGTGATCGCCGCGGCCGAGGTGGGTCTGGGGCTGGCGATCGTGCTGGCCGTCTTCCGCACGCGCCGGACCGTCGACGTCGACCGGTTGCGGGCGCTCGCCGAAGTCGTACGCACACCCGACTCGGGGCGTCCCGACGGGGAGGACGCCTCGTGATCGTTGTGGTGGCTCTGATCGTCCTGCTGCCGTTCGCCGGCGCCGCGGCCGGGCTGCTCGCGACCCGCCTGGGCACACGAGATCTGCGCACCCGCGATTTGCGCACCCGAGCTCCGCGCACCCGAGCTTTGCGCACCCGAGCTTTGCGCACCCGAGCTTTGCGCACCCGAGATGTGGGCGCCCGCGCGGAACGGGCGGCGTACCGGCGGGCGGCGTGGTTCGCGATCGCCCCGGGCGCGGTGTCGGCGGCGCTCACGGTGTGGCTCGCCGCCGCTCTCGCGCGGGGAGCGGGCGTATCAGAAGGGCGGTTCTGGTCGGAGCTGCTCCCCGGGCGGGCCGAGGGCACGCTGACGGTGGTCGAGACGGGGTCGGTGCCGATCTCCCTGACTCTGCGGGCCGACGGATTGTCAGTGCTCGCGGGCATCCTGGTCGTCGTGGTCGCGCTGGCGGTGCAGGTCTACTCGGTCGGGTACATGCGGGACGAACCCCGCTACCCGTCCTACAGCGCGTTCGTCAGCCTGTTCACCAGCGCGATGCTGCTGGTGGTCTACGCGGGGGACCTGATCGTCCTCTACGTCGGCTGGGAGATCATGGGCCTGTGCTCCTACCTGCTCATCGGGCACTGGTGGGAGGACCGGGCCAACTCCCGGGCGGCGGTCAAGGCGTTCCTGGTCACCCGGCTCGGCGACGTCGGCTTCCTGTTCGGGATCTTCATCCTCGGCACGGCGGCGGGCAGTTTCCGGATCGACGCCGTGCTGCGCGCCGACATTCCCCGGGGCACGCTGGTCGCCGCGACGCTTCTGCTGCTCGCCGGGGTCGCGGGCAAGAGCGCGCAGGTGCCGTTGCAGACCTGGCTGCCCGACGCGATGGCCGGCCCCACCCCGATCAGCGCGCTCATCCACGCGGCCACGATGGTGGCGGCCGGGATCTTCGTCGTCGCCCGGCTCTACCCCGCCTTCCTCGCGGCGCCGCCCACGCTCGACGTGCTGGGCGTGGTCGCGGCCGTCGGCATGCTGGGCTCCGCGCTGGCCGCGCTCGCGCAGGACGACCTCAAGCGCGTGCTGGCCTACTCGACGATCAGCCAGCTCGCCTACATGGCCGCGGCACTGGCCGCCGGGTCCGACCGGGCGGCGATGTTCCACCTGGTGTCGCACGGCGCGTTCAAGGCCCTGCTGTTCCTCTGCGCGGGCCTGGTGATCCACCACGTCGGGTCGAACCTGATCAGCCACATGGGCGGGTTGCGCACCGCTCTTCCCGTGACGTTCTGGACGATGACCATCGGTTTCGCCGCGCTCGCCGGGCTGCCGCCCGCGAGCGGCTTCTTCAGCAAGGACGCGGTGATCTCGGCCATCGAGCACGGGACGGGACCGGCCCAGCCGTTCGTGTACGCGTCGGCGCTGCTGACCGTGGGGGTGACCGGGGCGTACGCCGCCCGCGCCTGGCTGCGCACGTTCTTCGGTCCCGCCCGGATCGAGCCGCTCGCAGAGCCGCCGCCGGGTGTCGCCCACGTCTTCGACGGCCGGGAGGCGCCCCCGTCGATGCTGTGGCCGGCCGGCGTGCTGGCCGTGCCCGCCCTGCTGCTCGGCCTCGCCGGATCGGCGGCCGGTGTGGAGGTCGAGTGGGGGCCGGCGGCCGTCAGCCTCGCCGTCGCACTGCTCGGCGCCGGGATCGTGTACGCCCTGTGGCGCGCCGCGCCGGAGCAGGACCCCGCCCGGCTGCTCGGCCCGTTCCGGGTGCCGTGCGAGCGGGCCTTCTACGTCGACGCCGCGTACGCGGCGCTGGTCGCCCGGCCCGTCCTGCGCCTGGCCAGGGGAGTGGTCCGCGCGGACGCGCGGGTGGTGGACGGCGCGGTCCGCGGTTCGGGCCGGGCGACGCTCGGCCTTTCCGGCCTGGTGCGGCTCGCCCAGAACGGCAACGCGCAGCTCTACGTCACCGGCCTGCTGGCCGGGCTCGTGCTGATCGCGGTCGCGGCGGTGGTGCTGACATGACGCGGCGGGCTCGCCGCGGTGGCACGCGGCTTCGCGCGGTGGTGACGACGTGAGCTGGCTGCCGATCGCGCTCGTGGGCGTCCCGCTGCTGGGGGCCGTCGTCGCCGCCGTCCCGGCCGTACGGGACAGGGCGGTGGCCTGGGGGATCGCGGTCTCGGCCGTGGTGCTGGTCCTCGCCGTCGCGCTCGCCGCGGCCTTCGACCACGCGCGCCCCGCCGACATGCAACTGCAGACCGACCGGCCGTGGATCCCCGGCCTCGGCCTGCGGTTCCACCTGGGCGTGGACGGCGTCTCGCTGCCGCTCGTCGTGCTGACCGCGCTGCTGACGTTCCTGTGCTTCGTCCACCTCGCCGGGCACCCGCCCGCGGGCGGCAGACCCGGTGTGAATCGGCTCGGTGCGCTGGTCGTCACGCTGCTCGTGCTCGAAGTCGGCATGATCGGCACGTTCCTCGCCCTCGACCTGCTGCTGTTCTTCGTGTTCTTCGAGGTCGTGCTCGTCCCGATGTATTTCGTGATCGCCCTGTGGGGCGGCGCGGGCAGGCGGGCGGCGGCTATGAAGTTCATCCTCTACACGCTGCTCGGCTCGGCCGTCCTCCTCATCGGCCTGCTCGTCGTCTGGACCCAGGCCGGCACGCTCGACATGGTCGCGCTGGCCGGGCGCCACGGTTCGGGCATGGCCCGGTCGGCGCAGATCCTCGCGTTCCTCGCCATCGGTCTCGGCCTGGCGGTGAAGACGCCCATGTGGCCGTTGCACACCTGGCTGCCCGACGCGCACACCGAGGCGCCGACCGTCGGCTCGGTCCTGCTCGCGGGCGTGCTGCTCAAGATGGGCTCCTACGGCTTCGCCAGGATCGCGATCCCGGTGCTCCCCGAGGGCGCGGCGGCCCTGGCCCCCTGGCTCGGCGCGTTCGCCGTGGTCGGCATCGCGTACGGATCGCTCGCCTGCCTCGCCCAGCGCGATCTCAAACGGATGATCGCCTACTCCTCCGTCGGCCACATGGGGTTCGTGCTGCTCGGGTTCGCCTCGCTCACGCCGGTGGGCCTGAACGGCGCCCTGTTCGCCAACGTCGCCCACGGGCTGATCACCGGCCTGCTGTTCTTCCTCGCCGGAGCCGTCAAGGAGCGGTACGGCACGGCCGACATGGTCCGGCTGGGCGGCGGCATGCTGCGCCGCCTGCCGTACGTCGGCTCGGTGCTGACCTTCGCCTGCGTCGCCTCGCTGGGCATGCCCGGCCTCGCCGGCTTCTGGGGGGAGATGCTCGCGCTGCTCGGCGCGTTCCGCCCGGCCGCCGGGCTCTCCCGGCCGCTGTTCCTCGTGTTCATGGCCGTCGGCGGGCTCGGCGCGGTGCTCACGGCGGCCTACTTCCTGGTCATGCTCTCGCGGGTGACGCATGGCCGGGCGGTCGAGACCATCCCGCCCCCCGGGCCCCTTGAGCCGCCGGAGCCGTATGAGCCGCCGGGGCCGCCACTCGCCACCGCCGAAGGCGTACGCGAGGTGCTGAGCGAGGCGGGGGAGGGCGCGGAACCGGTCGAGCCCGTCGCGACCGGAGCCGCCGTGGCCGCCGTGGCCGCCGCGGCCGCGCTGGACCGGGAGGGCGCGGTGCAGGAGACCGCCCGCACGAGCGCCGTGGCCGACGAGGGACGGGCCAGTGCGACGGGTGCCGGGGCCGCCGGAGTGGGCGCCGCCGACGCCGGAGAGATGGGCCGGGCGCGGCGGCCTTTCCGGGACGTCACGGCCCACGAGCTTGCGGCGTGGCTCCCGCTGGTGGCGCTGATCGTGCTGTTCGGCCTGTGGCCGAAGGCCCTGCTCGCCGTCACCACGCCCGCCGTGCAGTCGCTCCTCGGATCGGGGGTGGCGCCGTGACGGGCGGGGTGATCCAGTCCATCGACTACGCCGCCGTGGCGGCGCCGCTGGTCCTCGCGCTGGTCGCCGGGCTCGTGCTGCTGCTCGACGCGTTCCTGCCCGCCCGCCCCGGCGGGGCGCGGGTGCTCGGTCTCGTCACGCTCGGCGGCCTGGTCGCCGCCCTGGCCGTGGTGGCCGTCCAGGCCGCCGGCGGCGGGACCCGGCGCACGTTCTGCGTCCCCGCCTCGCTCGGCGGCGAACCTGCCCCGGGCCGGGCCGGCCCGGCGTCGTGCTCGTTCGTCGCGGACCGCTTCTCCCTGGTCATCGCGGCGGTCGTGCTGGCCGCCGGGGTGGTCGTCGTGTTGCTGTCGATGACGGAGATCGCCGCAGGACGCGACGCCGGGCCAGGAGAGCGCGGCCGGATTCCGGCGGGGGAGTGGTATTTCCTGCTGCTGGCCACGCTGACCGGGGCGGTCCTGCTGCCCGCCTCCCGTGATCTCATCATGCTGGTCGTGTCGCTGGAACTGGTGTCGCTGCCGGTCTTCGCGCTGACCGCGCTCAAGCGTCACGACGGCCGCGCCTCCGAGGCGGCCCTCAAGCTCTTCCTGGTCTCGGTGGTCTCCACCGCGATCACGCTGTTCGGCGTCTCGCTGCTCTACGGGGTGACCGGCTCGGTCCACCTCGACCGGATCGACGCCGCACTGCGGGCGACCGGAGACACGGCCGGGGACATGGCCGGGGACATGACGGGGGACATGGCCCAGGTCACGGCGGTGGCGATCGTGCTGGTGGCGGCGGGCTTCGCGTTCAAGATCGCCGCGGTGCCGTTCCATTTCTGGGCGGGGGACGTCTACCGAGGCGCACCGGTCCCGGTCGCGGCGCTGCTGTCGGTGGTGTCGAAGGCGTCGGGTTTCGCCGGGCTGATCCTGCTGCTGACGTCCGCGCTGCCGGGGAGGGCGGCGCTGTGGGCGCCCGGAGTGGCGGTCGTCGCCGCACTGACGATGACGGCGGGCAACGTCCTCGCGATGCGGCAGCGCGCGGCCGTCCGGCTGCTGGCCTGGTCGTCGGTCGCGCAGTCGGGCTACATCCTCGCGCCGCTGGCCGTCTACGCCGTCGCACCCCGCGCCGCCGTCGGTGCGTCGGTCGCCTATCTCGTCTTCTACGCCGCGATGAACCTGATCGCCTTCGCGGTGGTCCTGCTGGTGGCGCGGCTGCCGGAAGGCCAGGACCTGGAGGCGTACCGGGGGCTGGCGCTGCGGAGCCCGGCCGCCGGGCTGTCCCTCGCCTTCGCCCTCGTCTGCCTGGCCGGGTTGCCACCCGGGCTCGCCGGCCTGTTCGCGAAGATCGTCGTCTTCCGGGCCGTCGTGGACGGCGGGCTCGGCTGGCTGGCCCTGGTCATGGCGGCCAACACGGTGGCCGGGCTGTACTACTACATCGCCTGGACCGCCCGGCTGTTCGCGCCGCCCGCGGCGGGCGAGAGCCGTACGGTCTCGACGAGGGCGGCGGCGGGGGTCGCCGTCGCCCTCGCGGTCGCCGTCACCGTGGTCTTCTCCGTCGCCCCGCAGGTGGTGCTGTCCGTCACAGGGTGAGGCGCGTCACGGGGAACGTTCGTCCAGGCCGTATGCGTTGGTAGGGCTGGACGCACCCAACCGTGAGGAGGAGGCGTGCACCACAATCGCCTGCGCACCGCGGTCCTGCTGGGGGCGCTGTCCTCGCTGCTCCTGGTGGCCGGTGCCTGGCTGGGGGGTGGCACGGGTGCCCGGATCGCGGTCGTGGCCGCCCTCGCGGTCAGCGGCGTCGCCTACTTCTGCGCCGACAGGATCGCGCTGTCGGCCATGCGGGCCCGGCCCGTGGCGGAGGTGGAACAGCCGGTCCTCTACCGCGTCGTCCGCGAGCTCTGCACCGAGGCCCGCGCGCCGATGCCCCGCCTGTACGTGTCCCCGACGATGCAGCCCAACGCGTTCGCGACCGGGCGCAACCCGCGTGACGGGGTGGTGTGCGTCACGCACGGCCTCCTCGGGCTGCTGGACGAGCGCGAACTCAAGGGCGTGCTCGGCCACGAGCTGTCGCACATCCACAACAGGGACATCCTGATCTCCTCGGTCGCGGGCGCGCTCGCGACGATGATCACGTACTTCGGGTACGCCGGCCTGTTCTTCGGCTCCGACGACGACGAGGGTCCGGGGTTCCTCGGCGCCGTCCTCGTGATGATCCTCGGCCCGGTCGCGGCCACGATGATCCAGATGGCGATCGCGCGCTCGCGGGAGTTCGCGGCCGACGACGCGGGCGTCCGGCTGACCGGCGACCCGCTGGCCCTCGCCTCCGCGCTGCGCAAGATCGAGATGGAGGTCCGCAGGCTGCCGCTCCCGGAGAACGGCAGGCTCGCCTCCGCCGGTCACATGATGATCGTCAATCCGTTCCGGGGCACCCGGATCGGCAGGCTGTTCGCGACCCACCCGCCGGTCGCCGCGCGGATCGCCCGTCTGGAGCGGATGGCCGGCTACCGGCGGTGACGCCGGGTCGGTGAGCTTCTCGCGCACCCGGAGAACACCTGAGCGTTCCCGAGCACACTGTCGCGGCCGTTGCCGAGCGCGAGGTGCCACGAGCGGCGGCTCCCGTCCGCGCCCCCGCCTGCGCGGTGCCGGCGAGGGTGGTCAGCGCCATGGCGGCCGCCGCCGAGAGGGCGAGGACCGCGGGTTTTCTCCTCGGGCTTCCTTCCGTCTCGCCTGGATGGATGCGGTGCGACGGCGGGGGGTTCTGTCACGAATGGGCCACGCGAAGATCTCTACACATTTGGTGGGGAAAGGGATGGAAGATCCGGCCTCATGTGGTGTTTACTGCTTCTATCCATTTGGGGCGACTTGGTAGACAGGCCAGGTCACAGGGAAGGCGTGGCATGGCAGAAACGGATGAGCGCGGCGTCCACACCCGCCGGGGATTCCTCAGGACGGCGGTCACCGGCATGACGGTGCTGTCGGCCGCGGCGCTGCTGGAGGCCTGCGGCGCGGCGCCGTCGTCACCGGCCGGCTCGAAGGCGTCGAGCGGAAGCGCCGCCGCCGGCACGGACACCGGCAAGGAGATCGAGGTGCTCCGGGTGTCGCTGCCCGGATCGCTGTCGAACCTGTATCCCGGGCAGGAGTCGGGCATCCTCAACTACTACGTCGCCGGGATCTGCATGGAGGGGCTCGTCGGCGTCGACACCACGGGGAAGATCGTCCCCGCCCTGGCGTCGAGCTTCGAGCGCACGTCGCCGACCACCTACGTCTACCGGCTCCGCCCCGACGCCCGGTTCCACGACGGCACCCCGGTGACCGCCGACGACGTGCTGCACTCGATCGAGATGGCGAGGGACGCGAAGGTCTCGCCCTCCACGGCCGCCTACTGGGCCAACCTGAAGAAGGCCGAGAAGACCGGGGACGCCGAGATCACCCTCACCGCCAAGGCCGCCGACGTGGCGTTCGCCTGGCTCCCGTCGAACGCCGACGCCCTGTGGATCGCCCCCAAGGCCGCGTGGCAGAACGCGAAGAGCGGATTCGGCACCCCGCAGTCGCTCCCCATCGGGACCGGGCCGTACAAGGTCACGGGGTTCGTCCCCGACTCCTACGTCGAGTTCTCCCGGGCGGACACCTGGCACGGCACCCGACCGAAGATCGCGAAGATCCGGTTCGAGTTCGTGCCCGACGAGAACACCCGCCTGCTGGCGTGGAAGGCCGGCAAGGCCGACATGGCGCTCAACGTGCCGCTGGCCCAGTCGCGCCAGTGGGAGGGCGCCTCCGGCACCCGGGTGGTCTACGCGCCCGACCGCTCCTACGCCGGGCTGACCTTCAACACGAAGGCCGCGCCGTTCGACGACGTGCACGTCCGCAAGGCGGTCGCGCACGCGGTGAACCGCCAGGCGATCGTCGACAAGATCCTGCGCGGCCGGGGCCAGGTCGCCACCGCGCTGTCCACGCCCGAGCAGTTCGGCGGGCTCTGGACGCCGCAGGAGGCGGCGCAGCGCCTCGCCGCCGTCCCCCAGTACGCGTACGACCTGGAGAAGGCGAAGCAGGAGCTGGCGCAGTCGAAGGTGCCGAACGGGTTCAGCGCGAGCCTGTCCTACCCGAACACCGGCCCGCACCTGGGGACGGCCGCGCAGGCGTTCGCCGCCGACCTGAAGAAGATCGGCATCACGCTCGAGGTGAAGGAACTGCCGATCGAGCAGTGGCTGGCGGAGCTGAACGAGTTCCCGCCGCTGAGCTACATGTGGTACTTCAACACCACCGGCGACCCCGGCGAGCTGGCGACCTGGTTCCTCGGCGAGGGCAACCCCGCCAAGTACGCCAACGACACGATCGCCGCCACGATGGCGAAGGCCACCGCCGAGGCCGACCCGGAGAAGAGGGCCGGACTGCTGATCGAGGCCCAGACCGCACAGGCCGCCGACCTGGCGTACCTGCCGCTGTGGTGGGGCCAGGCGGCGACCGCGTTCGGCAGCGCGATCGGCGTCAAGGACTACACCTCCTACACCCTGCTGGCCGACTGGCCGGGCCAGGTCTACGCGGCGAAGTGAACCGCGCCGTCCTCGCCTTCGCGCTGCGCCGGGCCGCCGCCACGCTCGCGCTGCTGCTCGCGCTGTCGCTGCTGGTCTTCGCGCTGCTGTACCTCGCCCCCGGCGACGTCGCCCGCAACCTGCTGGGCACCCGCAACGTCACGCCGGAGGCCCTGGCCCGGATCCGCGAGCTGCATCACCTGGACGAGCCGTTCCTCGCGCAGTACTGGTGGTGGCTGTCCCACGCGGCGACCGGTGACTTCGGCACGTCCATCCGCACCGGAGGGCAGGTCGGGCCGCTGCTGCTCGACCGGACCGGCGTCACGGCGGCCACGGCCGGGCTGGCGTTCCTGCTGTCGGTCCTGGCCGGCGTCCCGGCCGGGATCGCCACCGCCGTACGGCGCGGCCGGCCGCTCGACCGCGTGATCGTGGCGGCCTCGGTCGTCGGCGTCAGCGCCCCCGGTTTCGCGGTGGGCCTGATCCTGCTGTACGTCTTCGCCCTGGGGTTGGGCTGGTTTCCCGTCTACGGCACCGGCGAGGGGTTCCTCGACGCCCTCTGGCATCTCGTCCTCCCGGCGGT
Source organism: Microbispora sp. NBRC 16548 (assembly GCF_030268985.1). NCBI lineage: Bacteria > Bacillati > Actinomycetota > Actinomycetes > Streptosporangiales > Streptosporangiaceae > Microbispora > Microbispora sp. NBRC 16548. The sequence continues at coordinate 93,867 of NZ_BSSF01000013.1, forward strand.
GGCGCTGGCGTTCGGGCTCGGCGCCTTCGTCGTGAAGCTGACCAGGGCGGCGGTCATCCGGGAGCTGGACCAGGACTACGTGACGTTCGCGCGGGGACGCGGCCTGTCCGAGCGGCGGGTGCTGCGCCTCGTGCTGCGCAACGCGGCCATCCCCATCGTGACCAGCCTCGGCCTGATGGTGGCCTACCTGTTCGGCGGCACCGTGCTGATCGAGGTCACCTTCGCGCTGCCCGGCCTCGGCTCGCTCATGGAGGAGTCGGTGCTGTTCAAGGACGTCCCGGTGGTGCAGGCGCTGACGCTCGTCGTCGCGCTGGTCGTGTCGGTGACCGCGCTCGCCGTGGACCTGTCGTACCTCGCGATCGACCCGCGCGTGCGGGCCAGGGCGGTGCGCCGATGAAGCCGGTGAAGCGGAGGACGAAGAGGCGGCCGCCGGTCGTGGCGATCCTGTCCGCCGTCGTGCTCGCGGCCGTCGCGGTGTGCGCGGCGGGCCGGGAACTGCTCGCGCCGCACGCCCTCGACCAGGACGTCTACCTGGGCGTGGTCGGCGCGGGCGTCGAGGGCCACCTGCTCGGCACCGACCAGCTCGGCCGCGACATCCTGCAGCTGTCGCTCGCGGGTGCCCGCTCGGCGCTGGCCGGTCCGATCGTGGTCGCCGTGGGGTCGATGGTGATCGGGGTCCTGCTCGGGACCTTCGCGGGCTACCGGGGCGGGATCGTGGACATGCTGGCCGGTCGCTACGCCGACCTGCTGCTGGCGCTGCCGTCCGTGCTGCTGGCCATCGTGGTCGCCGGGCTCGTGGGGCGCGGCTACTGGGTCACGGTCGCCGTGCTGATCGTGCTGTTCTCGCCGTCCGACGTGCGGCTCGTGCGGGGAGCGGTGATGGAGCAGACACCCCGGCCCTACATCGAGTCGGCCAGGATCCTCGGCATCCGGCCGACGCGGATCATGTTCCGGCACATCGCGCCCAACATCGTGCCGATCGTGGTCGCCAACCTCCTGCTCAACGTGGCGTTCGCGCTGGTCGCGCTGTCCTCGCTGTCGTACCTCGGGCTCGGCGTGCCGCCCGGGGCGCCGGACTGGGGACGCCAGCTCGCCGACGGGCGCGCGCTGCTGGGCGACAACCCGCTGGCGGCCGTCGTGCCCGGCGTGCTGATCATCCTCACCGCCACCGCGGTGAACCTGCTCGGCGACTGGCTGTCGGAACTGCTCGACCGCAGGGTGGTGGCCCGATGACAAATGGCCCGGTGACAGAAGGCCCGGTGACAGAGGGCCCGGTGACCCCGCTGCTTGACGCCCGCGACGTACGGGTGACCTCGGCGGCGGGCGTCCTCGTCGCGGGAATCGACCTGACGGTGGCGCCGGGGGAGACCGTGGCGATCGTCGGCGAGTCCGGTTCGGGCAAGTCGATGACCGCCAGGGCGCTGACCGGCCTGCTGCCCGAGGGCGTGCACGCCACCGGACGGCTGGAGCTGTCCGGGCAGGCGTACGACCTGGCCGCGCGCACGCCCTGGCAGCGCATCCGGGGTTCGCAGATCGCGCTGCTGCTCCAGGACCCGTTCACCTCGCTGTCGCCGGTGCACCTCTGCGGCGAGCAGATCGGCTGGGCGCTGCCGCGGCCCGGCCGCGCCGTCGGGGTCGCCCGCCTGCTGGCCGAGGTGGGACTGCCCTCGGAGGTCTCAGGACGGTACCCCTTCCAGCTCTCCGGCGGCATGCGCCAGCGGGTGGCGATCGCGGCCGCGCTGGCCGCCGGTCCGGGCCTGCTGATCGCGGACGAGCCGACCACCGCACTGGACGTGACCACCCAGCACGAGGTCCTCGAACTCGTCGCCGGGCTGCAGCGGGCGCGTCGGATGGGCCTCATCCTGATCACGCACGACCTGCGGCTCGCCCGGGCCAGGGCCGACCGGATCATGGTGATGTACGCCGGGCGGCTCGCCGAGGAGGGCCCGGCGGCCGAGGTGATGGACCGGCCCGCGCACCCCTACACGGCGCGGCTGGCGGCCTGCGACCCGCCCGTCACCCACCGCCTGCCGGCGCTGCCGACGATCCCCGGATCGGTGCCCCGGCCGTACGCGGTGAGCGACGCCTGCGCCTTCGCGGACCGGTGCGATCTGGCGGTCGAGGCGTGCCGTACGGCCGAACCGGTCCTGGCGGAGGTGGCCCATGGCCCAGGAAACAGCGGGCACCGGGCGGCGTGCGTGCGGCCCTCGGACGTCCGCCCGGTCGCCGCGCCTCTTCTCGCCGTTCCCCCCGCCGCGGTCGTTCCTCCAGAGGCGGGCCCGTCGCCCGCGCTGCTGACCGTACGCGGGCTGACCAAGCGGTTCCCCGGCTCTGCCGCGCCGGCGCTCGACGGGGTCGACCTGGAGGTCGCGGCGGGGGAGGCGGTCGCGGTGGTCGGCGAGTCCGGCTCCGGCAAGACCACGCTCGCGCGGTGCGTGGTCGGCCTCGAACGGGCCGACGGAGGAAGCGTCGAGTTCGGCGGCGGGGCCACCGGCCCGAGGCGGGTGCAGTACGTGTTCCAGGACCCGTACTCCGCGCTGAACCCCGGCCTCACCGTCGGCGCCTCGCTGGCCGAGGCGCTCAAGGCGGCGGGCCGTCCCCGGTCGGAGGTGCCCGGCCTGCTCGACCTGGTCGGCCTGCCCGCGGCGTACGCCCGGCGCAGGCCCCGCGCGTTGTCGGGCGGCGAGCGTCAGCGTGTGGCGATCGCGCGGGCGCTCGCTCCCGGCGCCGAGGTGCTGGTCTGCGACGAGCCCGTCTCGGCGCTCGACGTCTCGGTCCAGGCGCAGGTGCTCAACCTGCTGTCGGACCTGCGCCGCGACCTGGGGCTGACCCTGCTGTTCATCACCCACGACCTGGCCGTCGCACGGCAGGTCGCCGACCGCGTGTACGTGATGCACCGCGGCCGGGTCGTCGAGACCGGGCCGGTCGGCGGCGTGCTGGGCGCCCCTGCCCACGAGTACACCCAACGGCTGCTGGCGTCCGTGCCGGCGGCGACCCGAGCGGAGTGAAGATCCTGATGACCGAACTACGCGTCGACGTGCTGCCCGTGACGGGGGACGTGGCCTCCGTCGCCGACGGGCTCGACGCCGTGCCCGCCGACCTGATACGCCGCTGGCGGCTCGCGGGCGGCGTGCAGGTGCGCACGCTCGTCACGGCCCGTACGGAGGACGGGACGCTCGCCGGGGCCGCCTTCGAGGTGCACAGGCCGCTCACCGCCTACCGGAAGATCGTGGACGTGTGGGCGTCCGACGACGCGGTCGCCGACACGCTCGTGCGCACCATCGAGGAGCGCGCCTGGCGGGAGGGCGCGGTGGCGGTCAAGCGGTGGTTCGCGGCGCGGGACGCCGCGTGGGAACGCTCGCTGGGCCGGGGCTACCGGGAGGTGCCGGTGCCCACCTGGGCGGGCCCGGTGGTCGGCACCCCGGAGACGGGCTACGGTCAGGTGCGCTGGCGTGAACGGCCCCCCGCGCGGGCGGTGCCGTACATGCGCCAGACCACCGACTTCACCTGCGGGCCGGCGGCGCTGCAGATGGCCCTGGGCGGGCTCGGGCTGTGGGGCGAGCCCTCCCGCGAGGAGGAGCTGCGGCTGTGGCGCGAGGCGACCACGGTGGCCGGCTGCGATCCCCTGGGCCTCGCGCTCGCCGCCGCCGGCCGGGGCGTCAGGCCGGAGGTGCTGCTGTCCACCGAGGCCCCGACCCTGCTGGAGCTGTGCCGTACGGACGAGGAGCGCGAGCTGCGGCGCTTCATCCAGACGGGGTTCCGTGCCGAGCTGTCCCGCAGGGGCATCGACGTGGAGACCGTCGCCTTCGACCTCGACCGGCTCCGCGCGGTGGTCGAGGGCGGCGGGGTGGCGCTCGTGCTGATCGAGCAGCTCGGCATGCACGACGAGAGCAGCCCGCACTGGATCGCCGTCCACGGGGTGGACGGCGACGTCTTCCACGTCAACGACCCCTGGACGGACGCCCATCTGGGCGAGACCTACCTCGACGCGCTCGACCTGCCGCTGCCCGCCGCGACGCTGGACCGGCTCGCGTGGTATGGCCGGCCGAGCTACCGGAGCATGATCGCCCTCGGCTGATCGGTCAGTCGGAGGGCATCGAGACGAGCGTCAGCAGCCGGGCCGGCTCCGCGCCGGTCCGGTAGCCGTGCTCGGCCTCGGCCGAGAAACGCACGGCGTCCCCCGCCTCGAGCCTGACCGCGTACGTGGCGACCTCCAGGGCCACCGAGCCGGACAGGACGTAGGCGAACTCCTCCGACCCCCGCCCGTGCGGGGCGCTCTCGTGGGCGTGCTCCGGCGGCAGCGGCGTCTCGTACAGCTCGAAGCGCCGCCGGTCGAGGGAGCTCAGCAGGGTGCGCGCCGCGTCGTCGCCGGCGCGGCGCATCACCTGCGGTTCGTACAGCGGCGTCCGGGTGAGGTCGGCGAAGGACAGGTTGAGAGCCTCGGCCAGCCCCGCCAGCACCTCGACCGTGGGGTTGGCCAGCCCGCGCTCGATCTGCGACAGCAACGCCTTGCTGAAGCCGGAGCGGTCCGCCAGGTCGCGGATGCTGAGCCCACGCGTGTGCCGCGCGTGCCGCACGTTGCTCGCGATCGCCGCCCGCACCTGCTCCGAGAGCGCGCCCACCCCGCCCATCCCCCTTGTCGAAGTACGCCATTGTTCCACGAAGGGGGCGCTCCGGGCGTCAGACGCCGGGGTGCAGCACGCGGCTCAGGAACTCGCGGGTCCGCTCATGCTGCGGGTCGGCGATGACCTGCTGGGGCGGCCCGTCCTCGACGATCACGCCGCCGTCCATGAACACCACGCGGTCGGCCACCTCGCGGGCGAATCCCATCTCGTGGGTGACGACGAGCATGGTCATGCCGTCCTCCGCGAGCTTCCGCATGACCGACAGCACGTCGCCGACCAGCTCGGGGTCGAGGGCGGAGGTCGGCTCGTCGAACAGCATCAGCGAGGGGTTCATGGCGAGCGCGCGGGCGATCGCCACGCGCTGCTGCTGGCCGCCGGACAGCTGGGGCGGGTAGGCGTCGATCTTGTCGATGAGGCCGACCTTCTCCAGGTTCTCCCGGGCGACGCGGTCGCACTCGCCCTTGCTCCGCTTGAGCACCCGCTCCTGGGCGATCGTGACGTTGCGCCGCACGGTCAGGTGGGGGAACAGGTTGAACTGCTGGAACACCATGCCGATGTGCCGCCGGGCGGCGTCGATGTCGGCGTCGGGGTCGGTCAGATCGACGCCGTCCACGACCACCGTGCCGGAGGTCGGCTGCTCCAGCAGGTTGACGCAGCGCAGCAGCGTGGACTTGCCCGAGCCGGACGGCCCGATCACGCAGACGACCTGGCCGCTCTCGACCGTGAAGTCGATGCCCTTGAGCACTTCGAGCTTCCCGAACGACTTGTGCAGGTTCCTGATCTCGACGGTGCTCATCGGCCCGCTCCCTGACGCGCTTCGAGCCGCCTCGCGACGTACCCGAGGGGGATCGTGATCAGCAGGTAGGTCAGGCCGGTCGCGAGGATCGGCGTGGGGTTGGCGAACGTGGAGGACTGGTCGTTGCCGAACTTCGCCAGCTCCACCTGGGCGGCCGTGACGCCGAGGATCAGCACCAGCGAGGAGTCCTTCAGCAGCATGACGAGCTGGTTGGTGAGCGGCGGCAGCACGATCCGGATCGCCTGCGGGATGACGATCGAGACCATCGCCCGCATGTGCGGCATGCCGAGCGACCGCGCCGCCTCCATCTGCCCCTTCGGCACCGCCTGGATGCCCGCCCGGAAGTTCTCCGCCATGTACGCCGCCGAGACGACGCCGAGCCCCAGCGCGGCGCTGCCGTACACGCCGCCGGGCAGTTCGAAGCCGGGGAACGCCAGCGGGAGGCTGCCGATCATCAGGAAGATGAGCAGGATCGGCAGGCCGCGGAAGATCTCGATGTAGATCGTCGACAGCCACCGGTAGGGCGCGACCGTGGACAGCCGCATCAGGGCAAGTACGAGTCCCAGGACGAAACCGAGGGCGAAGCCCGACAGCGTGTAGATCACGGTGTTGCGCAGCGCCACCGTGAACAGGTCGGGCAGGCCCTTGCGGGCGACGTCGAGGTTGAGGAACGACTCGCCGATCGCCTTCCAGTCGGCCAGGGCCACCAGGACGACGAGGACCGCCACCAGCACGACGTACTGGACGCTCCGGCTGATGCGCTGCTTCTTGCGCGGGCTGAGCCCCTTGCGGGGCCCAGCGTGGGAGGTGTCCTCCTGCTCGCTCACAGCACTCATGATCCGGCGGCGGGCGACTCGGTTCCGGTCGAAGCGCCGTCCGAAGCGCCACCGGACGCGCCACCGGGCTCGGTGCCGAACCACTTCTTGTAGATCGCGTTGTAGGTGCCGTCGGACTTGGCGGCGGCGAGGACCTCGTCGACGACCTTCTTGAGCGCCGTGTTGTCCTTCTTCATGCCGATGCCGTACTGCTCACCGGTGTCGAGGCTGGCGACCTGCTCGAACTTGGCGCCGATGTCGGACTTCTTCAGCCAGGTCAGCACGACCGGGAGGTCCTGCACGATCACGTCCGCCTGGCCGGTCTGCAGGCCGAGCAGCTCCTTGGGGGAGTCGGCGAACTCGGTCGGCTCGAACCCCTTGCTCTTGACGTAGTCGAGGCCCGTCGTGGACGCCTGCGCGCCCAGCTTGAGGTTCTTGGCCTTGACGTCGTCGAGCGAGGTGATCCCGCTGCCCTTCTTGGCCATCAGCGCCTGGGTGGCGTCGAAGTACGGCTCGGAGAAGAGCAGGTTCTGCTGCCGCTCGGGAGTGATCGTCATACCGGCGGCGGCCACGTCGCACTTGCGGGCGTTCAGGGCGGCGCCGCTCTTGATCGCCGCGAAGTCGATGTCCACGATGTCCTGGGTCACGCCCAGCTTCTTCGCGACCAGGTCGACGATGTCCACGTCGAACCCGACGACCTTGTCGCCCTGGTTGAACTGGAACGGCTCGTACGGAATGTTCGTGCAGGTCGTGATCTTTCCGGCGTTCACGAGGGCGACACCGCCGGGGGCGGCCGAGGCCGTCGCCGTGCCCGAGCCGGCGGAGTCGCTCCCGCAGGCGGTGACGGTCAGCGTCGCCGCCAGCGCCACCGCCCCGATGCTCGCCGCTTTCCGATAGGTGGACCAGGGAGCCACACCGGCCTCCTTGCTATGGTGCGAAAACGTCTGAGGCGCAGTTTAAGCGTCCCTTATGACGGTTTGGCCACCGCATGGAACGGAGGGAGTAACGCCTGTGACCTCTGGTGTCAGGGTTGCATGCCCTCGGTGAGCATGTTGAAGCGTTCGAGCATGCGCGCGAGCAGCCGTACGTCCTCCTCCGGCCAGGCGGCCAGCAGCGTGCGCAGCTGGCCCTCGCGCGCGACCCGCGCGTCGTCGAGCCGCCTGCGGCCCTCGGGAGTAAGGGCCAGCAGGTGGGCCCGGCCGTCCTCGGGGTCGGGGCTGCGGCTGATCAGCCCCAGCTCCTCCAGCACCTTGAGCTGGCGGCTGATCGTCGCCCGGCCGACCCGCAGGTAGGCGGCCAGGTCACTGGACCGCATCGGCGAGCTCTGGTCGATGCGGACCAGCAGGCCGTACGCGCCGGGGTCCAGCTCGGGATGCACCTTGCGCCCCATCCCCGCGGAGAACGCCTTGGCGCGCCGGAGCAGGATGGCGAGCTGCCGCTCGACCGCGCAGTACGCCTCGCGTTCGCCGGCCGTGGGCGGTCGGGGAGCGATGTCCGCCTCCGTCATGGCCTGCCTCCTCCTGACTGCGTGTGGCAGGGGGTCTACCCGCGCACCGCCTGGATGTCCAGCTCTACTTTCAGTGTCGCGCCGATCAGCGAGATTCCCGCCTGGACGACCTGGTTGTAGGTCATCGCGAAGTCCTCGCGGCGCAACTCCGTGACCGCGCGGAACGCCGCCCGCAGCCCGCCCCACAGGTCCGGGCCCGTGCCGAGGTAGGTCATGTCGAGATCGACCGGGCGGCTGACGCCGCTCAGCGTCAGCACGCCGTGCACCGTCCACCGGTCCGGGCCCGCCGGCGACAGCCCGGTGCTCCGGTAGGAGATCACCGGGTGCACCGGGACGTCGAGGAAGTCCGCGGAACGCAGGTGATCATCGCGCATCCGGCTGCCCGTGTCGATGGACTCGGCGACGATCTCGGCGACCACGGACGACTCCTCCGGCGTGGCGCCCATCTCGATCCGGCCGGAGAACTCGGTGAACCGCCCCTGCACGCTGCTGAGGCCGAGGTGCCGGGCCGTGGCCGAGATCTTCGAGTGTTCCGGGTCGATCGTCCACACGCCGGGCGGCGGAAGCTCGGTGCCGCCCTGCCGGGCCAGCACCAGAGTGCCGGCCTCGGCGGCGCCCGAGGCGGTCGCGATCGCGGTGGACGCGGCGGGCGCGTACCCGATCGCGGTCGCGACCACCGTGTAGACCCCCGGCGGCAGCGGGGCGGTGACGACCTGCCCGTCGGCGTCCGCCTCCGCCCGCGCCACCTGGTGGCCGGTCGTGTCCGTCACCGTGACGACCGCGTGCTGCACGGCCCAGCCGTCCTTGCTCCTGACCAGGGCGTGCAATCCCCTGGGGACCATCTGGGAGACGCTCATCGCTCGTGTCCCAGCCACACGTCGTAAGGCTCGTCGCCCTGGCCGCCCAGGTTCAGCGTGCTCGCCACGGGCGCGTAACCGCTCGCGACGATCGTGTACTGCCCACCGGTCAGGTCGGTGAAGGCGTACTCGCCGTCCTCGCCGGTGGTCGCCACGCCCACCACGTTGCCTGCGGCGTCGAGCAGCGTGACCCTCGCGTCCGCCAGCGGCACGCCGTCCTTGACGCGGACCGTGCCCCGCACCCGCGCGCCGGGCAGCAGCACGACGTCATGCCGGGTCTGGCCGGTGCCAAGCACCTCGATCGGAACGGCGGCCGGACGGTAGGCCGCGCCGCTGACCGTGAGCGTGTAGGTGCCGGCCACGATGCCGGAGAAGGAGAAGCCGCCCTCGGCGTCGGTCGAGCTCGTGGCCACGACCTCGCCGCGGACGTCCGTCACGACGACCACCGCCTCGGCGACCGGCGTCCCGTCGATGCCGCGCACGGTGCCGACGAGCCGGCCCGAGGCCGCGAGCACCATGTCGAAGTCGACCGGCTGGTCGCCCACGACCAGCGTCGCGACCTGCGGCTCCCGGTCGCCCGCCGACGCGATCAGCACGTACGTCCCGCCGCCCGGCGTCTGGAGCGCGTAGCCCCCGTCGTCCCGGGTGACCGTACGGCCGAGCTGGTGGCCGCGCACGTCGATCAGCGTGAGCGTGGCGCGCCCCACGGGCACGCCGTCCTGACCCTTGACGAACCCGCTGATGCTGACGCCGCCCGGCTCGTGCGTCTCCATGGCGAGCGCGGCGTACGGCTGGGCCTGCGTGGCGGTGAGGACCTGTGCGTTCAGGGGCTGCGGGTTCAGGGGCTGTGCGTTCAGGGGCTGCGTGGCGGAGTGGCCGTTCGGCGAGGCGAACTCGGCCTCGGCCATGATCGGCTGTTGCCTGTCACGCTGTTGCCTGTCGCGCTGGGCGTGGCGTCCGGTCACGGCGCCGTTCCGCTGGCGGGCGATCTCGGGGTCGAGGGTCTCGTCGGTCTCCTGCGTTTCGGCGCTGACCGTGATCGCGCTGGTCCGCAGCGGGACCTCCTTGATGAACAGCACGGCGATCAGCGCGAGGAGGGTGAGCGGCGCCGCGTAGAGGAACAGGTCGCCGATGCCGTGGCCGTACGCGCTCTCCACCGCCGTGCGGATCGGGGCGGGCAGCGCCGAGAGCTTCGGGATCGCGCCGCTCTCCTGGCCGGTGCCGTGGACGCCCAGCGCGGCCAGGGCGTCCGCCAGGTAGCGCTTGACGCGGTCGCCCATCAGGGCGCCGAGGGCCGAGACGCCGATCGCGCCGCCGAGGGAGCGGAAGAACGAGACCACCGAGCTGCCCGCGCCCAGGTCCTCCGCGCGGACCTGGTTCTGCACGGCGAGAACGAGGTTCTGCTGGCTCATGCCGATGCCGACGCCGACGCAGAACATGAATATCGCGACGAGCCAGTAGTCGGTGTCGTACCGCAGCGTGCCCATCAGGGCGAACCCGGCGGTGAGGAAGAAGGTTCCGGAGACCAGGAAGACCTTCCAGTGGCCGGTGCGGGTGATGATCTGCCCCGAGACCGTGGAGGAGATCGCCAGGCCGAGGATCATCGGCAGCGTCATCAGGCCGGCAACCGTGGGCGTCTCGCCCCGGGCGAGCTGGAAGTACTGGCTGAGGAAGGTCGTGCCGCCGAACATCGCGACGCCGACCAGCACGCTGGCGACCACGCTGAGGCTGACCGTCCGGATCCTGAACAGGCGCAGCGGGACGATGGGCTCGCTCACCTTGGACTCGACCACGAGGAAGAGCACCGCGAGCACGACCGCGCCGCCGACCATCGCGCCGGTCTGCCACGACAGCCAGTCGTACTTGTTGCCGGCGAAGGAGACCCAGATCAGCAGCAGCGAGACGGCGGCGGCGATCAGCGTCGCGCCGCCCCAGTCGATGCGTACGTCGCGCTTGACGACCGGCAGGTGCAGGGTCTTCTGCAGCACGATCAGCGAGAGGATCGCGAACGGCACGCCGACGTAGAAGCACCAGCGCCAGCCGAGCCACGAGGTGTCGACGATGAGGCCGCCGACGAGCGGGCCGCCGATCGTGGCGACGGCGAACACCGCGCCCAGGTAGCCGGAGTAGCGGCCGCGTTCCCGTGGCGAGATCATCGCCGCCATGATGACCTGCGCGAGGGCGGTGAGGCCGCCGACGCCGAGGCCCTGGACGACCCGTGCCGTGATCAGCATCGACGGGTTCTGCGACAGGCCGGCGATGGCGGAGCCGATCACGTACACGATCAGCCCGAGCTGGATCAGCAGCTTCTTGCTGAACAGGTCGGAGAGCTTGCCCCAGATCGGCGTCGAGACCGTCGCCGCGAGCAGGGTCGCGGTGATCACCCAGGTGTAGGTCGTCTCGTCCGCGTGCAGTTCGGCCGTGATCGTGGGGAGCGCGTTCGACACGACGGTCGACGACAGGATCGCGACGAACATCCCCAGCATCAGGCCCGAGAGCGCCTCCAGAATCTCCCGGTGCGTCATCGCGGGGGCCGCCGTGCCTGGCGGCGTCTCCCGCGTCATCGCATTCGCCATCGAAGTCCTTCCCCGTGTGATCAAACTTAGTTTCCCTAAGCAATCATATGCCTATCGTTGCTTCGGGCAACCAAATGGTCACGGTTTGGGGCTTCCGGAAATGACGAAGGCCCTGAACCCGCAGGTCAGGGCCTTTCCGTCAGTGTCGCGCTGTGACGCGTATCACCGATAGTTGACGAACTGAAGGGCGATGTCGAGGTCCTTGCCCTTGAGCAGGGAGATCACCTCCTGGAGATCGTCTTTCTTCTTGGAGCTGACCCGGAGCTCCTCGCCCTGGATCTGCGCCTTCACGCCCTTCGGGCCCTCGTCCCGGATGAGCTTGGAGATCTTCTTGGCGTTCTCCTGGTCGATGCCCTCCTTGAGGGACACCACCAGGCGGTACTCCTTGCCGGACAGCTTCGGCTCGCCCGCCTCCAGGATCTTGAGGGACAGGTTGCGCTTGACGATCTTCTCCTTGAAGACGTCGAGAACCGCGTTGGCCCGCTCCTCGCTGTTCGCCTTGATCTCGATGTCCTTCTGCCCCGACCAGGAGATGCTCGCGCCCGTACCCTTGAAGTCGAAGCGGTGCCCGACCTCCTTGACCGTCTGGTTCAGGGCGTTGTCGACCTCCTGCCGGTCGATCTTGCTCACCACGTCGAAACTGCTGTCGGCCATCGGTGTCCGTGTCCTCTCTCCGTTACCCTTCGAGATTAGTGGGCCCCGATGTGATCAGAGGTCTTTCCTCATGACGACGCGGGGCGCCACCTCTATGCCGAGGGCCCGCTCGTGCTCGACCAATGTGGTGAGTTCCGGCCCCCAGTCGTGGGGTTGTACGACCCGGAAGCCGCGCCGGGCGTACCAGGGGGCGTTCCACGGCACGTCCCGGAACGTCGTCAGCGTCACCGCGGCCGTATCGGCCTGCGCGGCTGCCTTGGAGACGGCGTCGAGAAGCCGGGTTCCGATCCCCTGGTTGCCGTGATCGGGGTGTACGGCGATCTGTTCGAGGTGGGTAAGGCCGTCGACCACCCCGAGCAGGGCGAACCCCACCGGTGGCCGGCCGGCCACGACGACACGCCTGGGGTCGTCGCACTCTTCGACGACCGTGGTGCCCGGCGGGAAGACGATGCCGAGCGGCACGAACAATCCGTCCGCCGCTCTCTCGATCTCCGCAAGGGCCGCGAGATCCGCCGGCTCGGCCTGTCTGATCACCGTCCCACTATGGCCGGTGCTCTGCCGCGCCCGCTCCCGAGTTTCCGGGAACCTCCGCCGATCATGTGAGGGGCGAGCCGGAACCCATGTCACGTGCACCCGGGAAGTCCGCTATTCTTCTACCTGTCGCCGCAGCGAGCGGAAGACAAGGCAGGTTGCCCGAGTGGCCAAAGGGAGCGGTCTGTAAAACCGTCGGCTCAGCCTACCCAGGTTCGAACCCTGGACCTGCCACCAGCAGAACAGCAGCTCAGAGGCCCTCCGGGGCCTCTTCTGTTTTCCCGGCCCATGCAGCCGTAGGCCACCCTGAGCCCCCGTCTGTCGCCGGTCCACCAATATGCGTGCAATGATCTTGGCGGCGTTTCCCCAGGTGGCCAGTGCTTTCGGTCAAACCGGATGCGGCGAAGCCGGGCTTGGACGGCCTCCGTAGATGCCGCACGGGCCACGGCCGCCCAACCCGAAGGCCGGCTCGACAGCTCAGGTGACAGTCGACGACCGCCGTGCACTCTCCCGTGACTTGTGCGGCGTAGAGAGGGGGCGCTGCGTGTGCATGGCGGAGAACATGCATCGCCGTGAGCGTCCAAGCAGCGTTTCTAGAAGCCGGACCGCAACCCAGTTCGGGAGGTGAAGCCGGAACAAGATCTCTGCACTCATCCGTTGACGCATCAGCAACTCCAGGTACTTGCGTCGCAGAGGAGCGCTGGATGCCTGAGACTGAAGAGCCGCCAAGCGAGCGGCATCTAGACCGACGGTCCGCTACTGGAAGCATGCTCAGCGGTGTCGGCACCGTGGCCACGGTAATACTCACAGTAGCTATCTTCCTCATCAGCCAACAACAGCAGCAAGATCAAGAACTGATCCAGCAGCAGCAACAACAGCAGCAATTGCAATACAAGGCGCAAGAACTCCTGCAGCAGCAGCAACTGCGGGATCAAGAGCAACGGTTTCGTCTAGCTCAACAAGAGCAGGAAGCTACGTTTCGGAGTGTTAGCTTTGCCGAACGCGTTCTTGTCACTGCCTTCATGCAAGGTAATGACTACAAGGTCATAATTGGCAACGCCAATTCTGCCCCAGCTGACGTCTGGGTCTTTATCAAGGCCGTGAGCGGCAGCAAGCACCCAACTCGAGGATTTCAGATTCTTCCCTGTGACCGCGTTGCGATGCTGGTGCCCGCTCGCCACAGTTGGCATGTAATTGTTCGAAAGGGGGGCAGGTTCTGGACTACGGGTAGCAATCCCGGCGAAGTTTCCCTCGAACGACTCGTAAGTGCCTATGGGATTAAGAGCGGAAAGGGAAAAATGGCGCTGACCTACGAGGGGTTTGATCTGCTGCCCCTGGATCCCGCTAGAGGTTGCGGCATCTAGTTAGTGGTGGTAGCCGTCCGGGGCGCGGTAATGGAGTGGAACTCCAGGTGAAGATTCTGGGCCATCGGCTGGAGAGAAATTTGCCCGCGACCGCCTATCCTTCAAGTAATTCTTCAGCCTTGGCAAGTATGTCGCGGGCGGTACACCAATATGCCTGCAGCGTGTCGATTACTTGTTTGTCATCGAAGGCCCCGCCTTTGAAGCGCCATTCAAGTGATACATGAATATGGATGGCGTTCGCCGTGAGCTCCTCGACGGTCGTCTTGATGGGTTCGGATGGGGGTGTCGGGGTTGCTAGGTCGACATTTACCCGTACTTCTGTCCGCGACTCGATCCTCTTCAGCTCCGAGTGGCGTAGTTCAGTGATTTCTTTCTGCATGCTGCGGTCGATCCCATTCCACCATGCAGAAAACTTGTTACTGCGTTGTCCTTTGCTTTCATCATCGATGCTGCGGGTGACACCCGCGAGTAGATCCAGAACGTAGGGAAGTCGGTCACGAAACGCCACCTCGTCCTGAGTATGGATCTTCAGGTCGTCTAACATACGCCCGCCTCGGGCGAGGCTCTCGTGCGCACGCGGCAGCTTCATGGTCGTGAGACTACTGCTGCCAGGGCCTTTTCACGGGATGCTTCTGCGGCTGCCCACACGGTCACAGGTCATACGTCAGGGCCTCATGGATTCTCCGATTAGCGATCTCCAGATGGCCGTCGAGGCACTTGGCATATACGCGAAGGAGCACATCGACGCTGTGCCCCGCACGATCGGCCACGTCCGGGGCTGAGACGCCGGCGTTGAGCCACAGGGAGACGGCCGCGTGCCGGAGGTCGTACGGCCGACGAGCCAGGGGAGAGGCGACCTGGGCAGGGACGAAGGCAAGCTTGCGGGCTTCCTGCCACACCTCCGTGTAGGCCGTCGAGGCGACGACCCCACCGCGCTCGCTCCGGAAGATCCGCCCATCCGAGCCGACCCCGAACTCTTCGATGTGTTGCCGAAGGATCTTCACCAGGGCCGGAGGGATGGGCACCGGCCGTACGTCGTCCCGGCCTCGGTGCTTGAGCCCACGTTCCTCGTGAGCGTCGCCGCTGTCGGTCCACTGGGTGTTGACCTCTGGGCGCGACACGTCGACGAGGAGGCGGCCCCAGCCGGTTGCCGGAAGATGGCAGTCCTGCTGTCGAAGGGCGACGGCCTCACCCGGCCGAAGTGCGGCGTAGTACATGCAGGCGAACAGGGCCATGAGTCGCCGGCCCCGGCCGCGCTTGCCCACGTAGGTCACAGCGGTCAGCAGTTCCTCGGCTTGCCGCGGATTCACGACCACGCGAGGGTCTACGGTCTCGGTCGTCTTCGGGGGCTTCCACTTGACCTTGTGGAGCGGGTTGGAAGGCAGCTCTTCCAGCTCAACGGCGTACTCCAGGACCGCATGGAGGACGGCCCGCTTCCGCCTGATGGTGTTGGCGCTGGCGGCCTGGCCGTCGAGGCGAAGCGCGAGCGCGTCGAGGGCAAGTCGTACGGTCTTCGTCTCGCTCAGGTCGGCCAGGTCGAGGGACGCACCTTCGAGCCAGCGGACCGCACGCGCCATCTCCGGGGACGGCTCCGGCCTCTTGCCCGCCGGGATGAGGGCGCACTTACGGAGCGCGGTCCGTAGGGTCTCGGCGTCAGGTCGGCCCGGACGATCCTTGGTCAGGGCGGGGAGGACGGTGGAGAGCGCGTCAGAGATGCTGTCGCGCGTCTTCGCCGCAGCGAAGGGCCACTTCATATCGATGTAGGCCCGGACGAAGTCGAAGACGGTCTGCGCGCTCTTGGCCTTGATCATGGAGGCCGGTAGACCACTCTCGACGTCGAACGGCTCTCCCCGCTTGGCCGCCTGGCGGAGGTCTGACAGGAAGCTCTCGGCGAGAGCCTTGGTCCGGTAGGTCTTCGAAGATCGCTTGCCGGCCACCTGCCATCGCACCACGTAGGACGGCGTCTTGCTCGACTTGTTCCGATAGGTCTCGAAGAACTTCACGTCATAGGAGGCGTTCACGCAGCCTCCCGCAGGCTCTCAAGCCAGGCGTCGAACTCACTGCGGTAGATGCGAATCTCCCCGTTCGGGAGCTTGAGGCCCTCGGGAGCCTTGCCAGTCTCACGCCACCGGTAGAAGGTCCGGCGGGAGACGCCGCCGAGCTCGTCGAGGATTTCGGGGACCGTCATCAGCTTGTCGTCCTTCTTCATGCCGCCCTCCCTTCAGTCGCCGAAAGATCTTGGCCGTCTCCGAGCGCTTGGAGTTGGTTCATGTGGTTGCGCCAGCGCTGGCGTTCGTGGACCGATCGGAGCAGCCGGACGCCGATCGGGGCCAGCTCGGGATCACCGGGCTTGACCGGCCGCCAGATGTAGCGATGGGGGTCGACCGGCTCGTCTTCGACGCCGAGGGCTTCCAGGACCCAGGTACGCCGGTCCTGCTTGTGCTCCGTGAGGGTCTTGTTCGACCACTTCCGCGAGACCAAGACGCGGCGGCCCGCGTAGCCGAGGTGGTCGGGCTTGTGGGCCTTTCCCTTGCACCGGCCCGGAGCCATGCCGGGCTTGGCGCCCTTGGGCTGCACTCCGTACCGCAGCCAGTTCGGGCACGTCGGCGAGCACGGCTCGAACCGCAGCGCCTCCAGCAACCGTTCGGCGTGCGCCTTACGGCGCGGGTCATCGGTCCCGAGCGCGTCACCGAGGCTCTTGGTCAGGTACTTCGACAGGTACTGAATCAGTTGGTCGGCGTCCGGCGTTCCTGCGAGCACGCTCTGTATGTCGAGCTGGTCGCCGAAGCGGAGCACGTGCAGGGGCTCGGCGTCCTCGTCGGCGTCCAGAGCGTCGAGGGCCTGGTCCCAGGTCGGCAGGACCTCCCCGGTGTCGGGGTCGAGGTAGCCGGCCCCGTCCTCCCACACCGGCAGGTGATCGCCCTCGAACCGCACGTGGTCGGTCGAGGGCCACCACACCTGGTGGTAGGTCGCGGCGATGATCTGCCGCAGCTCCGCACGGGGCAGGGTGCCGCGGATCGCCATATGCAGGTGCGGCGCGAGCCGCTTCTGAGGCTCGACCGTGGCGAAGTACTGCACGTCATAGCCCGCCACCCGGCGAAGGTTCTGCACGAACCGATCGATCAGCTTGGAGAAGTGCAGCGCGTCCCGAGCCGCCCGCGCGTAGTCGTACCGATCCGGGTCCAACGGCGCGCCCTCCAGCACCCGCCCATAGGAGGGCAGGGTGAGGGTGACGAACATCGAGGGCCGGTAGGTCTTGCCGTCCGAACCGGTGAAGGTCCGCCCGAGCGTGGTCTTGGTCATCTGCCGCTTGGGCAGATCCGGGGCGTCCTGCCGCCGCTTGGTCGAGCGCGTGCGCTTGCCGGAGGTGCGGCCGAGGACGTTGCCGCGCATGCCCGCACGGTTGATCTCCTCGTCCAGGTCCTCGATGGCGGCGTCCAGGTCGGTGGTGTCGCCGCCGGCCTTTTCGACCTCGTCCTGCCACGCCTGGGCGTCGGCCCGCAGCTCGACGAGGTGACGCTGGTACTCGTCGGCGTTGTCCGGGAGGTTCACCGGCTCGTGGTCGAGGTGCCAGCCCTCCCGGCACTGCGCCCGCCGCAACTGGCGATTCCGCTTCGCACACGGCGGGCACTTGCTCTCCAGCGTCGCCCCGCACGGCACGTCGATGACCTCAACCCGGCCGGTGAGGATGTCCTGCCGCCGCAGCGGAACCGGCCGGATACACACCCCGTACTGCTTGGCGATCTCTTCCACGACCTCACGGGCCAGCGGTTGAGCCATCCGGACGGCACGAGGTGTGGAACGGTCGTGCGGGTTGGTCACCGGTCACCGTCCCACGCGCTGAGGGGGTCGAGGAGGTCGGCCGGGCCGAGGTTATCGACCATCACGGCGGCTTTCTCGCCGCACTCGTGGCACTCGACGATGCCGCGCACGGGGTCGAGCCACAGCACGTCCAGGGCGCCGCAGCCTGAGCAGCGCAGGCCGTCGAGGATGTGGGCCAGGCGCATCATCGGCCCACCCCCGCGAACTCGGCGACCATCGCGGAGATGTCGGCATCCGAGACGTACGCCGCCCGCACCCGCACCGGATCAGGGGAGGTTTCCAACCGGACATAGCCGACGCCCGCACCCAACTCAGGAACCGGTGAGATGTGATCAGCCAGGGCACCCCGGTCGCGTGCGCCGTCGCCGAGAACCATGTCCACCTGCTCGGACTCGTCGAGCCGGAGGGCGATCTTGTCGGGGAACAGGTTGCGGATGTTCATGACCTCCTTGCGCGGGTCCTGAAGCGCCGCCATGACCCCGACGCCCACCGCGCGGCCTTGCGTGGTGAGCGTGGCCAGGGCCGCCGTGATGCGCTGCCGGAGGTGCTTGTCGGGCTGGTAGGCGGTCAGGAACGCGACCTCGTCGACGAGCACCAGGACGAACGGATCAGCGGCGGTCGGTGTGTGGGAGCGTTGGAGGCCGGCGAACCGGTCGGCCCGCTCCTGCATCACGCACACGGCCTCATCGAGCAGGTCGGCGCACTCCTTCGGATCAGCGGCGTACCGACTGCCGAAGAGGGGACGGCCGAAGGACAGTTCCATCCGCTTGGGGTCGAGCGCCCAGACCTGCACCAGCCCGGCCCGCATCGCCGGGAGGAGGCCGCGGATTGTCGACCACAGATAGGAGCCCTTGCCCGCGCCCGTGGCCCCGGCGATCAGGACGTGCGTGCCGTGGACCTTCAGCCGCAAGGGTGTGCCGTCCTCGCACCGGCCGATCTCGACCGGTCCCACCGAGGCGACCTCGGGAACCGGAAGCGCGGGCAGGGGTTCGGCGAGGGGGTCGCGCCGGGGGAAGGTGAGCACGAGCCGCCCCGCCCGAGACACGGCGACCCGGCAGGAGGGTGCGCCGAAGCCGTGGGCCAGGTGCTCGATGCGGTCGGCCCAGTCGGTGACGGCTTGGCCGTTGAGCATCTTCACACTGACGCGGTCGGCCCAGCCGTCGCACTCGACACGGATCAGGCGGGGCAGGTAGTCGCGGCCCCGGATGTGCCGCCCGAGGCCGGAGACGACCATGACCGGTTGCCAGTGCCGCCGGTAGACGGCGACGAGCCGCCACCAGGCCAGCAGCGGCCAGCCGACCAGCCGCAGAAACGAGGCCCGATCCAGCAGCGCCCACGACAGTCCGGCCGAGGGCAGGAAAGCGGCCATCACCAGGGCCAGGCGCCAGCCGTACAGGGTCCAGATCACCCCGAAGGCGACCGGCACAGCCACGGCGACCGGATGCCGAACGACCAGGCGGATCAGGCCCGCGACGAGGCGGGACAGCCAGATCACCAGGGTGACGATGGCGGGAGTCTGCATGACGGCCGGGCGGAAGACCACGGCTGTATCTGGTGTGGTGGAGACGAGGTTGCGTGCCTCGTCGCCGGGAAGTTTCTTGAACATTAGGCTTGGTGTCCTCTCAGGCATTGGCGTGTGTGAGAGATCCCGGGGGCCGCTGGAATGCCAGTTCCAGCGGCCCCGCTCGTGTGTCAGGCCGCCGACTCGGTGGCCTGGGTGTGTTCGGCGTGCATGCGTTCGCAGTCGGCCAGGTACCGCGCGGCGGCGTTGAAGATCTCCCGCGCGATGTCCAGGTCTTCGGTGGTGACCGGTCCGGCCGCCCCGGTGGTCGAGACCGTCACGTCCGCCTCGTCGGACTGCAGGACCAGGTACGGCCGCCCGGACTCCAGCACCCGAGCCCGCGCCCGAGTGATCGAGGCGTAGAACGAGATCCCGATACGGGGACGCTCGCCGGGGTCGATCGACATCGACAGGTGCGTGTAAGGCCGCCAGTTCACGCCGCCACCTCCTTGCCGTTGCCGGCCGCCTTGGCATGAGCGCGAGGAGCACGCATCTCCCGAGCCCGAATCGAGTAGGCAAGCCGTCCGGACCCGTTGACGTATGGGGTCACGGTCAGCCCGTCGAACTCGACCGGCGTGAACGGCAGGCCCGCCGCCGGAGCCGGAGGCACCGGCTGAACCGGAGCGAGGATCTTGACGGCCACGGTCTTCTGCGCCGCCTTCAGCGACGGGTCGGCGTCCATCACGGGGATCTGCCAGACGAGTTCTCCCGTCTGCTTGTCCCGTGCCTGGACGAACCGGCCGTTGCTCGACGCCTCGAAGTCCTTGACCGGCTCGACCTCGCCCACGGCGTAGCAGCCGTACGGGAAGATCTGGCCGAAGCTGATCGGAATGGGTCCCTGTAGAGCCATGATTACCGCCCTCCCCTCTTGTACGGTCAGCCACCTTGACTGACCAAGTTGTGTCTCCATTAAGCACTGAACCCACTTGGCTAGTCAAGCAGTCCAAGTGGGTTCAGGCGGGAAAGTTGGATTACCTAATCGGGTAGGCGTCCTCAAGTTCGTGACGATCGCCGGGAAGGACCGTCTCCACGACGGCCCACGGCTTGCCGGTCGCATCGCAGGCGACGGCATAGACAGCCAGCAGCGCGGCCGAGGTCTTGACGCCGAGGAGGTCGCGCTCTTGCTGAGTGGGGTTGCGTGCGGTCACATGCTCGACGATGTGGTCCAGCTCGACACCGGCCGCGGCTTCGACGTAGCGCCGTACGCCCTGCTTGAGGTCGTCGGGCTCTGTTAGCGGGCTACCTTCGGCCACATCGGCCGGCACCCAGGTGGAGGAGATTTCAGACGCTTCGTCGTCGCGGGTGACGAGGGTCTTGCGGAGGACGACCGGCGACTTGGGCGTGATGTCGAGGTAGGCCGCGATGCGGTTGGGGGCCGGCACCGGCCCGGCGGACAGCAGCGAGCTTCCGACCTGGGTCTCTTTGCGGTCGAGCAGTTCCCGACCCGTGCGGACCTGCCGTCCGGAGGCGATGGCGGGGCGACCGCGTACGAATCGGCCCTTGCCCTGATGGGTGACGATCCACCCCTGATCTCGGAGTACGCCCAGCGCCTTGACCACCGTGGGCCGCGCCATGCCGAATTCGGCCATGAGTTGGTGTTCGCTCGGCAGCGGTGAGCCGGGCGGATATTCGCCTGATTCGATGCGCCGTTCAAGCTCGGCGATCAGTTGGGCGTACTTGGGAGGAGTGTATTCAAATGACATCAGAGCCCCGCATTCAACATGCCTGTCTAGCCAAGCAGGCTAGCAGTGCAGGTGTGTTATGCGAAGGCCCATTGCCGACAGGAGCCCGTAACCCCAGGGCAGCGAACTGCCGCCCCTAACGGACCTCACCCGTCAGCAGGTCGAACCAGGTCGCCCAGCCTTGCCGGAGCGACCACCGGTGAGTCTCGGCGATCTCCGGTTCTTCGTCCTTCTGGACGGTACGGCGGATGTAGGCCAGCCCGCCGGACTGGCACAGTTCGTAGAACCTGGCCTGACAGTCGCAGGTCCAGGCCAGGACCAGGACCCGCTGCGCAGGTGTGGGCTTCCACCACTCCAGTTTGCGGAGGTATCCCCGGCGGATGGGGACGTGTGCGCTGTGCAGGCGGTCCGGCTCGTCGAGGTCGTTCACGAGGCATTCCCCGCCAGGTACGGCGGAGGGGGGTACTGCTGGCGCAGCTGCCCGTACCGGTGAGCCACCCGGCGCCCGGCGGTGACGACGTCGGAGGCCGGGCCGAAGGCGTAGACGGGCCGCCCGCTGGTCGAGGTACGGCCCGAGCGCCAGCGGAACCAGCGGCCATCGGTCCACACGACCAGCTCGACCCAGACCGACACCAGCGCCAGCCCGTACCCCTCGTGGACATCGGCGGCCACGCCGTACTGCTCCAGTTCCAGGCGCAGCCGCTCGGCACACTGGGCAGCGGTGACGACCTGGGGGCGACGGCCCGCCACGAGCCGATCGGCGCTCATGACGCCACCGCCCTACGGCCCGAGCCCGAGCACTCGAAACACTCGACGGTGGACAGCTCCACGATCACGCCGTTAAGCCGGTACTCGGCATCCGCCGACGCCCGCCGAACGAGCCGCCAGCCCTTCCCCCGGCAGGCTCCGCACCTCTCCGTCTCCGTAACCATGGGGCAAGGGTCGTAATTGCAGGTCGCTCAACCCATCCCGCGCCGATATTCCGGCCGGGCATGCTGATATCCCTTGACGGGTTAACCCCAACCCGGAAGCTTGGAAATACAGGCAGTCAAGCAGACGCAAGGGGAAGCGCCTTATGCCCGCAGAAGCGGCGGAACCGGTCATGATCCCGCCCGACCTCTGGCAGCGCCCTGAAATGCTCGACGCCCTGAAGAAACGGAACATCGGGCAAGTTTTCCGGCTTATCAGGCAATACGCGGGGGTGAGTCAGACTCGCATTGGCATTGCCGTTAACCTCAGTCAGGGCAAGGTCAGCGAGATCATGCGCGGAAGCGCGCAGGTCACAGCGCTTGATGTGTTCGAGCGGATCGCCGATGGACTGCGCATGCCCGACCCAGCCCGGCTCGCTCTCGGACTCGCCCCCCGCTCGTCCGGCCGTACCCAGATCATCGAGGCCGCCTCATCCCGTCGCGCTATCCCTTCTCGGGATGGGATGCCAGCGAGTCAGCTCCTTAGCGTCGAAGGCGTGGTGATCGGCCCGCGTCCAACTGACGACCTTTGGGATGTCGACCTTCTGACGCTGGCCTGGGTAGTGGGAAGGCTGGATGCCCGGATGGACCGACGAACGATGCTGCTCCTCGCGGCTGGAATGACCGCCGAAACCGCGGCCTCTATCGCGGACCCCTGGGAGCGCCTCTCCCGTGCGCTGAGGGGGCCGCAGATGCTCGACGACGACACGATTGAACGGCTCGAAGCGCGCACCATCGGCTTCCACCGGCTCGAATACGTCATGCCCGCCCGAGCCATCTACCAAGGGCTCACGACGCACATCAACGAGCTGAGCACCCTGCTTCAGAGCGGCCCGCCCGAGCGCTACCGGCGCCGCTTGGCGGCAACAGCCGGCGAAGCCGCAACGCTGGCGTCCTGGATCGCCTGGGACCTCAAGCAGCCCGCGCAGTCGGCCTCATTCGAGCGCGTCGCCGCCCTGGCCGCCGAGGAGAGCGGGCACCGCGTCATCCAGGCATGCACGTACGCCTACCGGTCGTACGCTGTCAACGGCCCGGAGGCTGTCGAGCACATCCGACGCGCCCAGCAGTTCCTCCCGGCTGAGGGAGACGACGCGACCCGCGCATGGTTGCTGGCCCGCGAAGCCGAAGAGCTGGCCTCACTCGGCGACGGCCAAGCCGTCGAGCTGTTGCAGCGAGCCGAGGAAGCCCACACCCGAGCCCGGCCCCACCGAGAGCGCGCATGGACCCGCTTTCTCGACGCCGGACGCATGGCCGCCTTCCAACTCTCGACCTACGTACGGCTCGGCGATGAGCAGCACGTGACAGAGGCCGGCCAAGCCGCTCTTGCCGCTCTCGGGCAGGACGAGGACCAAAAGCGCGTGTCAGTCGTCTACGCCGACATCGCACAGGCACAGCTCCAAATCGGCGACGTGACCGAGGGAGTCGCCTACGCCCGCCGCGCCCTCGAAGCCGCCCAGCGCACCGAATCCACCTGGGGCATGCAGCACCTCGCCAAGGTCGAGAAGGCTCTTGCCGCCCGGCCCGACCAGGCCGCCCGCGAACTACTCGGCGACATCCGCGCTACTCGCCGCGCTCTGGGGCCGTCTCCCGCCTGATCCACTCCAAGTAATCCGGCGTGCCCTGCACGATCGGCACCGCAACGATCTCAGGTACCTCATACGAGTGCAGCTCACGCACGCAGGCGGCAAGGTCCTCGAAGCGGTCGGCGGTCGTCTTCATGAGCACCAACCACTCCTCCGCCTGCTGAACCTCACCGGCCCACCAGTAGGTAGAGGAAATAGGCGCGACCACCTGCGCACAAGCGGCTAGGCGCCGTGCAACAGCGGTAGACGCTATCTGGTCTGCCTCGTGACGACTACTAGTTGTTATCCGCACCTCAATAGACTTCATGATTATCCTTGGCCGTTCCCATCAGCGATGGACGGAGGTGACAGACTTCTTCACTAAATAATCTCGAATCAAGGAATGAGAAAACACGTAGCCCCCTCGGATGGGGGTTAGGATAGACGCCTTTCGTAAGGCATGAAAGCTGGGATAATATGGCTTTGGCAGAAGGTGTGCCTTGACTGCTACTCTTCGGCCGACATGTCTCGCTAGCAGTTCTGCGCCACCGTTCCTCATTCCCGATATGAGCGCAAAAGGCATAATGAAATAAGGAAGGAAAACAAAGAAGGGTAGGGAGGACATCTCAAGACCTCCCATGTCGAGCGGCAACACCAACATGAATAGGCTGAGGTATAGCGAAGCGCCCGCAATCGCGGCACACGTCAGACTAGTGAGAAGCAAAGATCTATTCTCTTGGCCCGGATACCTCGGCAGGTCCAGGATGCTTCGGGTGCTCGAAGTATTCCGCGCTAAGGCAACTGCGGGGTACAGCGCAACGGCGACTCCCGCTGTGAGGTAAGCTACAACGATCACTATGTTGCCCTGCAGGCTCGTATTCATGATGGCCGTAGCCAGGCCGCCCATCATGCAGTAGAGGGTCCCCCATATTCCAGCTATTCTTAGCATGTCGTGTTTCGTTACAGTCACTTTGAATGCTGCAGGCGCTGACGAGACCTCCCGCATCGCGAAGTTTCGTAGACCTATTGAAACGAAGACCGTGCCAATGATCGACATGCCTGCATAAGGGATTATCTCTTCAACAAAGAAAAAGAATGGCACTCGCATCGGTACATAGACCAACACGACGAGTGCGACCGCATGCCAGCCGACATATTGGCGAACTTTCTCCGAAAGGTGTTGATCCAATATAAGTCGAGGCAAGCGGTCGGGGTAAAAGGAATTTTCCTTTCGCGCTCGCATGGTCGATGCGAGCCGGGGGAGCCAGGAATCGAGACCGAGATCTGCCTGGGGAGACCTAACCTCCATCCGAGCACGAATCGCGGTGAAATAGTCGTTTATGACGGTCGACTTCCATGACCCTCTGACTAGATTGATGCGCTCGTGTTCAACTCCCGAATAAGCTTGCAATGCGAGAACCAAGAAAAGTGGCGTTCGCAATAAATCGCAGAAGCTTGCGTCGTTGGCTGCCTTCCGCCATAGGCCTCGTCGTTTCTCGTCGGCGCTTTTAAGGACATCTAACACTTCGCCTGCTGTCAAGGGAACGAGCTCGAGGCACCCGCGTACATCGATGGAGAGGTCGTCATCAACATATTCTTCAGTCCGGCAAGCAACAACAAGCCCGACCAAGCCATAAGAACGAGTGAGTTCATTCAGCGCTTCGGCGCATTGACTCCGACTCCTGCGGGGGAGCTCATCCAATCCATCGAAGATCAGAACGAGACTACCATCGGTCGTCCAGAATTCGGTCAATGAGCTAGGAATGCCATAGTTCGCCTGAATGTATTCCTTCCACCATTGCGCGAACTCGCCGCCTTCGCTATCCCAGCTAGACAAGTCAATATATAGCGGGATAGGGGCGTCACTATCAGCCTGAGCGCTTTCTACCAGCCCTGATGTGAGCTCCAATAGTGTATGTGTCTTACCGCCACCTCCCACGCCCAACACAAGCAAGCGCTCAGATGCCGTTTGATATGCGTCAAAGACGTCTCGAACATCGGTCCACCTACCTCTCCGGATAGCACTAACTCTGAAGCCTCTACGGACGTTGAAATAGCGACTTGAAAGCTCTATTTCAGGGATGTCGCTAGTTTCGCTCCAGAGTGAGGATAAACGAGATAGGTGTGTCGGTAGAACATTCTGTAGCAAGCGACGTCTTACCTTGCTGGCGAATCGGGCCGAGGGCCTGGAAGTTTTTCCATCTCTATCCGTCCTCCGCGCAATAACGGTCGCTAAAATCACACAGACTGAGGCCGCCGTAAAGCAAGCGGCCTGTATCCACCACTCCCCCTCTACCCGGTTAACCAACACGCCTGAGGCCACCGTCAGAATTGCCACCAGCAACGGAGGAAGCGCCTTGCGTATCTTCAGTGCGTTCATGCCCCTCCCTAACCTCCTGGTATGCGCAAATGCGACAGCAAGATACCTCAGCTCAACGATGCGGAGGAAGGTTGCAATGGCTTTGCCGGTCACTCACTGCAGTCTTGCCAGTCTGAACTGCCGAATTGTGCTTGTACGTATCAAGGCGGCGGCGCGGCGCGCCGCCGCTGGCGGCCCACCGCCTGCCCACCGGCCGGGCGTGCGGCCTGGGGGCCGGTCCCGGCCGGCGGCAGCTCGGGCCGCAATGCCGCAGCTCGGCGGTCCCAGCAGGTGGCAGGCTCTGCAGGACTGCCGGACTACTCGTCGTAGTCCCCCGCTGCCGTCATGAACCCCTCGAAGAACGCGTGGGCGGCTGACTGGTCGTGCTCAGGCACGTAGCCGAGCTTTCCGGCCTCCATTCCGCCGAACCACGCCACCGTTTGCCAAGCCGACTTGTAGGCCGTGCTCATCGGGTGTTCACGTAGTCCAGGAAACTTCCTAGCAATGCGAGTCCCTGCCTCGAATCCGCTCCGGTACGCTTCGCTGCTCTCATCCGCCATGGATGAATCATCGCTCACAAGTGGCTCATCGGGCCGATAATCATGAACTCAAACTCCAGCCTCCGGCGGGGGCGCTCCGGCGCCGGGATGCCGCCCGGCTGGAGAGCGCGGGGCCGCAGGTGGCTGATGTAGAGCCCGCGCATCCCTCCTGCCATCGACCCGGGCAAGCCCAGCAGACCAGCTCCTACGGCTCAAGCCCGTCTGTGCCTCTTGGCGTCCAATGGCCGAGGAACGGCGACCGGTTGACGTACACGCGAAGATGGGCTTGCGCCTCCGTCGCCGGCCTGCTGCTGCTCCGCAGCGGGTCGACGGCATACGGGATACGCGGACGGGGGAGGAGCGTGCGAGGGCCGCACGGGCCCAGGGGGCTTGATCGTGCGCCGCAAGGACGGCAGCCTTACCCGGGAAGCAGGGTGAACGCGGGCACGTGCACGGGGCGGACCGCGGCGAAGTGGCGCACGTCGAGCGTGAACACCTCGTTGACCTTCAGGCGCTCGGCCACAGCGACGACCGAGGCGTCTACGGCGCCGAGGGGGAAGTCCGCATAGCGTTCGACCAGCGCGGCGACTCTGGAGAGGTCAGGCTTGGTCAGCTCGACGAGCGTGAACACGTCCGACTCGAGAGCGTGGAGAAACGTGGCCTCCGGTGCGGCACCGCCGAACCTGGAGATCATGTAGCACACTTCGGCCGCGACGAAGCTGGGGATGAGGAGCTCTCGGCGCGCATCATGGAGGCGCTTGAACTCACCGACACAGCGCTCATGATCGGCATCGTCGGAAATCGTGGCGGCCACGAGCGGGCCCGTGTCGACGACGATCACTCGCCGTGTCCGAAGCCTTCAGCAAGGATCTCTTCGGTACGGGCGGCCACATCCGAGCGGCCGGCACGGACGGAGCCGAAGAACGCCGGAGGCCATGACTCGCTCTCGGCGTGCTCGGAGGAGTGCACCAGTCGCAGCGTGTGCGCGCGGATCTCCCGGAGCTGGTCTCCGGTGAGCTGGTCGACCAGCCGATGCATGTCCTCGTACTCTTCAGGGGCAGCAGCCGTCATGGCTCCGAGTCTACGTGGTGGAACTGATCGTTTCCGAGCCGTGCAATATGCGTGCAATGATCTTGGGGACCAAGGCCGAGCATGCCCGCTTCGGCGCAGGTCAAGAGCGTCGAGTAACCGGGAATGGTCACGCGCTGTAAAACCGTCGGCTCAGCCTACCCAGGTTCGAACCCTGGACCTGCCACCAGCAGAACAGCAGCTCAGAGGCCCTCCGGGGCCTCTTCTGCTTTTCCGGCCCATGCAGCCGTAGGCCACTCTGAGCCCCCGTCTCTCGCCGGTCCACCAACAAAACGGCGAAGGGCCCCGGCGGGCCTCCGGGACCCTGTCTGTGCCGATCTCGACTCACGCCGCCAGGGCGGCATCGATCCTCCGTTGGCGATCTCCATGCCCTGATGTACCGGCGAACGGTGCTGCTACTCGCGGCCGGCATGACCGCTGAAACCGCGGCCTCCATCGCGGCCCCCTGGGGACGGCCTTCCAGCTCTCCACCTACGTACGGCTCGGCGACGATCAGTACGTGACAGAGGCCGGCCAAGCCGCCCTTCCAGCTCTCGGCCAGGACGAGGACCAAAAGCGCGTGTCCGTCGTCTACGTCGACGTCGCACAGGCATAACTACAGATCGGCGACGTGACCGAGGGAGTCGCCTACGCCCGGCGCGCCCTTGAAGCAGCCCAGCGCACCGAATCCATCTGGGGCGTGCAACACCTCGCCAAGGTCGATAAGGCCCTCACAGCCCGGCCCGACCGAGCCGCCCGCGACCTACTCGGCGACATCCGCGCTACTCGCCGCGCTCTTGGGCCGTCTCCCGCCTGATCCACTCCAAGTAGTCCGGCGTCCCCTGCACAATCGGCACCGCGACGATCTCAGGCACCTCGTACGAGTGCAGCTCACGCAGACAGGCGGCGGGGTCCTCGAAGAAGCAATGGGTCCCGTTACCTGGGCGCACGCTGCCAGTCGGCGAGTGACAACCGCCGAAGCGATCCGGTCAGCCTCTCGCCTAGTGCCCGCAGGTCGTTGATCGCTTTATCGACATAACGCCGAACGCGGAACGCCCGACGATCACACAAGTGGTGATCGCCGGGCGTCTTCCGTCTTGCTTAGCAGCAGGACTTACCCGCGCTCACCGTCTCCTTTTCGGCGTCGTCGGTGGTGCAGCAGACAGAGTCGGCCTCCTTGGTGAGAGTGTCGGCGTCGGCCTTGACCACGTAGACCTCCCAGGGCTCGTTCCCGGGGCCGTGGACCCACACCTTGTCCTGAAGGGCGTAGCAGCAGGTGGTGTCGTTCTCCTCGAAGGTGGCCAGGCCGGCCTCCTTCAGGCGCTCGGTCGCCGCCGTGACCTGATCGCTGTCCTCGACCTCGACGCCGAGGTGGTCCATCCGCGTCGGCTCACCCGCCTCACCCTCCAGCAGGACGAGCTTGAGCGGCGGCTCGGCGATGGCGAAGTTGGCGTAGCCGGGCCGCCGCTTGGCGGGCTCGACGCCGAACAGCTTGGAGTAGAACGCGATCGAGCCTTCCAGGTCGGCGACGCGCAGAGCGAGTTGAACACGGGACATGGGTGTCCTCCCTCGGCTGTGAAGTGGCGGGCAGTCGAAGCCGCACGGCTGCTTCGATGAACTTCTAATCAACAGATACCCGGAGTTTGTGCCCTTGCCTAGATCTGTGTCAAATTAGAGGTATGTCGAAGCAAGAGCTGCCGATCATCGGCGCAGGCGTGGACGTGCCCGGCGCGGCGTGCTGCGCGCCGCTGGCGTGCCAGCCATTGTCGGAGAGCGAGGCCGCCGAGCTGGCCCCGTTGTTCAAGGCGATCGCCGACCCCGTACGGCTGCGCCTGCTGTCCCTGATCGCCTCCCACGAGGGCGGCGAAACCTGCGTGTGCGACCTGACGGCCGCCTTCGACCTCACCCCGCCGACCATCAGCCACCACCTCAAGGTCCTCAAGCAGGCCGGGCTGATCGACTCCGAGCGCCGGGGCACCTGGGTGTACTACTGGATCAAGCCCGAAGTCCTGGCCCGCATGTCGGCCCTGATCGGCCCGGCGTCGGCAGGCCTCGCCGTTACGGCGTGACCACGGGCATCGGACGGCGGGCTTTCGCCGAGTTCCTGGGTAGCGGCCTGCTCGTCGCCGTGGTGATCGGGTCAGGCGTCATGGCCGCACGCCTGTCGCCGGACGTCGGGATACAACTGCTGGCCAACAGCGTGGCCACCGCGGCTGCTCTGCCGGTCATCATCACCCTGGTCGGGCCGGTTTCCGGCGCGCACCTCAACCCGGTCGTCTCCCTGGTCGACTGGCTGCTCGGACGCCGGGAGCGCACCGGGCTGACCGCCCGCGAGGTCGTCGCCTACCTGCCCGCCCAGGTCGCCGGAGGCATCGCCGGGGCGGTGCTGGCCAACCTCATGTTCGCCCTGCCGCCGGTGACCGCCTCCACCCATGTGCGGGCTGGCCTGTCGCTGTGGCTTGGCGAGGTCGTCGCGACCGCCGGCCTGGTCGCGCTCGTCGTCGCTCTGGCCCGGCAGGGCCGGGCGCATCTGGCCCCGCCGCTGGTGGGGGCCTACATCGGGGCCGCGTACTGGTTCACCAGCTCGACCAGCTTCGCCAATCCCGCCGTGACGATCGCCCGGGGCTTCTCCGACACCTTCGCCGGGATCGCCCCCGCCTCAATCCCCGCGTTCGTCGTCGCCCAACTGCTCGGAGCCCTCGTCGGAGCGGTCATCGCCGTTGCCCTGTACCCGACGCCGAGCCGCCCGCCCGCAACCGATGTCCGCCGGGACGACCGTGCCCATGACGTCGTCGTGCCGCACTCGTCCTGACCCCTGCCGCTGAGCCCGTCAAGGAGCCCCACGTGTCCGACATCCCCGAGGTGCTGTTCGTCTGCGTGCACAACGCCGGACGCTCCCAGATGGCCGCCGCCCTGCTCGACCACCACGCCGCCGGTCGGGTGCGGGTCCGGTCCGCCGGATCGGCTCCCGCCGGCACGATCAATCCTGCCGTGATCGCGGTCATGGACGAATTCGGTCTCGACCTGTCCAAGGAGTTTCCCAAGCCGCTGACGACCGAGGCCGTCCAGGCCGCCGACGTCGTCATCACCATGGGCTGCGGTGACGCCTGCCCCATCTTCCCCGGCAAGCGCTATCTCGACTGGCAGCTCGACGACCCCGCAGGCAAGCCCGTCGACCAGGTTCGCCCGATCCGCGACGAGATCGACCGCCGCGTACGCGACCTGCTCGCCGAACTCGTCCCCGCCCACTAAATCGGCGTCATCTCAGCCCGGCCCGGCATCGGCTGGGCCGGTCTCTCGTTACTTCCACAAGAGGCACTTCATCGTTTATCGTCGATTAACGATGAACGAGGGAACGAGGCCGCTCGACCGGGCCACCGCCGCCGAGTACGCCAGTTGGTTCAAAGCCCTGGCCGACGCCACACGCATCCAGATCGTGACCCTGCTCGCCCGCGCCCAGACGCCGATGGCGGTCAAAGAGATCGTGGAGGCCGTCGAGGTCGGGCAATCGACCGTCTCGGCACATTTGAAGGTGCTGGCCGAGGTGGGGTTCGTCCTGGTCGAGCATCGCGGAACGGCCAGCCTGTACCGGATCAACGACGCGTGCGTGGAGTGTTTTCCCACCGCCGCCGACGTCGTCATGGGCCGCCCCATTCCCGACCCTGCACCCTGCTGAAGGGGGAAGCTCATGTCCGAGAACGTGGAAGCAGTCAGAGCGGGTGTCGTCATTCGCTACGGCGAACTGGCCAAGGCCGCCCAGGCGGGCAAGCAGGTTATCGACTGCGAGTCGCAGGAGTTCACCGACGGTTGCTTCGGCGCGGCTGGCTACGACGACACCACCGGCCTGCCCGGCGGAGCCCTCCGGGCGAGCCTGGGATGCGGCAACCCGGTCGCCGTCGCCGGCCTCCAGCCCGGCGAAACCGTCCTTGACCTGGGATCGGGCGGAGGCATCGACGTCCTGCTCTCGGCCCGCAGAGTCGGCCCGACCGGCAAGGCGTACGGCCTGGACGCCACCCCTGAGATGATCGAACTGGCCACGGCCAACGCCACCGAGGCCGGAGCGACCAACGTCGAGTTCCTGCACGGCCACATCGAGGACATCCCGCTCCCCGGCGGCAGCGTGGACGTCATCATCTCCAACTGCGTGATCAACCTGTCCGCCGACAAACCCCGCGTGCTCGCCGAGGCGTTCCGCGTGCTCAAGCCCGGCGGCAGGCTCGGCGTCTCCGACGTCATCGCCGACGACGGACTCGACCCCGCTCGGCGCGCCGAGGCCGAACATCTCGTCGGCTGCTCGGTCGGCACCCTCACCGAACCCGAGTACCGCACCCTGCTCGCAGAGGCGGGGTTCACCACGTACACGATCACGCGCACCCAGGCCGCGACCGGCGGCCTCCACTCGGCGATCGTCCAGGCGTCCAAGCCCGCAGCGCCGTCAGGCCTCACCATCCGCCCCATGTGGGAGACCGACGCGGCGCAGGTCCTCGCCATCTACCAGGCCGGTCTCGACGGCGGGAACGCCAGCTTCGAGACCACGGCACCGATCTGGCAGGCATTCGACGCCGCGAAGCTGCCGCTCCACCGGCACGTCGCCGTCGACGCCGTCAGCGGGCAGGTCGTCGGCTGGATCGCGGTCAGCGCCGTCTCCTCCCGCCGCGTCTACGCCGGCGTGGTCGAGCACTCCGTGTACGTCCACCCCGGCCACGGTGGCCGCGGAGTCGGACTGGCCCTCCTGAACGCCCTCATCCAGTCCACCGAGACCGCGGGCGTCTGGACCATCCAGTCGGGCATCTTCCCTGAGAACACCGCCAGCCTGCGCCTGCACGAGAAGGCCGGCTTCCGCGTCGTCGGCACCCGCCACCACATCGGCCGCCACCACGACCGCTGGCGCGACGTCGTCCTCCTCGAACGCCGCAGCACCGTCACGGGCGCATGACCAGTTCGGGTATGGCTTGGGCCGCCAGCATGATCCTTGTGATGCTGCCGGTCAGCGCCACGAGCAGCAGGAGGGAGGGCGGTGGCAGAAGTGTGAGGACCGTGCCCAGTATGACCGTGTCCAGGACGGCCACGGTTCCCGTGCCGACGAGTGCGGCCAGCCGTACTGTGCGGTAGTGCCGTCCCTCCCGGATGGCGATCAGCAGCATGAGCACGGCCGACCCCAGCAGGAGGCCGAGGGCCAGGCGTGATGACAGCGGGATCGTCGAGGCCCAGGCGTTGCCGGTGACCAGAACGGCTCCCCAGCTCAGCCCGACGATCGGCCCGGCCACGAGCAGCCTGAACGCGGCTTGCCTGCCGGGAGAGGCACGGACGAAGGCGGCGGTGACGGTGTCGGCGTCGCCGAAGTCCGCCAGTGCGGCCCGGGCCGCCGCGTCAGGATCGCCGAGCCGCTCCATCTGGTCGTCGTACGAGGCGAGGAGACCGTCGGCGAGCTCCTCCACCACGGGGTCGGGGAGCCGCTTGGCGAGCGTCTGAAGGTGACGTTCGATCAGTTCGTGGCCGGCCACGGTCCACCACCCAGTGCCGCGGATATGACGGCGGCGAACTCCTGCCAGTGGTCGCGTGCCCCCGCCAGTGAGCGTCGCCCCTGCTCGGTCAGCTCGTAGGTGCGTCGTCTGCGACCGCCCACCACCGACCAGCTTCCCTTGATCAGTCCCGCGCGCTCCAGACGGTGCAGCGCCGGGTAGACGGTGCCGGTGGGCAGATCGAGTCTGCCGCCTGTGGCGTCACGCAAGGCTTCCTTCACCGCGTAGCCGTGCTGCGGCCCATCCTCCAGCGTGGCGAGCAGGAGGCCATCCAGGTGACCTTTGAGTGCTTCCGCCCTCATAGGTAGTAACGCTACATCTGCTCTTTCCATCGGCCAAGACCCGGAGTAGCGTCCCTATAGGTAGCGTCCCTACGTATTGGAGATGCGATGGACATCATCGACATCTTGGGCACTCCGATCCCCAACGCCGGACCGGTCTTTCTCTCCGCGCTCGCGGTCCACGTCACCGCCGGGATCACGTGTGTGATCTGCGGCGCGATCGCCGCATTGACGAGAAAGGGAAGCCCACGACACGTGCTATTCGGACGCGTCTACCTGTGGGGACTGACCGTCGTCTACGTCACCCTGACCGTCATGTCGGCGATTCGCTGGCGAGAAAACCTTCACCTGTTCACCATCGGTACTCTGGCGATCATCACTGCGCTGACGGGGTACGCCAACCGCCGGCAGCGGCCCGACGTCCACATCCTCGGGATGGGTACGTCCTATGTCCTGCTCCTCACCGGCTTCTACGTCGACAACGGCCCGCATCTGCCGTTGTGGGACAGGCTTCCGGCCATCGCCTACTGGCTGCTCCCGGCCCTGATCGGCTTCCCCTTGATGACACGCGCCATCGTCCGCAGACGCCATCCGAGTGCACCAGCCCGAACGTGACACTCGACCACAGCCACATGCCTTGCCGATACGGGCCCCACATACTCGGAACATGCAGCCAATGACGTACGAGGATGTGGTGGACCGGTTCGTGCGGCAGGTTCCGGAGTTCGCTCCGGTTTGGCGAGAACACGTAGCCGATAACGGAGAGGTCCTACAGCACGTGCTGTTTTGGCACGTCACAACGTTCATCCTTGACGCGCATGAGCGAGGAGACCAAAAGCTCGTCGAGCGCTGCCTCGACTTCCTCGAGCGTGCCCTTCAGTCGACAGACGTCCGCGTGCGCGAGCTGGTTGGAACTTCCTTCGTGTACAGCGTTGGCCCGTGGGATCCGGCTGTTCGCGACTTCATCGGGACGTGGCCTCCGCTTCTCCGAGAGCAGGCGGCTCATGACGGTTGGCAGGCAACGGAACCGCGCAACAAGATGCGCTGAAGAGCCCGTGCCTCCGGCATGATATCGGACGGGTTGTTGCAGGTCGCGGAGCACTCTCGACCGATGGTCGGCTCTGACTTCGAGGTCGCTGCCACGGCGACGGCGACGGCGACGGTCCGAGCCGGGCATGCTGACCAAGTGATGGATGTTGCCACAGTCTGTGTCGTTCGAACTGGCCGTCCAGATGATCTGGTGGCGGTCTTGCAGGTGTACGCCGCCGAACGCGACAACGATGGCGACTCTCCTCGCGAGGTTTCGGATCTGGAACCCCTGTCCCACAAGCGTCACGTCGCCGACGGTGCTCATCGCCTCTACACCTCGCTGGGGTTCGAGCCGGAAGCGGAGGGTTTTCGGCTCTATCTCCGGGAGGTTCCCGCCGCCGTGCAGGCCGCCAGGGTGACACAGCGCTGAGTGCCGCTCCCTGAACGCCGAAGGACCTCGGAGCGCTTCCCGGATCTCAGTTGTGCGGCAGTGATCATGGTTTCCTGTCGGAGGGGTCTGTCAGGCTGGGGCCATGACGCGCGAGGGTGTTCCGGTGTTTCTGCAGATCACGGATGGACAGGAAATGTCTCCCGACCTGCGGCGGGAGTTGCTCGAGTGCTGGGTCACGGTGACCAACGCCGGGGGCGCGGCCGGCTTTCCCTTTCCTCCCGTCACCTTCGACGAGGTCGCGGTGGTGGCCGATCAGCTCATCGCCGGCCTCGATCCGGAGCGCAGCCGATTCCTCCTGGCCCACGTCGATGGGACCCTTGCCGGCTGGCTGAATGTACGCAGGAACGTCGACCCCCTGATCGCTCACTGGGGCACGGTTCATCACGTCCAGACACACACGAGCTTTCGTAGCAGGGGCATCGGTGCTGCGCTGATGCGCCAGGTGCGGCATGTGGCCCGCGAAGAGATGGGCCTCGAGCAACTTCACCTCGCCGCCCGAGGCGGTGTGGGCCTCGAAGACTTTTATGGGCGGCTCGGCTGGAAAGAAATCGGCCGCTGGCCCAATGCGCTACGGCTCGCCCCCGGCGATGATCGCGACGAGATCCTCATGGTGCTTGAGCTCTGATCACGTGTACGGCAGCGCGTCGCCGGCATCGGCTCAGTTCGCTGTTTCCCTTTCGGGAAGCTCGATGGGACGGCGAGCGCTCCTCATTCCCGCGAGTGCGGCGAGGAGGGACGGTGGTGCGCCGGCTGCGAAGGACGCGGCCAGGGTGAGTCGTCCTATGAGCAGTCCCATGGAAGCCGAGCCCACGGCGTTTCCCGTATTGAACGCCGTATTGACCCACGCGCCGGCCTGCGTCTTCGAGTCGGGAGCCGCGGCCTTGTCCGCAGTGGCGGGGTGAAGGCGCCGGTGATGACGGCGACCGTACACACCTGTGTGACATCAGACATGGGGAAAGGTGATACGCCGAGGTCAAGCGCCTGTCAGTGCTGGGCGTGACCGAACGGCTCGACGTCGTCGGGGTCGGGCACGGCCAGCAGGAACTCGGCGCCGTGTTCGAGCATCTGGGCTGTTTCGGCCGAGCGCGGGAGCATCGATTTCTCGTAGCTGCGTACGGCGTCGTCGATGGTGGAGGAGTCGACGAGCGCGAGCGCGAGTTCTGCGGCGTCGAGCATGGCGAGGTTGACGCCGACACCCAGCGGCGGCATGAGGTGTGCGGCATCTCCGAGGAGCGTCACGCTGGGCGAGTGCTCCCATGTGTGCGGCACCGGCAGGGCGAAGAGCGGACGATCGACGTAGGCGCCGTCGTTGTCGCTGATCATCTGGCGCAGTCGTGGCGACCAGGCCGCGTACTCGCGGAGTAGATGCGCGCGGATGCCCTCGGTGTCCTCGGGGCGAAGCCCGTTCGCCGCAAGCCAGTCCACGGGGACGCGCCGCATGATGTAGACCCGCATGTGGCCGCCGCTGTTCCGCTGTGCGAAGAGGCCACGCTCCCCGTCGGCGGCGTGGGCGCTGCCCCTCCCGACCAGTTCGGAAAGCTCGGGGTGCGCGTCGTCCATGTCGTCGAACCACGCCTCGAGGAAGCCGACCCCGACGTAGCGCGGTGTCGCGGGCGACACGGCAGCGCGGACGCGGGAGAAGGCGCCGTCCGCACCGATCACGAGATCCGCCTCGGCGGCCGTCCCGTCGGTGAACGTCAACGTCCGCGGCCCGTCGGCCGGGCCGCTCACTGACTCAAGGGTGTGTCCCCACTGAACCGTCCCCGCGGCGAGCGAGCGCAGCAGGAGATCGCGAAGCTGTCCGCGGTCGATCTCGGGACTGACCCTTTCGCCCTCGTCCGGCAGATGGTGGGCAAGGACGCGTCCGGCTGAGTCCATGCGGCGCATTTCCTGCCCCTCGAACCTGGCGAGCGCGAAGAACTCCTCCAGCAGGCCCGCTTCACGGAGTGCGAGCTGGCCGTCTTCCTCGTGCAGGTCGAGCGAGCCTCCCTGGTTGCGGGAGTCCGCGTCCGGATCCCGGTCGTACACCGTCACCGGAATGCCGTGCTGCTGCAGGATGCGTGCGCATGTGAGGCCTCCCGGGCCGGCGCCGATGATGCTGATCCGCGCGTTCGCGGGTGTCGGAGAGTTCACGGTGGATTCCCTTCGTCGTCGGGTTCCCGGCGACGCCTCGGCGCGGCGACGACCGGTGCCGCGCCCCCATGGGACGGCAACCCCTGTGGAGACCACCAAAGCAGAAACGAATCAAAAAGTGCAACCGATACAGTTTCTGTCTCAGTTCAGCTGTGGAGTACAGTGACGCCATGCCCGACTCTCCGACCGTTGGCCGTCGCGAGCGCAAGAAGGCCGCGACGAGGCAGGCCATCGCCGACGCCGCCCTGGAGCTCTTCCTGGAGCACGGTTTCGAACGAGTGAGCGTCCGCGACGTCGCCGAGAGGGCCGACGTGTCGACGACGACCCTCTTCGCGCACTTTCCGAGCAAAGAGGCGCTGGTCTTCGACCGCGAGGAGGAAGTCGAGGCGGCGCTGACCGCCGCCGTGCGCGAACGGCCCAAGGACCAGAGCGTGATCGAGGCGCTCCGCGCCCACGCGCTGGAGTCCTGGGTGCGGATCTGGTCGGATCCTCGTCTGCGCGAGTTCCACGCGCTGGTGGACCGGACGCCCGCGCTGCGCGATTACGCGGAGCGCATGTGGATGCGACACGCGGCCGCCCTCGGCGCCGTGATCGCGGAGGAACTCGGGCGGGAGATGGATGATCTCGCATGTTCGGCTCTCGCGCGGTTCGTCCTGGAAATCCCGACTCTGGTCCAGGGCCGGCACGATCCGCGGGCGGCTGTGGAGACGGTGTTCGACCTGCTGATCCACGGCTGGCGGTCACAGCGCGATTCGTAGTGTCTGATCACGGTAGCTCTAACAAACAAGGAAAACCGCGTCGATCGGCGTTTGTGATGCCGTCGAACGGAAAACAGCCCCCCGGAAGAATGGTCCGCCGGGCGTTCTCGAATTCAATCAATCCGGGAAATGTCTGAATTCGGGACAGTGGTACGTTTCGTGGGGGAGAAAATGCCCAAGCGTCCTAATGTTGTTGGGTTCCTTATGCTCGGCACCGCGCTGTCCGGTGGGGCCATACCCTTGGGCACTCCCGCCATCGCCGCGTCCGCCGGGGACGCCGTCGTGACCGGCCTCGACGTCGATCACCCGGTCGTACGCGATCACGCCCGAGCGCATGGGCGCCATCGCGTCAAGCAACACGACAAGCAGCGGCAGTCGGAGCGCGAGCGGCAGCGCCAACGGCAGAACCTGCTCCGGGACGTCACGCTTGCCCTTACACCGATGCAGAAGGGCGAGACGGATTCGCGGGCCCTGCCGTACAACTGGCAGAAAACGGACTCGACGGCGAACTCCTACAGCGATCAGAACAGCCTGTCGGACATCGCGAACCGGCCCGCCCAGAAATCGGACTCACTGGCCACCGGCGACACGAGCCATTCCACGCAGAAATCGGACCCGCCGGCCACGTCATCGGCGCCGCAGGACGATTCCGCCGGTGCGGAGATGCTGGCGTACCTGCGGGATCTGGCGGCGAAGAAGCAGTTCACCGGCTCGGCGCTGGTCGTACGGCGTGGGCAGGTGCTGGCTCGGTTCGCCGCCGGCGAGGCGGACGAGCAGAAGCACATCCCCAACCGGCCGGACACGGTCTACCGGGTCATGTCGGTCACCAAGCAGTTCACCTCGATGCTCGTGCTGAAACTGCAAGACCGCGGGCTGCTCAAGCTGGACGACCGGATCTGCCCGTATCTCGTCCCGGCGTACATCAAGGCCTGCCCGACAGCGTGGCGTCCCATCACGATCCGCGAGACGCTCACACACACCTCGGGCATCCCCAACATCGAGACACTGCCCAGCTACCTCGCCAATGTCACGCGACCGACCACGCCCCGGAAACTGATCCAGCAGTTCGTGAACCTGCCACTGGACTTCAAGCCCGGCACCAGTTGGAAGTACACCAACTCCGGCTACGTCCTGGCCGGCGCGATCATCCAGGCGGTGACGCACGAGCCGTACGGCGTCGTACTGCACAAGCTGATCACCGGCCCGTTGAACCTCCGGCACACCGGTTACAGCAGGGGATATCCGCCCGACGGGTACGCGAAGGGCTACTTCACGCTCGGGTCACCGGCCCCGCTCCTCAACGGCTCCGAGCTGTTCTCCGCGACCGGCATCTACTCCACCGTCGACGACATCGCTCGCTGGGACCGGGCGTTCGGCTCGTACCGGGTCGCACCACCCGCGACCGTCAAGCTGGCGTTCACGCCGCAGGCGCCGTGCCCCTCCACCGGCTGCCTCAACCTGCCGTCGAGCGCGTACGCCTTCGGCTGGCTCGTCGACCGGCTCCAGGGGCACCGGCTCCGTTATCACCCGGGTCTTTTCCAGGGCTACACGGCGAGCAACATGTACCTGCCCGACGACGACATCCAGGTCGTCGTGCTCAGCAACGTGCAGGACACCGACACCGCCGGGATCGCCCGCCACCTCGCCACGCTCGCTCTCGATCTCTGAGGATCTACAGAGGGGCGGAGGCGGTGGTCTCGGGCACGAAGGCGATGCCGTCGAAGTGCTCGGCGAGCACCGTGGGCATGTAGCCGAGCTTGTAGGTGAACCGCCTCGACACCGCCCCATAGCCACGCATGTGGAGAGGCTCGCCGAGCCATCGCGTCACGGCCTCCGGCCGTGGCCCGCTCCGAAGGTCGATCACGTGATCACCCGGACGGGCGGCGGCCAGGCGGGCCTCTACGATCGTCGATCTCCGGACGAGCGGGACGCGGAACGTGACCGGGGGCTTGGCCGTGTCCACCCTGCCGAATCGTCGCCGGCGGGCCCGGAACCGGCCCGCGCCGAAGAGCACGCCGAGCGCGTAGTACGCCTCGCCGTGGCGCTGCCTGAGGTGCCACCCCATCGCGGGCACCGACCCGCCGCTGTGACCGCCCTTCATGACGTGGCCGTTGTGCGCCCAGAGGGCGACCCTGGCGTCCGGGTCGGCCAGGAGCAGGTCCACGTTGTCGGCGAGACAGCGGTCGCGGGCGACGCTCACGGTCTGTGCGGGGTCGGGGTGCCGGAGCGGCCGGCTCGCGAGGTCGGCGCTCTGGCGCACGATCCGCGCATGCGCAAGCGCCTCATCCGAAAGGGAGACGCCGGCCAGGAAGTCCTCCACGCGGCGGGCGTCGGCTTCGATCCGCCGGTCGAGCGGCGGGTCGACGCCCAGGCGCTTTCCGGCGAGGGGAGCGAGGGGGTCGAGCAGGCCCGGCGCGTCATCACCGAGGTAAGTACGCAGGGCTTCCAGGGACGCCGCCGGATACTGCGGATCGATCCCCACGAACCGTACCTTCCGCGAGGCGGTGCGGTTGTGGTCGCGCAGCCACTCGACGACCGCCAGCATCTCCGCGGTGTGCAACGTCCAGAAACCCAGCCCGGCGAGCGCCTCGACCGGGTCGCCGGAGCCGCCCTGCACGTAGTCGTCCACGGCTCGGGACGCCGAGGCGCTGGCCTCCACCGCGAGCGTCGTGACGCCCAGTTCCTCGACCAGGAACTCCAGCAACCGGTGCCTGATCAGGAAGAACTCCCGGCTGCCGTGTGTGGCCTCGCCGAGCCCCACCACTCGCACGCCGTCCAGTACGACGCGGAGCGGCGCCAGGTCGTCGGTTCCGGCGCCCGGGTTCAGGCCGTTCAGCGGTATCGCTCGCGCCTTCAGCCACTCCGCCACCTCGTCCTCGGTCGTCATACCGGGCGCTGGTCAGGGACCCATGACGGCGCTGCGGCGTTCGAGGAGGACGACGTCGCGCCAGCGGTCGTGGTGGCGGCCGATGTGGTGGCGGGTGCCGACGACGCGGAAGCCGGCTCCGGCTGCTGCGCCACCGAGACGGTCACCGGCGGTGACGGCTGATCGTTCCGCCGAGGCGGGCGGGCCGCCACATCAGCAGCACCACCGCCACGAAGGCGAGGGCGACCACAACGAAGAAGAGGACGTACGGGAACGGGGCCTTCCCCTCCGGCTCTTCCACGGATGTCGGTTCCTCTACCGGGGCGATGCGATCGACGAGGGCCTTCGCGGCCAGCTTGGGGTCGCCTTGGGGCGCGTGCCCGAGATCGGTCGCTTGGGCGACCTGGAGCAGGTCCTGCCGCATCGGTTCGTCCGCCGCGCGGTTGACGAGCACGACCAGCCTGCGCTGCGGAAACGGCAGGTCCCGCGGAGCGGGGCGCTGGTAGCCCTCGAAAGCGCTCACACTCTCGGGCACGATCGCGGCGTCGGCGCGGCCCTCGGCCAGCAGACGCGAGATCTCCTGGGCCGGCACGGTGGTCAGCCGGACGCCGTGATCGGTCAGCGCGCGCAACTGCTCCCCGCCGATCGTGTTGCGGATGAGGATGTCGTCGCCCTCGCCGGGGTGGTCGAGGAACCTTCCCGGCTTGACGCCGTCCCTGACGAGCAGGACGTCGGTGCTCGTCACCCGGAGGTCCGCCAGCTCACTGAGGCCCCGTGCCTGCAGGCCCTCCCGTACGTCCCTTCCGGAGAACTGACCGCCGCCGGCCGACTCGAGGACGTCGAGGTCGTACGCGATGGTCACGGCCGGCACACCGGCGGGCGGCGTGACGCTCGTGGGATCGATCGTCACGATGGCCGGGGCGTACCCGTCGCGGCGGAGCCTCTCGGCGAAGGCCTCGGCGGCGTACCGCTGGTCGGCGGGCGCCTGGACGACCACCGCCGGCGGCGCAGGGGCGAGGGCCTCCGGTGGGGATTCGCCGGCGTCGCCCAGGGTCAGGAACACGGCCACGACGGCCGCCGCGACGACCGCGGCCGTTCCCGTCAGGGTCACCGTCAGGCGGACTCGCCGGTCGAGAGCCCGCCAGGTCCGCCGGCGCTCGACGGTAGGCGTGCCCATGAGGGAGGCGAGCTTCTGCCGCACGACATCCGGCGTGCTCGGCGAGCAGATGAGGGCGTCGGCGACGTCCTGGCTGGACTGCCTCCACATCTCCTCGGCAGGGAAGGCCGCGTCCACGAGCCGCGCGTAGAGCCGGGTCGCGTCACTTCGGGGATCGATCACACTGCGAAAGCAGTTGCGCTGGAACAGCACTCTCTGGAGGTGCTGCCGGGTGGTGGGGCTGGTGCCCGAGCGAGCCAGATCCTCGACCGCGGCGCGGACGTCCTTGGCGTACGCGAGCGCGTCGGCCAGCGCCTCGGTGTAGGCGTTTCCCGCGCCGTTCCGGTACGCCACCGTGGTGTCCGTGGGGGCCACAGTGTCGATGGAGCTCACGGGTAGGGCGGGAGGAGGGCCGGGCGGGGAGTGATCCGGCTCGGGTTCGGGCTCCGGTGCCCCGGAACCGGACTGCTCGACCAGCTGGAGCACCTTGGGCCGGTCCTTCTCGATCGACAGCGGCTCGGTCTGCCTGGCGAGCCTGGCGATCATCTCCGTCGCCGGGACGTCGGACCGTGTGTAGAACTGGTGGCAGAGTTTCGAGGGCGTCTGGTCGAGGACGCTGTCGGCCGCGCGCCCCCAGACCACCGTCTGCGCCCCCTCGGGGGCGTACCGCGCGAACGACAGCTTGATGCTGTGCTCGCTTGTGCTGCTGGTCCAGGTGGCGGCGGTGAACCTGGTCCGCGTCCCGTACGG
The DNA here is from genome assembly GCF_030268985.1 of Microbispora sp. NBRC 16548. Taxonomy (NCBI): domain Bacteria; kingdom Bacillati; phylum Actinomycetota; class Actinomycetes; order Streptosporangiales; family Streptosporangiaceae; genus Microbispora; species Microbispora sp. NBRC 16548. Next base: position 136,099 of record NZ_BSSF01000013.1, read on the forward strand.
CAGCAGCGCCGCGACGGTGTCCGCGAATCGCAGCCGATCGATCATGGGGACGGTGTCGGCGCCGATCACGCACACGGGCCGTCCGTTCAGCAGCAGCGCCGCGGCGGAGAGCGTGTCCGGCCCGGGTGCCATCGCCTCCGGGTCGTACGGCGGCACGGCCACGGTCAGCGGAGGCCGCGGCTCCAGCGGCAACGCGGCGAAGGCGGTGTAGAGCGCCGTGTACGACACCGGCTGATCGACGAGCTGCTCGTACGGCACGTAGAACCACCGGGTGTAGGCGATCTTGCGGTTGGCGAAGTCGCGGTGACCCGACCACTCCCGGATCGCCAGAACCAGGTAGTGGGAGATCTGTCCGTTCTCGCTGATCCTCGCGGTGCCGATCGTCACCTGGGGCAGGTCGCCGGCGGTGCTCGCGGTGTAGCGGTGCCTGAGCTTGTCGAACACCCCGCGATCGAGCCGCCCGTCGCTCCACTCCAGCAGGCCGTATTCGTCGTAGCTGCCGGGTCGCTTGCCTTCCAGCGCCCACTCGAAACCGATCACCGTGGACCGCCGGCGGCGAGGCGCCGACCGAGCCACAGCATGGGCTCGACGACGTTGATGGGATGGACCTGCCCCCGGATCCGCAGCTCCCTGCCCGCCTCGGGCAGCAGGTTCTGGTAGTCGTTCCGGTCGAACGTCTTCGTGTGCGGCCGTACGTAGAAGCCGATCGACGAGGTGACGAAGAACTCGACGCGGGTGCGGTGGAAGAACTGGTCCAGGGCGTTGACGACCATGTCCGCGTTGCCGCTGGCGGACACCTCGCACAGCGCCCGGAACAGGTCGCGGGCGTCCTCGCTGGTCACCCGGGGGAATCCGTACTCGTCGTCGGGCGCGGAGTCGAGCAGGTGCAGCTTCTCCGCGGTCTCGAGCACGCGGGGGTCGTCGAACTTGGTGATGCAGACCGCGACGTGATGGGGGAGCATCCCGTCCCGCAGCTCTCCGGTCTCGAGCATCTTCTCGGCGAGGCGGGTGAGCGGCGGGTGCAGGTGGTCGAAGGCGTCACCGAGCTCGAACTCCCGGATGGGGTCGAAGAGGAAGACCAGGCCCCTGCTCTTCACCAGGTTGTCCATCAGGCGCCCGCGCAGGTCGTCGACGACTCCGGAGCCGCTCCCCGGGCCCGCGCCGAACAGACCGCCCGGCGCGTCGACCATGCTGATGCCGATCTTCAGCGGTGGGGTGGGCCGGGCTTTGCGGAGCCACCGGCGCTCCTGCCGCCCGCCCGGCCCGACCAGCGTCCAGCGGTAGTGCTCCAGACTCTGGCTCGCCTCCGGGAAGATCTTTCCGTTCGACAGCGCGTTCGTTCTCTCGATGAGGTAGTCGGACGAGGCGGCGTCGGAGCCGATGATCTTCCAGTCGTCCTTCCGCCGCATCAGCGCGATGTTCAGGGCGGCCAGAAGCGTGGTCTTGCCGCTGCCGGGGGCGCCCCACATGGCGATGTCGTGGGCCGGTGGTCCCTGCGCAGGGTCGGACTGCATGACTGGTCTCACTCCGTCTCGTCGAGGAGGGGGAACGGGATGGGAAGGGCGTCGGGCGCGGCCAGTCCCAGGTCTGCGGCCAGCCCCCGGATGTCGAGGGCGTCGAGATGCGCGAGCGCGTTCGCGCCGAGCTGACGCCAGGCCGGGTGCGCGGAGGTGTCCTGGCGGTCGCAGATCGCGGCGAGCACGATGTCCGGCCGGCTCTGGACGCGGCCCAGGAGTAACCGCCAGTCGTGCGGGCGCGGGCAGGGCAGGATCAGCGACCGGTTCGTACGCGCCGGGTGCGGCGGGCGGTCGCCGACCGTGAGCAGGACCGTGCGCACCTGCTCCGACGTCGTGAGCCGCCGGGCCACGGCGTCCAGCATGTCCTCCACCTGGGCGGCGTGCGGATAGTAGGGGTAGCCCTCGGTGATCGTGCCGCGCTCCTCCAGCCACTCCAGGGCGGCCAGCGCGCGCTCGGGCGTGGCCTGCCACGCGGCGACCTCCACCGGATGCTCTCCGGCCGACCGGTGGTCGTAGGAGTGCGCGCCGTACGCCACGAGGGAGACCCGCAGGAGGCCCGCGAGCTCGGCGGACAGATGACTGACCATCTGGCGTACCCGGCTCAGGCGCTCCTCCACCTTCGCGTCGGGCCCGCACACCTCCACCGCGCAGATCAGGTGCGCGGGCCCGGCCTGGGGCGGCAGCTGCGACGGCGCCGCCGCCACGAGGTCGCTCCAGCCGCGCGGGTCCCGGGCCAGCTCGGGCACGCCGGTGAATCGCACCTTCCCCGGTCGCACCAGCTCGGCCGTCAGCAGGTAACGGCCGGGGGTGAGCCTGGCGCTGTGCACCGACAGCAGCCTGGGCTCCCGGCCCTGCCAGGTGACCACGGCGAACGCGGTGCCGTACTCGTCGCCGGGCTCGCACCGCACGGGCACCTCGGCCCGGGTCCCGGGAAGGGTGCCGATCGGGAACAACTGCTTGCTTCCCAGCCGCAGCCGCCCGCTCGCGTGGTCGGCACGTAACACGACCAGGTCGTACGACCGTGACAGCGGGTCGGAGGCCAGGACATCCTCGACGATCGCGATGACCGGCCCGTCACAGGGGAGAACGGCGGCGGGCCGCACCTCGCCCAGCCAGCCGAGCGCCCGGTTGGCCTCCGCGCCGTCGGGAAACGAGCAGACGAGGACGACCTCGTCGGCGGCGAGCAGGTCGGCGGCCCGGAGCACGGCCTGCCGGGAGGACTCGTGCCCCCACCCCTGCTCGGAGTCGGAGGTCAGGTCCTCCCACGACGACGACCAGTAGTGGCAGCGAGGCCTGCCGTTGTCGTCCCGGTGGATTCGGAAGACGGTCATGCCGTCGGCGGCGACCTCCACGACTGTGAGGCGGCCGGTGGCGGTGAGCCCCGCAACGGCTCGGGCGACGGCCTTGCGAAGCAGAGCCTTGTCGGGCTCTGACACGGATCCTCCGTTGATTGTCCTACTCGTCGCTCCCGTCCCCCTATATCCGAACTAGCGGGTAACAACGAAAAGACGACTTGTCATAACGGTAGGGTTCTTGTTGTGTCGATGCGTCGAATCATTCTCAGTTTCCCGCAATCTTACGGCGGGGATCTACGATAGCCCGAGTCTCGAGCGTTATGCCACGTTCCAATATGTGCGCGTAGGCGAGGAGAAACATGAGGCGGTTTCTGATTGCGCTGTCCGGAGCGCGGCCTGAGGTGCTCGAACGGTGTCCGAGCGAGTATGGGAAGTTCGAGGGCATCGGCGGAGCCGTGCTCACGACGGCCGTCCTCGCGGTCGTCTCGATGACGTTCGCTCTCAACAGCGCCCTGGGCGTCAACGTCGTCCTGGCCGTCCTCGCCGCGCTGGTATGGGGCCTGATGATCCTGAGCCTCGACCGCTGGCTGGTCAGCACGATGAAGGCGGACGCCCCCCGTCGCTGGCCGCTGGCCGTTCCGCGCGTTCTCATGGCGCTCCTGCTCGGATTCGTCATCTCCACGCCATTAGTGCTCCAGATCTTCCGATCTGAAATCGATGCCCAAATCGTCCAGATCAAGCAGCAGCGTGCGGACACCTTCGCCGCGCGGCAGCAGCAGGGCAACGTCGGCAAGGACGTCGGCCAGCTCCGCAAAGAGGTGGCGGACCTGGAGAAAGTCATCTCCTCCGGTGGTGACGTGCCCATCGACACCGGGCAGGACCCGAACGTCAAGGCGCTGACCGCCGAGCGCGCCAAGCAGCAGAAGCTGGCCGACAAGCACTACAACGAGTGGCAGTGCCAGCTGTACGGAGGACCGTCGTGTCCGAAGAAGGGCGACGGCCCTCTCGCCCAGGACAGCCGGCGCGCGTACGAGAAGGACAAGCGGCGGATCGACCTGATCAACCGGCAGATCGAGGACCGGAAGCGGGAGCTGAACGCCGGCAGCGAGGAGGCCAAGCAGGCCCGCCTCGCGAGCGCGCAGGACGCCCTGCCCAAGGCGAAGGCGCAGCTCGACGCCGGGATCAAGCGGCAGGCGGACCTCCAGGCGTCCTTCGACGCGGAGAACATGGCGACCAACGGCCTGCTCATCCGCATCCAGGCGCTCAACGAGGTGACCGGCAAGGACAGCAGCCTCGGCGTCACCCGCCTGCTGCTGTTCCTGCTGTTCCTCCTCATCGAGTGCCTGCCGGTCACGATCAAGCTGATGCAGCGGCCGGGCAACTACGAGAAGGTTCTCGCGCTGGCCGAGAAGCACGAGTTCCGGGACGCGCGGGGGACCTTCACCTCGCAGGGCACGGGCGACCCCGGGACACCTGCCTCGCCCCCGGGTCGCTCGCAGGATGTCTGGCGCATCTGGTCCCGTACGGGCGAAACCGGACCCCAACCGGTCGTCACCGTCCCCGAGGACGGCGCGGCGTACCGGGGACCCACCGGCACCCGCGCCGAGACCGTCGGCGAGACCGGCGTGTACGACTCGATGGAGGACCAGGAACTGAGGCGGATGCCGGACGACAGGACCATGCGGGTTCCTCGGACCGGCGCCGAGCGCCCCGGCGGTGTCGAGCTGCTGCCCGATGACGACTGACGCTCCGATGGCGCGCCCGGGGCGGGTGATCAGGGATCGTTACGAGCTGAGGTCCCAGCTCGGCCGCGGCGGCATGGGCACGGTCTGGCTCGCGATGGACAGGATGCTGGGCCGGCTCGTCGCGCTCAAGGAGGTCCTGCTCACGCCGTACGGCGAGGGGCTCGAGATCCAGCGGGCGAGGGCCCTGCGCGAGGCCCGGTCGCTGGCCCGGATCAGACACCCCGCGATCGCCGAGATCTACGACGTCTTCGAGGAGGGCGGCTCGCCGTGGATCGTCATGGTCTACGTCGAGGGCGGCTCCCTGGACGACCTGATCCGGCGGCGGACGCTGTCCGAGCGCGAGATCGCCGCCTTGGGCCGCGACGTCCTGGCCGGGCTGACGGCCGCACACGCCGCGCATGTGCTGCACCGTGACGTCAAGCCGGCCAACATCGTGGTGGGCCGCGGCGGAAAGGTGGTGCTCGTCGACTTCGGCATCGCGCAGATCGTCGGCGAGAGCGGGCTCACGTCGCACAGCATCATGCTCGGCACCACGGAGTTCATGGCGCCGGAGCGGATCGACGCGCGTGCGGTGGGACCCGCCGCCGACCTGTGGTCGCTCGGCGTCACGTTCTTCTGCGCGCTGGAAGGCTACTCGCCCTTCCGGCGGGACAACGCCTACGCGACCGTGCACGCCGTCTGCAACGCAGACCTTCCGCCGCCTCGCCGCCGCGGGCCGCTGTACGACGTGATCGCGGGGTTGCTAAGGAAGGACCCCGCGCTCCGGATGGGGGCGGCCGAACTCGACCGCCGGTTGGCGGTGATCGCCGCCCCGCCGCGGCTGGAGCCGCCGGTCCAGAAGCCGCGGTCCAAGCCGCCGGTCGAGAGGCCGCGACCCCAGCAGCAACCCCCCCGGCCGCCGTCGCCGCACACTTCCTTACGCGGTGCGGCCGCGGCGCTCGCCGCGATGGCGCCCGGTGCCGCCGGGCGGGCGTTGGACGCCATGGCCGGCGATCCGTCCCGGGCGGCCGGTGTGCTGGCCCTGCTGCCGTCCGATCAAGCCGGGCGGGTGGTCGGTCACATGACCGCGGGGGGAGCGGCCGCGCTGCTGCGGCAGCTGCCCGCGAGCCGGGGCGCGAGCATCCTGGCGGACGTCCCCGACCGGGTCGCCGCGGACATCCTCAACGCGCTCGGCGTCACCCCCGCCGCGGTCCGGCTGGTCGAGGCGATGACGACCCGGCGGGCCCGGCAGGTGCTGGAGTACGTGCCGCCGCCGGTCACCGCGGCCCTGCTCCGGGCGACCACGGACGGTCGCGCAGAGCGCCTTCTGTCCGGGCTCAGCCCCACCGTACGCGCCCAGATCGCCATCGCCGAGTGAACCCTGCGACTGATCCCTGCGACGAGGGCCCGGCGGACACGCGCGTCCGCCGGGCCTTGAAAGCCTCCCGGAAACCCTACTGAACGGTGATCTTGTCGACCTCGACCGTGATGCCCTTCACCTGGGGAGTGGAGGTGCCGGTCGTGACGGTGCCGGTGCCCGACGACAAGCCCTTGACCGTGAAGGAGTAGGTGAGCGTGCCGCCGGGGGCGCCCGGCGTGCTGGTGATCCGGTAGTCCTGCGTCGGCGGGCCGCTGATCTGGCTGCCTGCGGTGCCGTCCGCGTTCTCGGCGCCGACGGTCAGGCCGTAGACCGCCCCCGGGTCACCGGGCAGGTTGCCCGGGTCGTAGGCGTACGAGATGTCCTCGGTGCCGTTGAGCCCGATCCACTGCTGGAAGACCTTGAGGCTGTTCGTGCCGTACAGGTAGACCTGCCACTCGACGACGAGCCACCTGTTCACCCCGTCGGTCAGGCTGGCGACGTAGACGCCGGGGGCGCCCGCGCCGTTCAGGTCGGTCCAGTACGACGCGAGCACGCCGTTCGGCGGCGTCGTGTCGGGGAGCGTCTGCGGTGCGAGCTGGATGTCCGCCGAGCCGTTCGTGCCGCCGGCGACCGTGTAGCCGTCGGAGACGACGCCGATCCTGTTGTACGTACGGCCGGCGTAGGTGAAGGCCGGGACGTTGAAGTTCAGCGCCTCCTCGTCGCCGATGGGGGTGGGGGCGATGCCGAAGGCCGAGAGCGGCAGGTAGCCCGCCGGGGTCTCACCGGGCGCGATGCTCGGCTTGTCCGGCTGCCTGCCCGCCAGCGTGCCCCTGGCCGTCACGACCTGGCTGCCGATCGTGGTCGCGCCCGTCGCGCCGGTGAGCCGCAGCTTCGCGTCCAGCGTGCTGAGCGCGGTGACGTCGGTGTCCTCCAGGGTGTTGTTCTGGACCGTGACCGTGCAGGTGGACTCGCCCGCGTTCTTGGCGATGGTGCTCGGGGCGCAGGTCTGGTCGATCGGCACGGCGCCCTCCTGCCGGTGGAAGGCCACCGGGAGGTGCTGCTCCCGCTTGCCGCCGACCTGCCTGAGGGTCACCTGGCCGAAGTACTGCCCGTCGGGCAGGTCAGGCGCGGTGATCACCACGGTGATCTTCTGGCTCCTGCCCGGCTTCACGGTGAACAGGGGCGGCAGCACCGTGATGTTCGCCCCGCTGACGGTGGTGCCCGTCGCGGAGTAGACCAGCGTCTTTCCTGTCGTGTTGACGAGCGTGCGCTTGGCGCTGATCACACCCGGCATGACGGGCGCGTTGACCGACGGCAGGTTGAGGTCGATCCGGTTCATCGGGTCGGCCGCCGAGGCGGCGTAGTTCGCCGCGGTCTCGTCGAGGGTCAGTCCGGGGTCGCCCGCCTTGGTCAGGTCGATACGGCCGCCGCCGTAGTCGAATGGGTCGGCCGGGGTGGTCCGGTCCTGCTTGGTGACCTTCGTCGTCGCGGTGGTCTCCAGGGCCGACTTGACCTGGCCCGGCGTCCAGTCGGGGTGCAGCGCGAACACGAGCGCGCCCGCGCCCGCGACGTGCGGCGACGACATCGAGGTGCCGGCGATCACCTGGTAGAGGTTGCCCGGGGGGCCTTCCAGCGGTGACTCGGGGGTCGGGGTGTTGCCCGCCAGGATGTGCAGGCCGGGCGCGGTGACGTCCGGCTTGAGGAAGTCGCCGCCCGGGCCGCGCGAGGAGAACGTCGTCATCGCGTCGCCCTGCCAGGTGGTCTTCTCGCCCTGGGTGAAGCTCGCCGTGCCGCCCGGGTGCGCGCTCAGCCAGGCGAGCAGCACGTCGGTCTCCGGCTTGTCGATGTGGACCGTCGGCAGCCAGTGGTTGTCGGTCATGACGTCGAGCGGCGTGGAGTTGTAGAGGATCATCCCCGCGGCGCCGCCCTGCTTGACCGCGAATCCCTTGACCACCCGGTTGGGGCCGCGCTCACAGGCGACGATCTTTCCGGCGAACAGCCCCGGGGGCGCCGGGTTGACGCACAGCGGGTCGTTGTACGGCGGGGCCGACGCGAGCACCACGGGCAGCGGTGACGAGACGCCCTGCGTGATCGACGCGCCCTTGATCGACGGCCCGCCGGTCAGCGTGATCGTCGACTGGTAGGTGCGGCTCTGCGTCGAGGCCGCCACCGTGGTGACCCACGGGCCGCGGTGGTCGGTCGTCCCGGCGCCCGGTCCCGAGTTGCCCGCCGAGGCCGACACGAACACGCCCGCCGCGTACGCGTCGAGGAACGCGAGCTCGACCGGGTCGCTGTAGGGGTCGGCGCCGCCGCCGACCGAGAAGTTGATCACCTTGACGCCGTCGGCGATGGCCTGCGCGACCGCGGCCGCCGAGTCGGACTGGTAACAGCCCTCCGCGCCGCAGACCTTGTAGACCGCGACGTGGGCCGCGGGCGCGATGCCGTGGATCGCGCCGCGGTCGATGCCGAGCGGGTTGGCGTGGTCGACCGGCCCGCCCGCCGACGTGGTGGCGGTGTGCGTCCCGTGGCCGTTGGAGTCACGGGCGCTGTCCCCGTAGACCTCTCCGCCCACTACGGCGTTGTAGGTCTCCAGGAACGGCTGGCCGGAGATCAGCTTGTGGTTGCACTGGTAGGGGTCGGCCGCCGGCGTCAGCGGGTTGTCGCCGAAGTCGCACGTACGCGGGGTGCCGTCCGCCTTCGGCGGGGGAGCCGGGAGCGTTCCCGGGTCGGCGAACGACGGGTGCTCCGGCCACGCGCCGGTGTCCAGGATGCCGACGATGACGCCCTTGCCCGACGACTTCGCGCCGCCGAGCTGGTTGTAGACGGTGGTCGCGCCGATGAACTCGGGACTGGAGTCGGTGAGGGGCTGCTCCCGCCTGTCCTCCTGCACGGCCGCCACGCCGGGCAGCCTCAGCAGGTCGGCGGCCTTGTTGGCGGGCAGTGTCAGGGCGACGCCGCCGTAGACCGTGCGGAGCTTCTGCCCCACCTTGACGCCGGGGATCTTCTTGCCCAGCTCGCTGAGGAAGGTGTTCTCGATGCCCTCGATGTGCTTCTGGTACTTCGCCGCGTCGCCGCTCTTCAGGTTGAGCGACTTGCCGGTGACCGACGGGCTGGTGCCGGGGAGTCCCGGCAGGCCGCCCTTGTAGGCCGCGAGCGCGTCGTAGTCGAGCTTTACGACGACGCTCGTCCGCTCCGGCGACTTCGAGGCGAGCAGCGCCGCGTCGCTCTTGGCGAGCCGGCCGCTGGCCGACTTGGCGCCCTGGACGCGCTCGGCGCCCGTCACGGCCGTGGCGCTCCACGACCTCGACGGGGTGGGGGTGGGGTCCGCGGCGGCGGAGGCCGCCGGGATCATCGCTGTCACGAGGCCGAGGCCGGCGACGATCGCTGTGGTCCGTACGTAGGCAGGTGGGGGCTTCTTCGACACGGCACCTCCATGGAGACCTGTCAGGCCTCGCCGTCCAGGGCGTGGAGGAGCCGCGCCGCCCACGGGCATGGGAGGGCAGGGCCCTCCCCGTTGGGCGACGAGCGAACGGCCACCCGAGACGGGTGGCCGAAGCTGACTCGGAGTTTAACTAGCGATCGTTTTTCCGGCTAGATCGTTCCATGGAGTGATTTTTCCGCTTACGTGACGGCTGATCTCCTCGGTCCGTACGCCCGGGAACGTCAGGGAGATCGGCTCGGTCAGGTAGGTCCACATGGCGTAGCCGGTGAAGTAGGCGAGTTGTAGCGCGTTCCAGGGCGTCGTCAGCTCGTGTCCGGCGAAGGACGCGCGCGGGTTCCGCAGTTCCTCGACCACCTCGCCCTCGGTCGTCTCGATCGCGACGCGGTCCGGGGTGAACGCGGTGCGCCGGTCCTTGCCCAGGAAGGGCGTGTGGCTGGTGAACTGGCGGTGCAGGTCGACGGTCACCGTGACGTCGTCGACGGCGCCGGGGTGTCCCTTCAACGGCCACAGGGCGCCGTCGGAGAACTGCCGGGCCGAGATGCGCCGGGCCTCCCGCCATCGGGCCGGGCCGCCGTGAGCCTCCAGCACGGTCGTCAGCAGGGCGGTCATCATGGGCTCCTTTTGAAGGTGACTGGTCATCTTAAGATCGTGAAAGTTGCCCGCAGGCGCCGGCCGGGCTCCCGGTAAGGTCAGGCGCGCAACGCGTCGAGGGCGATCTCGAGCTGCTCCGCGACGACGGACTGATCGCCGATGGTCTTGGCGCGCAGGGTTGCGCCCTCGAACGAGTCGATCAGGAAGGCCGCCAGCGTCCTCGCCGGACGGGCCGAGGTGATCTCGCCGGCCTCCTGGCCCTCACGCACCGTGCGGGCCACGTCCTCGGTCCAGTCCTCGAGGATCTCGCGGACCGCCGTACGCACCTGGTCTCCGGCGCTGCTGCTCTCGCTGGCGAAGGTGCCGAGGAGGCAGCCGAACTCCACGCCGGTGTCGCGGGTGCGGTCGACCATGGCGACGAAGTGGCCGCGCAGCCGCTCCAGGGCGGGCCCGTCGCCGCTGAGCACGGCGAAGTTCGTGCCGCGTGCGTAGCGCCGCACGATCTCGACGGCGAGCGCCTGCTTGCTTTCGAAGTGGTTGTAGAACGACCCCTTGGGGACGCCCGCGGCGCTGGTGATGTCCTGCACGCTCGCGCCGTTGAACCCCTGTCGGCGGAACACGTCCTCGGCGCTCTCGACCAGCTTGTTCTTCACGCTTACCTGAGGCATGGCTTCAATATGACCGTTCGTCTTGGAGGTGTCAAAAATCAGGCGGGCTGGACCTGTTCCACGTGGCGGCGGCGCGGCAGGCGGAGCAGGGCGAGCGAGCGGACCGCGATGCCGCCGATGATCACCGTCGCCGACGCCGTCACGAGCCAGCCGAGCGTCGTGTGCGGTGCCGACGGGGTGAGCGTCAGCAGGCGCACGCCGTAGGTCGCGCTCGCCGCCGTGGTGAAGGTGAAGGCCCAGAAGCCGATCACGAACGGGATGTGCGCGTACCTGCGGAGCAGGAAGAGGTGGGGCAGGAGCAGGGCGGCGAGGGTGCCGAGCAACACCTCGTGCGCGGTGTTCTGCTGCGGGCCCGCGATCGCCCACCAGGCGTTGCCTGCGACGGCGGGCGGTGCCGAGAAGATCGCGAGCGTCGGCATGAGTGGCCCGGGCAGCTCGGGGCCGGTGGCGAACCGCACGAGGAGGACGGCGCCGATCAGCAGCCAGAAGAGGATGCCCGCGGAGAACAGCGCGGTGGCCGCCCCCCGGTGGCCGATGGTCGCGAGTGACTGCGCGGCGATGAGCGAGGCCGCGACGGTCGGGAGGAGATACCCGCCGTGCAGCGTCGCGGGCCGGCGCGGCGTGGTGAGCATCGAGGCGACGAACCACGCGCCGAACGCCGCCGCGATCGCGAGCATCGTCCAGACGAGCGCGGCCCCGACGCCCGGGAGGTACGTCGCGAGGTGGGCCGCGAGGAGCGAGCCGGTGGTGGGGGCGAGCGCGGCGAACGGCCCGAGGACCGGATGCCGCAGGTCCTCGGCGATGTCACCGAGGCGGGTGACCCTCGCGCCATATCGGGCCAGGGTGCCGGCCCACAGTGCCGCCGCCGCCACCCAGAGGGCCTCGCCGACCGCGGGCGGAGCGGCGAGCGCGGGGACGGCCGCCGTCCAGGTGCCCGCGAGTCCGGAGAGTCCGAAGCCGATGCCGAGGGTGTTGAGGGGGAGCCGAGTGGGGACCGGCGTCGTGCTGGCCATGGTCGGCCTTCTTCCTTTTCGTGCTTCCCGCGCTCTGGGGCGAGCGACCGAGGGAACAATATGACCGGTCGTCTTAAGCTGTCAACGCCGTCCCCCTCAAGGTGCAGAGTTCAGAGGAGGGCGATCAGACGGCCGACGACCCCGGATTCGAGCACGATCAGCGTGCCGATCCCGACGAAGACGAGCGGGGGCCGGTGACGATCTGCCAGGGGCGCGGCCGGCCCTTCGCGCGCGCCGACAGGAACAGCACGGTCAGGATGACGACGTCGTCGACGTTGGTGCCCGCGAAGACCGCGCAGGCGGTGCCGAGCGTGGCCGCGATGCCGTCCATGGCCGGTCAGCATAGAAGTTCACGAGCGTCGTGGTCATCGGGGGCAGAACTCGGCGGTGATCGCCCGGGTGGTGACGGCGGTCTGGTCGACCCACGAGCCGTTGAGGGCCAACGCCATGGTGTGCCGCCCGCCGCGGGTGCCGGCCACCCAGGTCAGCGAGCCGTCCATGGTCCCGGCGCCGCCGTACACGGTGACGCCGCAGGGCGTGGTGGCGATCACCGTGCCCAGGCCGTACCGGAAGGTGTCGCTCTGGGGGAAGGAGCCGGGTGTCGGCGTCAGCATCGTGTCCAGCAGTCCGCGCGGCAGCAGCCGCCCGGCCAGCAGGGCCGAGACGAAGCGGTTGAGGTCGCCCACCGTGGAGATCATGTCGCCGTCGCCCGCGGAGGTGGTCGGGTTGAAGACGGTGACGTCCTTGAGGTCGGGCCGGGCGGGGTCGGGCTTGACGTACCCGTGCAGGTGCGGCCCGCGCACCCAGGGCGAACACCCGGGGAAGTACGTGTCCTTCAGGCCGAGCGGGCGCAGCACGCTCTCGGTGATCACCTGGGCGTACGGCCGGCCGGTGATCTTCTCCATCACCAGGACGAGCAGGCTGTAGTTGGTGTTGGAATACTTCCAGGAAGCGCCCGGCCGGAACGCCGGCGGGTGGCGTCCGGCCGCGTCGGCGAACTCCCGTGGTGTGAAGCAGTGGGCGGGGTCCTTCTCCGCGAGCCGCTCGACCTGGGGATCCTCCGTGTAGTCGTAGAGACCGCTGGTGTGGGCGAGCAGCATGCGCATCGTGATCGCGCCGGCGTTCCGCACCACGCCGGGGAGGACCTCCGAGAGGGGAGTGTCGAGCCGGAGGCGGCCCTCCGCGACGAGCCGCAGGATCGCGGTGGCCACGAAGGTCTTGGTGATGCTGGCGATCCTGAACCGCATGTCCGCGCTGGGCGGCCGGTGCGCCACGACGTCCGCGACACCGCTGGACAGGTTCCGCACCACGCCGTCGTCGCGGGACTGCGCGAGCGCGCCCGGAGAGCCCTGCCGTACGGCGTTGTCCAGGACCTGCCGCAGGCCGTCCCCGCCCGCACCCGAAACGAGCGCGAGGACGACAGCCGCATGAACGGCGACGCGCGATCTGCGCATGCACCCAAACTAACGTGACGCACCGAATATTTCGGTCAGGCGAGGATTGTGATTACGGATATGCGTGCCTGGCGAGGGCCAAAAACGCGGAATCACGCGCCGGAGACCGGGACAGGGACCGTGTCGCCGAGACGCTGCGCGCCGCCGTCGGCGAGGGCCGCATCACCCTCGACGAGCCGACCGAACGGCTCGGCCGCGTCCACAACACCTCTCCCGTGCCGCCCGACCCGGACGGCGCCGTGCTGCGGTTGTCCGGGCACATCGGCGGCGACATCTGGGTGCGCTACCACCGAATCCCCTGACGATCGAAAATGCCGGATTCCCGATAGGGTGCCCGGATGCCGCATCGCCGACTCGCCGCGCTGGCCGCCGCCGTGGTGGTCGTGGCCGCCGGTCTGGCGGTCCGGGCGCTGCTGCCGGGCGCGGTCGCCAAGTATGCGGGCGACCTCCTCTACACCCTCCTCGTGTACGCGCTGGTCGTCGTGGCCGCGCCGCGCGCCCGGCCGTTGGCGGTGGCGGCCGTGGCGCTCGGGGTGAGCTGGCTGGTCGAGTTCGCCCAGCTCACCGGAGTGCCGGCCGCGCTGTCTGCGCACAGCACGCTGGCACGCCTGGTGCTCGGCACGACGTTCAACGCCCCCGACCTGTTCTGGTACGCGGTGGGCGCCGCCGTCGGATACGCCATTCAATCGCTTCGCACGAGATAACCGTTGACCGCTTCTGTGGTGAAAGCTAACATCCCTTTACTCGAAAATTTCGAAGCCGAATAGAAAGTTTCGAATCGGTGATGAGCAGGTTCGCCGGGCCACAACTCCCGGGCGTGTCCCCCTCGCCGGCGGCCGTGACCCCGACCACCGTCGTCGCCGGTCCCGCCACCGCGAACCCGTCCGCGCCGGCACCTCACCATGACGACGTACGGGCCGGCTCCTACATCGCCTTCACGCCGGGCGCCGGCCGGTTCCCTCTCGTCGCGCGGGGCAGGGCGGCCCCGATCGTCGTCAGCGCGAGCGACTTCCCCGGCGTCACCCGGGTCGTGGGCGACCTGCAGGCCGACGTGGAACGGGTCACCGGAGTACAGCCCGCGGTCTCCACCGACACCGTGCCGAAGACCGGCGAGGTGGTGCTGGTCGGCACGATCGGGAAGAGCCCGCTCATCGACGGTCTGATCGAGGCGGGCAAGCTCGACGTACGCGGCATCGCGGGCAAGTGGGAGACGTCCCTGGAGCAGGTCGTGCGGAACCCGCTGCCGGGCGTGCGCCGCGCGTTCGTCATCGCGGGCAGCGACCAGCGGGGCACGATCTACGGCGTCTACGACGTGTCGAGGGAGATCGGCGTCTCGCCCTGGTACTGGTGGGACGACGTCCCGGCCCGCCACCGCGACGCGCTGTACGTCCTGCCGGGGCGGCACAGCCAGGGCACGCCGAAGGTCAGATACCGCGGCTTCTTCGTCAACGACGAGAACCCGGCGCTCGGCACGTGGGCGCCCGAGTTCTTCGGCCCTGGCCTCGCTCCCGGCTACGAGGGCGGCTTCACCAGCAGGTTCTACGCCAGGGTCTTCGAGGTCATGCTCCGCCTCAAGGCCAACTATCTGTGGCCGGCGGTGTGGGGCCGGGCGTTCGCCGAGGACGACCCGGACAACCACAAGACGGCCAGTCAGTACGGCGTGGTCATGGGCACCTCGCACGAGGCGCCGATGATGCGCGGCATCGAGGAGTGGAACCGGCACGCCGTGGCCGCCGTACGCGACAGCCAGGGGAACATCGTCACCCCCGGCCACGACCCGTACGGCGGGACCGGCGAGTGGAGCTTCCGCCGCAACGGCGAGGCGATCGAGAAGTACTGGGCCGACGGCATCCGCCGGATGAAGGAGCAGGGCTTCGAGGGCGTGGTCACGCTCGGCATGCGCGGCAACGGCGACGTCGGCCTGCCCGACGGCGACGGCATCGACCTCATGAAGAGCATCCTGGCCGCGCAGCGGGAGATCCTCGCGAAGGAGAGCGGGGCGGACATCACGACGATCCCGCAGGTCCAGACCCTCTACAAGGAGGTCCAGCGCTACTGGGACCAGGGCCTGCGCCCGCCGGACGACGTGACGGTCGTCTTCTGCGACGACAACTGGGGCAACATGCGCAAGCTGCCCGACCGGTCGCTGCCGGAGCGGTCCGGCGGCTACGGCATCTACTACCACTTCGACTACGTCGGCGCCGGGCGTAACTACAAGTGGGTCGACACGACCAACCTGGCCAACACCTGGGAGCAGCTCAACCTCGCCTACACCTACGGTGTGGACCGGCTGTGGGTGGTGAACGCCGGCGACATGAAGAGCCAGGAGCTTCCGCTCCAGTTCTTCCTCGACTACGCCTGGGATCCCGGCCGTTGGCCGCCGGAGCGGCTCGGCGAGTGGCGGCGCGCGTACGCCGCGCAGAACTTCGGCCCGGAACCGGCCGGTGACATCGCCGAGGTCCTCGACGAGTACGGCCGGCTGCAGTCGCGGCGCAAGCCGGAGCTGCTCAACCGGAAGATCACCGTCGATCCGGCCAAGGACCTCGCCACCGACTCCTCCGCCGTCGTCGACGACGACCGGGCGACGCCGTTCAGCCTCACGGCCTACCAGGAGATGGACCGGGTCACGGCGGAGTGGCAGCGGCTCGCGGCGAAGGCCGAAAAGATCCGCGAGGCCCTGCCCGCGGGCTATGACGACGCCTTCTACCAGCTCGTCTACTACGAGGTGAAGGCGAGCGCCAACCTGTACGAGCTGCGCAGGGCGCAGTTCACCAACCTGCTGTACGCCCGGCAGGGGAGGGCGGCGACCAACCGGATGGCCGACCTCGCGCAGGCCGGGTTCGACGAGGACCGGGCCATGTCGGCGTACTACAACGAGACGCTCGCGGGCGGGAAGTGGAACGGCTTCCAGACCCAGCCCAAGATCGGCTACGGGGACGTCGAGCGGTATGGCCCGAACGCACCCTGGCAGCAGCCCGAGCTGAACGACGTGGCGCTGCCCGACGCCCTCTACCCGCACCTCAAGAGGATCGAGGTGCCCCAGGCGGCCGACATGGGCGTCGCGATCGACGGCTCGGACGCGTGGTGGCCCGCGGAGACGTCACCGGCCGTGCTGCCGGCGTTCAGCCCCTATCAGACCGCGCCGGGGCAGTACATCGAGGTGTTCAACCGGGGCGCCGCGCCCTTCGACTACTCGATCACGCCGTCCGCGCCGTGGGTGAGCGTCACGCCCGCCGCCGGGAGGGTGACCGACCAGGTGCGGGCAGACGTACGCGTCGACTGGTCCCGCGCGCCGCAGGGCACGTCCGAGGTGCCGATCACGGTGACGGGCCCGTCGGGCGCGCGGGTGGTGGTCAAGGCCCTGATACAGAAGCCCGAGCGGAAGCCCGGCCTGCGGGTGAAGGGCTTCGTCGAGGCCGGCGGGTACGTCGCGATCGAGGCCGCCCACTACACCCGCGCCGTGGACGCCGCCGGGGCCGGATGGAAGGTCGTCCCCGGCATCGGCCGCACCGGTGACGGAGTCATCCCGTGGCCCGTCACCGCCGCGAGCCGCGCTCCCGGTGGCGACGGCGCGCGCCTGGAATACACGATGACGTTGACGGGGACGTTGACGAGCGGCGGGCCGGTGAAGGTCTCGGCGTATCTGTCCCCGCGCAACAACGTGCTGCCGGCCGAGGGCCTGCGCTACGCCGTCTCGATCGACGACGGCGCGCCGCAGGTGGTGAACGTCACCAAGGCCACCGGAGCCGACGACACCACGATGAACGCGCAGTGGGCGCGCAACACCTCCGACAACGCGAACGTGACCACGACGACCCACACGATCAGCGGACCGGGCGTGCACACGCTGAAGTTCTGGATGGTCGACCCGACCGTGGTCGTACAGCGGTTCGTCGTGGACACCGGCGGCGTGATCCCGAGTTACCTCGGCCCGCCGGAGAGTCACCACGTCAGGTGACCTCCCGATGACCGAGGCGGCCCCCGTTTTACCGGCACGGGGGCCGCCTCTCTATCCCTGATTGCGATCCCTTGTTATCGTCACCCTGACGATTAAGGAGGTCGTGGTGGCGCTGACCGATCTGCTGGGGCCCCTCCTGGAGCCCGCCATCACCCTGGGCGGCGTGTCGACGAGCTGGGCCGAGTTGCTCGGGTTCGCGACAGGGGCGCTCACCGTCTGGCTGGTGGTCCGCCAGCACGTCTGGAACTGGCCGATCGGCGTCGCGAACGTCGTCCTGCTCGGTCTCGTCTTCCTGGCCGTGGGCCTGTACGCCGACGCGGCCCTGCAGATCGTCTACGTGCTCCTCGGCCTGTACGGCTGGTGGCAGTGGCTGTACGGCGGGGCCGGGCGGACCACGCTCACGGTCACCAGGACCGGCCGCGCGGAGTGGGGATGGCTCGTGCTCGCGGGCGCCGCGGTGACCGCGCTGCTCACCGCCGCACTGGCGACCTGGACCAACTCGGCCGTCCCGTTCTGGGACGCCCTGACGACCGCGCTGTCGCTCATGGCGACCTACGGCCAGTGCCGCAAGCGGGTGGAGTCGTGGTGGCTGTGGATCACGGTCGACCTGGTCTACATCCCCCTTTACGCGTACAAGGACCTCTACCTCACCAGCGTGCTCTACGTGCTGTTCCTCGCGCTGTGCGTGGCCGGACTGCTCGCCTGGCGGCGCGACTCCGCCGCCCGGCCCGCTCCCGCCCCTGACGGTGACGCGGCGGTGACGCGATGAGCGCCCGATACGCGCACGGGCTGGTGATCGGCAAGTTCTACCCTCCACACGCCGGCCACCACCACCTCGTCGACACCGCCGCCGAGCAGTGCACGCTGGTCACGGTGGTCGTCGCGGCCAGCAGCGTGGAGAGCGTCCCGCTCGCCCTCCGCGCGGCGTGGCTGCGCGAGGCGCACCCGCAGCCCCACGTGGTGGTGGCGCCCGTGGTGGACGACATCGAGATCGACTACGACGACCCGGAGATCTGGGCCGCGCACGTCGAGGTCTTCCGGCACGCGCTGGCGCTGGCCCACGGCGGCCTCGCGCCGGACGTCGACGCCGTCTTCTCCTCCGAGGCGTACGGGCCCGAGCTGGCCCGCAGGTTCGGCGGCGCGCACGTGGCGGTCGATCCGGACAGGATCCGCTATCCGGTCAGCGGGACGATGGTCCGCGACGATCCGGTGGCCGCGTGGCCCTGGCTGAGCCCGGCCGTGCGCGCCCACCTCGCCTGGCGGGTGGTCGTCGTCGGGGCCGAGTCCACCGGCACCACCACACTCGCCCGCGCGCTGGCCGCGTACTACGCCGCACGCGGCGGAGTCTGGGCGGCGACCCGGTGGGTGCCCGAGTACGGCAGGACGTATTGCGAGGAGAAGCTCGCGGCGGCCCGCCGGGCGGCCAAGGCCGCGGGGGCGCAGGAACCGTGGCTGGACGACCTGGAGTGGGAGCCGGAGGAGTTCACGCTGATCGCCCACCGGCAGCTCGACTGGGAGGAGGCGGCGGCGCGGACGGGGTCGCCGGTGCTGTTCTGCGACACCGACGCGCTGGCCACCGCGCTGTGGCACGAGCGCTATCTCGGCACGGTGAGTCCCGAGGTCCTGCGGGTCCACGAACGGGCCCGGCACGACCTGTGGATCCACACGTCCGTGGACGGCGTGCCGTTCGAGCAGGACGGCTGGCGCGACGGCGAGCACGTGCGGCACGGCATGGACCGCCG
Source organism: Microbispora sp. NBRC 16548 (assembly GCF_030268985.1). Classification (NCBI taxonomy): domain Bacteria; kingdom Bacillati; phylum Actinomycetota; class Actinomycetes; order Streptosporangiales; family Streptosporangiaceae; genus Microbispora; species Microbispora sp. NBRC 16548. The sequence continues at coordinate 154,863 of NZ_BSSF01000013.1, forward strand.
CCTGCGCGCGGAGCTGGCCGATCGCGGGCTCCCGCACGTCGTCGTCTCCGGGCCGCCCGAGGAGCGGCTGACCGCCGCCGTGCGGGCCGTCGACGATCTCGTCACGGCCGGTCGCCGGTTCGCCCCGCCGTTATGAGCTGGGTCGATACGAGAACTCATATCGATCGAGTGTCCATATGAATATTGGACATGTTCTGAACACTTTGCTTTGCTCCTGCGTCTAACGCCCCTGTGACGGACGAGAGCAAGGACATGCCATGCCACGGACACTGCCGGTTACGCTGAAAGCCGCCACGATCACGGTCTCCCTTCTGGCCGGCGCCGTTCCCGCGACCACCGCCACCGCCACAGCCGCCGCCGCGCCCCGGACGGACGTGGCCGCCGCGCTGCGCGCGCTGGAGACGTCGTTCAAGGGCCGCATCGGCGCGTACGCGATCGACACGGCGACGGGGAAGACGATCGGCTATCGGGCGGGCGAGCGGTTCGCGCTGGCGTCCACCTTCAAGGCGGTGGCCGCGGGCGCGGTGCTCGCCCGGACGACCGACCGGGAGCTGACGCGGAAGGTCGTCCACTGGAAGGCCGGCGAGGTGAAGCCGAACTCGCCGGAGACCGGCAAGCACGTGAAGGACGGCATGACCCTCGCCGAGCTGTGCCGGGCGGCGATCATCTACAGCGACAACACCGCGGGGAACATGCTGCTGAAGCGGATCGGCGGGCCGCAGGGCCTCACCCGCTACTTCCGCACGCTCAAGGACCCCGTGTCCCGGCTGGACCGCTGGGAGACCGAGCTCAACGACTGGTCGCCCAAGGAGAAGCGCGACACCACCACGCCCGCGGCCGTCGCCCGCGACCTGAGGGCGCTCACGACCGGCGACGCGCTCGGCGCGAAGGACCGATCCCGGCTGATCGGGTGGCTGCGCGACAACACGACCGGGGACGCGCGCATCCGCGCCGGGCTGCCCACGACGTGGATCGTCGGCGACAAGACCGGCACCGGCGGCACGTACGGCACCGCCAACGACATCGCCGTCGTCTGGCCGGCCAAGGACGCCGCCCCGATCGTCATGGCGATCTACACCAACCGCCGGGCGGCCGACGGCGCCACCGACGATAAGGCGATCGCCCAGACGGCGACCGTGCTCGCGCGCGGCCTCGGCCGGCTCTCGTAAATACCGCGTTATGGGGCCGACCGCGCTTTACGGCCCCATAACCTTGTCTATAGCCATTTGGGGGAGGATCGTGTGAACGCCACGGGGAAGGTGCTCCGTCTGGCCGCCATGGGAGCGGCGGCGGGCGTGCTGGTCGCGGGGATCGCGCTGCCGGCGGTGGGAGGCGCGGGCGTCGGGCTGGTGTCGGCCGTCGAGGACGTGGGCCTCCAGCCCCGGGACCTCGCCGAGCCTCCGCTTGCGCAGGTTTCGGTCGTGCAGGACGTGAAGGGCCACGAGATCGCCCGGTTCTGGGAGCAGTACCGCGAGGTCGTCCCGCTCGACCAGATCGCGGACATCATGAAGACGGCCATCATCTCGATCGAGGACTACCGGTTCTACGAGCACGGCCCGATCGACATCGAGGGCACTATCCGCGCCCTGGCGAAGAACCTGCAGTCGGGCGGGGTGGCCCAGGGCGGCTCGTCGATCACCCAGCAGTACGTCAAGCAGGTGCTGCTCAACGCCGCCCAGACCGAGGCGGAGAAGAACAAGGCGCTGGAGGCCAGCTACGCCCGCAAGCTCAACGAGCTGCGATACGCGATGGGCGTGGAGAAGAAGTACTCCAAGGACCAGATCCTGGAGAAGTACCTCAACATCGCCTACTTCGGCGCGGGCGCGTACGGCGTCGAGGCGGCGGCCAAGCGGTTCTTCGGGGTCAGCGCGAGCGAGCTGACGCTGCCGCAGGCGGCGACGCTGGCGGGAGCCGTGCAGGACCCCAACGCCACCGACCCCAACCTGGGCAAGACCAGCCGCGACCGCCTGCTGAAGCGGCGCAACGTCGTGCTCGACCGGATGGCCGAGCTCGGCAAGATCACCAAGGCTCAGGCGGCCGATGCGAAGAAGGCCAGGCTCGGCTACAAGGGGACCCCGCTGCCCGGCGGCTGCGAGTCGAGCAGGTATCCGTACTTCTGCGTCTACGTGCGTAACGAGATCCTCAGCAACCCCGACTTCGGCAAGACGGCCAAGCAGCGCCTGGCGTTCCTCAACCGCGGCGGCCTGACCATCAAGACCACGATCGACCCCGCGATGCAGGCCGCCGCCGACAAGGCGATCAGGAAGTGGGTCCACCCGTCCGACAACCCCGTGGCCGCCGAGGCGCTGGTCCAGCCCGGCACCGGGGCGATCAAGGCGATGGCCGCGAGCCGTCCGTACGGGACGCGCAAGAGCAAGAACGAGATGTCCTACAACCTCGTGGCGGACGCCGCGCACGGCGGCGGCATCGGCTTCCAGGCCGGCTCGACCTTCAAGACGTTCACCCTGCTCACCGCGCTGAAGCAGGGCATGAAGATCAGCGACGGGTTCAGCGCGGGCGCCGGCTACACCGCGCCGGCCTACGCGACGTTCAAGAACTGCGCGGGCAAGCCCATCGGCGACCCGGGCCACACGGTCACCAACGACGAGGGGTCGCCCGGCTGGCTGACCCTGCAGACCGGCACCTGGCACTCGGTCAACACGTTCTTCATGATGCTGGAGCAGCGGGTCGGGCTCTGCGAGGTGATCAAGACGGCCAAGTCGCTGGGCATCCACCGCTCCGACGGCAACCCGCTCAGTGAGTTCGAGACGTTCACGCTCGGCATCAACGAGATGGACCCCGTGACCGTCGCCAACGCCTACGCCGCGATCGGCGCGCGCGGCAAGTACTGCGCGCCGATGGCGATCGCCCGGATCACCGAGAGCACCGGCAAGACCACCGACTTCACGCCCAAGTGCCGTCAGGCCCTCGACCCCGAGGTGGCGGACGCGGCGGCGCACGTGCTGTCCGGTGTCCTGACCAAGGGCACGATGGCGGCTGTCGGCGGCATCGGGCGTGACGCGGCGGGCAAGACCGGCACCAACGACGAGTCCTCCTCTGCCTGGTTCGCCGGGTTCACCCCCGACCTCGCCGGCGCGGTCAGCCTCGGCGACCCCCGTGGCACGTCGAAGTACAAGCTGAACGGCGTCACGATCGGCGGCCGTTACTACGGCTCGGTGTTCGGCGCCAGCGTCCCCGGGCCGATCTGGAAGGACACCATGCTGAGCGCGTTGCGCGGCGTGCCGCCGACGGACTTCGCGCCGGTCGATGCCGAGCGGTTCGGCGGCTGCGGCGACAGTTGCCGGGGCCTGGTGTCCGTGACGCCTCCGACGGGGGGCGGTGGTCCGGCGGGAGGCGGCGACTCTCCGGTGACGGTCCTGCCCAACTGATCCCGCCCGATCAGCCGGAGTCGTCCAGCGCGTCGGCCGTGTCGAGGACGCGGAACAGCCGGGTCAGGTTCGTCCAGCGGAGGATTCGCAGCACCTGGCCGGCCGGCGCGATGAGGGCGAGGTCGCCGTTCCTGTCGCGCAGGTTGTGCACCAGGCGCACGAGCAGCCCCACGCCCGTGGTGTCGATGAACCGCACCTCGCTGAGGTCGATGGCCAGCCACGGGCCGTGGGCCTCGATCTGGCTGAGCAGCGGCTCGCGCAGGTGCCGCACCGCGTGGAGATCCAGCTCTCCGCGCAGCCCGAGCACCCACCAGCGGGTGGGGGCCGGGGGTTGTGCCGTCCACGTCTCCACGGTGGTTCCCTTCGCTCTCCTTGGCGCCGGGGACCACCGGGGGAGCGGGACGGGGAGGTCCGGGGCGACCGGCGAAGCGCTTCGATCGACGCGCCGAGTGACCGTACGAGCTGAGCCGTACTCAGGGTAACAATCCCCCTCCGGTGCGTCGATCGGGTGAGGCAAAGCTTCCATGGTCAGGAAAGAGACGGGTGGCTATTGTCACGATCCATGGGGGTTAAGCGCGCGCTCAGGCGTCGACTGGTTCTGATCGGGGGAATCGTCGCGCTGGCCGCCACGGGATCCGCGCCGCTCAACGAGGAGCTGCCCAGGGCCGTCGCCGTCGCGTACGCCGCCCAGGGGGCTCTGCCGTACTCGTGGGGCGGGGGACACGCGACGCGGCCGGGGCCGTCGAAGGGGACCTGCCGGGGGTACAGCGGCTCGGTCACGCCCTGTCCGGCGAGGCGGACGCGCGGCTTCGACTGCTCGGGGTTCACCCGATGGGTGTACGACCTGGCGTTCGGCGACGACGTGCTCGGTCCGGGCAACACCGACGATCACATCGGCCGGCTGCGCCGGGTCGGCGTGCCGCAACCCGGCGACCTGGTCTTCTACGGCAGGCCCGGCAGAACCCACCACGTCGGGGTGTATGTCGGAGGCGGCAAGATGATCAACGCGTTCGCCACCGGGACGCGCATCCGCATGGACGACGTGTCCGTGCTGGATGACCTGCTCGGTTACTACCACTACCGAACCTGATCCCTATGCTTGCCCCCGTTATGGTAAAAGTGCGGGTTTTGGGGCGAATCGCGGCGGAGGTCGACGGGCGCCCCGCGGACCTCGGGACCTCGCTCCAGCGCGCTGTGCTGGCCCGGCTGGTCTGCGCCCAGGGACACGTGGTGTCGACCGACCGGTTCGTCGACGACCTGTGGAGGGGCCAGCCTCCGCCGCGCGCGCTGGGCGCGCTCCAGGTCTACGTCTCCAATCTCCGGCGGGCACTGGAGCCGGGCCGCGCCCCCCGCGCCGCCGCCCGCGTGCTGGTCAGCGTCCCACCCGGCTATCGGCTGGCGCTGGAGCCCGGCGACGTGGACGCCTGGCGCTTCCCCCGGCTGGTCGAGTCCGCCGCCGGCCTGCTCAACGAGGGGCGGCACGCACGGGCGCTCGAGGTCGTGGACGAGGCGCTGGCGCTGTGGACCGGCCGGGCGTACGCGGAATTCGGCGAGGAGGAGTGGGCCGTCCCCGAGGTGGTCCACCTGGACGAGCTCCGGGCGGTCGCGGTGGAGTATCGCGCCGAGGCCGGGCTCGCACTCGGCCGCCACGCCGAGGTCGTCCCCGAGCTGGAGCGTCACCTCACGCCCCATTCCCTGCGCGAGAACGCCGTACGGCTGCTCGCGCTCGCCTACTACCGGGCCGGGCGGCAGGGGGAGGCGCTGGCGGTCCTGCGCAGGACGCGCGACCTGCTCGCCGACCAGCTCGGCGTCGATCCCGGGCCCGCCCTGCGCGCGCTCGAGGCGGACATCCTCGCGCAGGCCGAGTCGCTCGACGCGACCCCCGTGGTCCGGGCGGCCTCTGCGCGCGTGGTCCCCGCCCCGCCGCCCGCCCAGGAACCCGTCCGGGAGCCCGTCCGCATGGTCGGCCGTACGGCCGAGCTGTCCCGGCTGGCCGCCGCGGCGGAGCGGGCCCGGGCCGGTTTCCGCATCGCCTGGCTCGGCGGCGAGGCGGGCTCGGGCAAGAGCACCCTGGCCGACGCGCTCGTGCGACGCCTGGCGGCCGGCGGCTGGCAGACCGTGGTCGGGCGCTGCCCCGAGACGACCGGCGGCGTGCCGCCCGCGTGGGCGTGGAGCGAGGTGCTGCGAGAGCTGTCGGCGACCTGCCCGCCCGAACCCGGGACCGCGGCCCGGCTGGCGCCCCTGCTGACCGACGACGCCGCGCCCGTGGGCCAGTTCTGGCTGGCGCGGGCGGCCGGCGACTATCTGGAGGGCGTGCCGGGACCGCTGCTGATCGTGCTGGAGGACGTGCACCGGGCCGACGAGGAGACCCTCCAGCTCCTGCGCCACCTGGCCGGCCGCCTGGCGCGGACGCCGGTCCTCGTCCTGCTGACGCACCGGCCGGCCGAGGCCGGCGACGACCTGACGGCCACCGGGGCGGCGCTCGCCGTGCAGGCGGTGGAGAACATCACCCTGGGCGGCCTCGGCGAACACGAGGTGGCCAGGCTGCTCGCCGAACGTTCCGGCACGGAGGTCGACGAGGCCACGGTTCGCACGGTCACCGAGCGGAGCGGCGGCAACCCGCTGTTCGTGACCGAGACGGCCCGGCTGCTCGCGGTGGACGGCCCGTCGGCGGCCCACGCGCTGCCGCCCGGCGTGCGCGACCTCATCCGCAGGCGTCTCGCCCGGCTGCCCGCGACGGCCCAGACGACGTTGCGCAACGCCGCGGTTCTCGGCCGGGAGGCCGACGCGGACGTGCTGATCGCCATGCCGGGAGCCGACGAGGAGACCGTGCTCGACGGCCTGGAGGCGGGCGTGCTGTCCGGCCTGCTGGAGGAGCCGCGCCCCGGCCGCGTCCGGTTCGCCCACGTGCTCGTCCGCGAGACGCTGTACGAGGACATCCCGCGGCTGCGCCGTACGCGGATGCACGGCAAGGTCCTGGCGGCGCTCGAGCGGGTCCGCCCCGGCGAGGTGGGGGCGCTCGGGCACCACGCGCTCGCCGCCGCGACCACCGCGACCGCCCTCACGGCGGCCGAGTACGCGGCGCGGGCCGCCGGGCAGGCGACCGCGCTGTACGCGCACAAGGAGGCGGCGGCGCTGCTGGAGGGCGCGCTGGGCGCACTCGACCTGGTGAGCGGAGGGGCCGGCGACGCGTCCCGGGACGTCCGCCTGGACCTCCTGTGCCGCCTGGTGTCCGCGCAGTCGCACGCGGGCGACGTGATCACTGCGGTGCGCAACCGGACGAAGGCGCTCGCGGTGGCCCGCCAGACGGGGGATCGCGGCGCGGTGGCGCGGGCGGTGTCATCGCTCGACGCGCCGGTCATCTGGACCATCCAGCCCGACCGCGCGCTCGACGCCGATCTCGTCGGGGCGATCGAGGAGTCGCTGCCCGCGGAGGCAGGGGAGCTGCGCTGCCGGATGCTCGTCGCCCTCTGCCACGCGCTTGAAGGACACGACTCGGAGCGCATCGAGGCGGCGAGCGCGGAGGCGCTGGCGATCGCGGACGCCCTCGGCGACCTCCGCCTGCGGTGCATGGCGCTCAATGGCCGCTACTGGGTCTGCCTGACCCCGGACAGGCGGGACGACCTGGAGACGCTCGGGCACGATCTGCTGGCCGCCTCGGCCGCCGCCGGGCTCCTCGGCTACCAGACGCTCGGCCACTTCTCGCTGCTCATGGTCGCGCTCAGCCGCAACGACTGGACCACGGCACGCCGGCACGCCGACAAGGCCATGGAGCTGTCGACGAGCGGCCAGCTCGGCCTGGCCCTCGGCATCCTCGCCTTCCTCGACGCCCTGCACCTGCTGGTCAGGGGGGAGTTCGAGCGGGCCGAGAGCGTCTACACGCAGCTCGGGGAGCGGCTGGCCAGCACCGGTGACGCCAACGGCGCGATGGTGGGGACGGTCGGCCGCTTCGTGGTCAAGCTGGCCGCGGGGCGGGTCCACGAGTCTGTGGAGGAGCTCGCCGCTCTGTGGGAACGCCTGCCGCAGGACGCGGGCGAGCTGTACACGCGGGCGCTCGCCGGGGCCGGCCGCCTGGAGGAGGCCCGCGTGGTGTGGGCCTCCGCGCGCGTCCCCCGCCAGGACTACTACTGGCTCGTCTTCATGTCTCTGCGTGCGGACAACGCGATCGCGCTCGGCCACCGGGGGGCGGCCGAGGAGTGCTACCGCCTGCTGCTGTCGTCCGACGGCGAGCTGGCCGGCCTGCACTCGGGCTCGGTCACGCTCGGGCCGGTCGCGCACACGCTCGGCGACCTCGCGGCGTTCCTGGGCCGGCCCGGCGCCGCCGAGGCCCACTACCTGCGGGCCGCCGAGGTCGCCCGGCAGGTCGGCTCCCCGCACTGGGAGGAGGCCGCCCGCCGTGAAGTTGACAACGCAGCGCTCACGCGGCACCGAAGATGAGCCGCTCGCGGCGGAGGTGGGCGCGGCGCATCAGCGCCAGCATGACGACCAGGACCGGCCCGGCCAGCCTGCGCAGCTCCGCCAGCTCCTCCGGCCGCGCGTGCTGCTCGATCCTGGGCAGCTCGAAGCGGACGTCGCCGCCCTTGCGGACGTGCTGCTCCATCACCTCCCAGTCCTTGCCGGAGACGTGCCGCATGATGATCGGGAAGATCGTGCGCTCCTCCTCCTGGATGTGCTCGTCGAGCAGGTCGGCCAGCCGGCGCAGCGGCTTGGCCAGCTCGGCCGGGTCACCCGCGACCGCCTGGATCTCCTCAAGCAGCGGGTCGAGCTCGGAGTGGTCCTCGCTCAGCTCGCTCAGGTCGATCTCGGCGCCCGCCGAGCGGACGAGCAGCGGCCACAGGTGGTCGTCCTCCGCCTTGTGATGGTGGTGGATGCCGCGGCACAGCTTGGTCGCGTACTCGCGGATGGCGGCGGCGCGATCCGGGCCGCACGGCTGCCGGCCCGCGGCGATCTCGGCGGTGACGTCGGCCAGGCGCCGGGAGTCGGTGCGCATCGCCCGGTGCGCGATGCGGAAGCCCAGCAGGTTGGGGGTGTCGGACATCGGAAGACCCTTCGTGAACGTGGGGAACGGTGGTGCGTCACGCTCACTGTGCGGCCCCGCACTTGGGGTCGATTAAGACCCTACTTAAGACGATTCCCATGGGACGGGAGATAGACGTGGGGAGAAGCCGATAGCTTGTTCCCCTATGGACAGCCGATGGGTGGGACCGGACGGATACGAGATCGTTCCCGCGTACCGCCGCGACCGCCAGGTGCTGCGGGTGCGGCGCAACGGTCAGGTGGTCGCCGACTGCCTCTCGGTCGAGGAGGTCGCCCGGTATGTCGACCTCGCCGACCTCTGCGAGGTGATCCCGCTGCCCGTCAAGGCCGGCGACGCCCGTACGGCCGTCAAATAGCCTGGTCACAGGCGTAACGGCGGCGGGCCCTGGGCACTCAGAGTGCCGAGGGGGAATCGATGCGCCTGCCTGTCCGTCTGCCTGTCCGTCTGCCTGTCACCGTCACCGCGCTCTGCGTCGCCGCCGGCGGCTGCGGGGCGGCGCCCACGGGCCCCCCGGCAGAGACGCCGGTGTACGTGCTCAACCTCCAGAACTCCGAGCGGGGCAGGGCCGAGCAGCGGCCGGCGAACCTCGTGCTCTCGGAGTTCAGCACGATGAGCGGGGTCACCTGGCGGACCTGGGGGCCGACCCGGGCGACCGGCGCGGGCAGGCTCAGCGGCACGTGGTGCCTGCCCGAGTGCGCGGACGCGCCGTACGCCGCCACGGTGACGTTGAGCAGCGTGATCCCGGTCAAGGGCAAGGGGTACTTCAGCCGGTACGCGGTCACGGCCGACGTGCCCGTCCGGCACCGTCCCGAGGCCGATCTGTCCGGGGTGCTGCCGACGCCCTGAGCCGCGTGCCGGAGGGAGATTCGAATTCGCACACACCGCCGTGGCCGTGTATGGTTACACCTGTCCGCAGCGCGAGAGCAGCAGGCGGACCCGCCCCTATAGCTCAGTCGGCAGAGCGTCTCCATGGTAAGGAGAAGGTCAACGGTTCGATTCCGTTTGGGGGCTCTAGCCGGAAAGTCCTATCCAAGCAGTGCTTCTGACTGAGCGCTGCAGGGTGGGGCTTTCGGCTTGGTGGGGATGCCTCATCCTCGCCGAAAGACCGATCTCGATCATGGCTGATCCCGATGCGCGAATAGCCGTTCAGGTCGGGTATCCTTGCGTGGCCGGATCCAGTTTCCGGCCGAGGCGGAGTAGCTCAGTCAGGCAGAGCAAGCGGCTCATAATCGCTGTGTCGCCGGTTCAAGTCCGGCCTCCGCTACTACCCTGCCGGGTCACCTGAACAAGGGGACCCCGGTGTGGGTTTGTCCAGTAGTCCCGAACGCAGAAAGGCACTCCCACGTGGCTGCCGCAGACGTTAGGCCGAAGATCACGCTGGCCTGCCAGGAGTGCAAGCACCGCAACTACATCACGCGGAAGAACCGGCGCAACGACCCGGATCGGCTTGAGCTGAAGAAGTACTGCCCCAACTGCAAGACGCACCGGGCGCACCGCGAGACCCGCTAGACCACGGCACGGATCGCACGCACTTCCGACACCGGCGTTCCCTAGGGGGGCGCCGGTTTGTCGTGTCCGGAGCGGTGCGGGCCGGTGTCCGCCGGCGTGGGTCTGTTACCGTACGGCCTACCCAGCTCATCTCTAAGGAGCCCGGCCCGATGCCTTTGAACCGCGATTTCGTCGGGCGGACGTACGAGTCGTCCGCGCCCTACGAGGTCAGCCGCGTGAAGATCAGCGAGTTCGCCACCGCGATCGGCGACTCCAACCCGATCTACCACGACAGGCGGGCCGCCGTGGCGGCCGGGCACCCGGACGTCGTCGCGCCGCCCACGTTCCCCATCGTGTTCAGCCTCTTCGGGACCGGTGACGCGCTCGCCGACCCCGACCTCGGGCTCAACTTCGCGATGGTCGTGCACGGCGAGCAGAGGTTCGAGTACGAGCGGCCCATCCACGCGGGCGACGAGCTGGTGTGCACCTCGACCGTCGCGGAGATCCGCAGCGTCGGCCGCAACGAGTTCCTGACCCTGCGCAGCGACGTCTCGACCACCTCGGGTGAGCTGGTCTGCCGGACGTACAACATCATCGTGGAGCGCGGAGGGGCGGCCTGATCATGGCGGCGACGGTCAAGTACGACGAGGTGGAGACCGGCCAGGAGATCCCGGCCGTCGAATACCGGGTCCGCCGGGTGGACCTGGTGAGGTACGCCGGCGCCTCGGGCGACTTCAACCCCATCCACTGGAACGAGCGGCACGCGAAGGCGGTCGGCCTGCCCGACGTCATCGCGCACGGCATGTACACGATGGCGCAGGGCGGCCGGTTCGTGACGGACTGGGCGGGCGACCCCGGCGCGGTGGTGGAGTACGGCGTCCGGTTCTCCTCCATGGTCGTGGTGCCGGACGACGACAACGGCGCGACGATCACGATCAGCGGGGTCGTCGAGGACAAGCGCGAGGACAAGCGCGTCGTCGTGGCGCTGACCGCGAGGTCCGGCGACGCCCGCGTCCTGTCCAAGGCCCGCGCGGTGGTCCAGCTCTCCTGAGCGCCCTCTCCTGGCCGGCCCTCCCCGACCGGCCCGATTGACCGTGGCGGTGCCGGGTAGCGGTCGGATCGTGAACGAGCGAGACATCGAAGCGAAGAACGAGCCGATCACCACCCAGCGGGAGCACGGCGACGTCGCCGGCGTCGCCGCGGAGACCCAGGACCCCGGCAAGGCCGGCGACGCCCACGGCGGCGCGTTGCCGCGCCCGCGGGCGGAGAACGCCAGGGAGGCCGCCGGAGCCGCGGGCCCGGAAGAGATCACCGAGGTCAAGCGGGACGTCGCTCCCGGCGGGACGATCGAGACCGCGCTGACCCCCTCGGGCGAGCCGTCGGTGGTCGCCTCCCAGCTCCTGTGGGACGGCAGTTCGGCCACGTCGAGGGTCGACGAGTCGATCGCCGAGGCGGAACGCGAGGACCGCGGATAGCTATCCTGTTCGTCGGGATGTTCCGGGTGCGAGGAGACCGATGGCTGACCGGTTGGCAGGGGTGCCGCTCGCCCCGTATACCACGCTGCGGACGGGCGGACCGGCCCGGGCGTTCACGCAGGCGCGGACGCAGGACGAGCTGGTCGCGATCGTGGCCGAGGCCGACCATGAGGGCGAGCCCGTGCTGGTGCTCGGCGGCGGCAGCAACCTCGTGGTGTCCGACGACGGGTTCGACGGGCTCGTGGTGCGCGTCGTCACCCGGGGCGTCGACGTGACGGCCCCGACCTCAGCGGCAGGGGACGGGCGCGTGCTGGTCACCGTGCAGGCGGGGGAGGACTGGGACGCCCTGGTCGCCCGCTGCGTGGCCGAGGGCTGGTCGGGGGTCGAGTGCCTGTCGGGCATACCCGGGCTGGTGGGCTCCACCCCGATCCAGAACGTCGGCGCGTACGGGCAGGACGTCTCGCAGACCGTCGCCGCCGTCCGCGTGTACGACCGGGCGACCGGCGAGGTGGGGGACCTCACGGCGGCCGAGTGCGGCTTCGCCTACCGGCACAGCGCGTTCAAGCACGACCCCGGCCGGCACATGGTGCTGGCCGTCACCTACGCCCTGGAGCGCTCGCCGCTGTCGGGGCCCGTGGCCTACAAGGAGCTGGCCACGCGGCTCGGCGTGGAGATCGGCGCGCGGGTGCCGCTGGCCGACGCGCGGGAGGCGGTGCTGGAGCTGCGGCGGGGCAAGGGCATGGTGCTCGACCCCGACGACCCGGACACGCGCAGCGCGGGGTCGTTCTTCACCAATCCCGTGCTCGGCCCGGAGGAGGCGGCGGCCCTGGCTCTGCGGGCCCCCGGCCATCCGCGCTGGGACATGCCCGACGGCACGGTCAAGATCCCGGCGGCGTGGCTGATCGAGAACGCCGGATTCCCCAAGGGTTACGAAAGGGGCCGGGTCCGCATCTCGACCAAGCACACGCTGGCCCTCACCAACCCCTCCGGCGAGGCGGGCGCGACCGAACTGCTGGCGCTGGCCCGCGAGGTGCGCGACGGCGTGCACGAGAAGTTCGGGGTGTGGCTCGTCAACGAGCCCGTGCTGGTGGGAGTACGCCTTTAGCTCGGTTAAACTGGGACGACACCGAAGGGGAGTAGTCCGAAATCCACTGATCGACACACTGGCGGTTCGTCCGCCCGGTCGTGGAGCCCTCGTGGCGGACGAGACCTTCGGCCCGACAGTCATGATCACATGCTGCCGGGCCGAAGTCGTGCCCGAACTCCCCGGGTGTCGTACGGCGGCCCGGTCGCATCTCCCCTGTAGGAAGGCGACCCGTGCAAGCCCTCTGGATCTCCCTCGTCGTCATCTTCGTGGCCGAGCTGGGCGACAAGAGCCAGCTCATGGCCCTGACGTTCGCGACCCGGTTCAAGACGGGGCCGGTGCTGGCCGGCATCACCGCCGCGACCGCGCTCGTCCACCTCGTCAGCGTCGGCGTCGGCAGGGTCGTCGGCGACGCCCTCCCCACCACCGCCATCTCGATCATCGCGGGCCTCGCGTTCCTCGCCTTCGCGGCGTGGACGCTGCGCGGTGACGAGCTCACCGAGGAGGAGAAGGGCAAGGCGGCCCGGACCACCCGCAACGCGTTCATCGCCGTCGCCGTGGCGTTCTTCCTCAGCGAGCTGGGCGACAAGACCATGCTCGCCACCATCACGCTGGCCACCCAGCACGGCTGGTTCGGCACGTGGGTCGGCTCGACCGTGGGCATGGTCGCCGCCGACGCGCTGGCCATCCTGGTCGGCCGGTTCCTCGGCTCGCGCCTGCCCGAGAAGTGGATCAAGTATGGCGCGGCCGCCGCGTTCGCCGTCTTCGGCGTGCTGCTGCTGGCCGAGCCTCTGATCGCCTGACCCTCGTTCGCCTAATCGAGGAGAGACAGGCGATGGGCCGCGGCGGCCGCCTCGCCCCGGGTCGACACGCCCAGCTTGGGCAGGATGTTCGACACGTGCACGCTGACGGTCTTGGCCGAGATGAACAGCTCGGCCGCGATGTCCCGGTTGCTGCGCCCGGCCGCCACCAGGCGCAGCACCTCCAGCTCCCGGGGGGTCAGGTCGGCCTGCCGTACGGGCTCGGACGGCGTGGCGTCGGACTGCGTGGATCGGGATAGGGGGGAGCCGACGCGGCGGGCCAGCGTCTCTATCTGGGTGACCAGAGGGGTGGCTTGCAACGCGACCGCGAGCGGGCAGGCCTCGCGCAGACGCGCCGACGCCCCCTCACGGTCGCCGCTCGCGGCGGCCGCCATGGCGCCGTGCAACAGCGCCTTGGCCCGGACGTGCGGACGACCCAGCCGCCGCCACGCCTCGGCCGCGGCGTCGAACTCGCCCCGGTAGACCAGCCCGAACGCCTCGTTCACCGGCCCGTCGCCCAGGTTGACGGCCAGACGGTCGCCCAGCTCCCGCACATGGGTCACCCGGTCGGGGGCGACCGGAGCCGCCGCGTCGCAGACGTACCGGACCGAGGCGAGCAACCGCCCGGCGAGCATGGCCTTGCGCGACAGCGGCGGGTCGTCCAGCGCCGTCTCCAGGACAGCCAGGGCCTGTAGCGGCTCGCCGCGCAGCAGGTGCCAGGCGAGGACCAGGCGGGTGTTGTTCGTCCACTCCTGCGTCTGCTCGTCGCGGTGCGGGGAGAAGGCGCCGACCTCGGTGAGGATGTCCTGCGCCAGGTCCTCCTCGTCGCGCGCGATCGCGATGTCCGCGCGGACCCGCAGCATGTGCCACCGGTTGCGCAGGGTCGGCCCCATCGTCAGGGACCGCTCGATGACCTCGACGGCCTCGTCCCAGCGGCCGAGCGACTCCAGCGCCTCCGCCCGGTTGTTGGCGATGAACACCCCGTGCTGGCGGAACCTGCCGTACCGCCGGGCGAGCTTCTCACCCTTCAGCGCGAGCGCCACAGCCTCCTCAGAACGGCCGAGGTTGTCGAGGGCGTCGACGTTGTTCGCCAGGGCGCGCAGGATGATTCGCGGTGTGTCGAGCCGGGTCCCGATGGCCAGGGCGCGCTCGTTCATCGCGAACGCCGTCTCCAGGTCGCCGTCGATGGAGTGGCCGAGCGCGAGGTTGATCAGGAGGTCGGCCTCCTGGGCCTCGTCGCCCGTCTCACGGGCGATGCGCAGCGCCTCCTGCGTGAGCGCCGTGCCCTCGACGATCTCGTCCGAATTGATCAGCACCGTGCCCAGCCGGGTCAGCACGAGGGCGCGGACGTCGCCCGGCTGCGGGACCAGGCGTTCGGCGCGCCGCAGCTCCTCAAGCCCGCCGGGCTTGCCCTTCTGAATCTTGATGTTCGCCATGCGGACCAGCAGTTCGGCCACCCGCTCGGGGGAGGTCCGCTCATCCAGTTCGGCGAGCGCGCCGCGCACGTACTTGTGGCTCTGCTCCATGTCGCCGCTGACGTAGGCCGCCTCGGAGGCCCGCTCGAGCACCGTGCAGTGGTCGTGGCCGATGCGCTCGGCGGCGTCGGGGACCTTGTCCCACAGCGTCAGCACGCGTTCGAGGAGCTGGATCTGCTCGGTGTAGGCGAACGACTTGGCCGCCTTCTCGGCCGCCTCCCACGCCGAGATCAGCGCCCACAGGTCGTCGCGGGCGGAGTACCAGTGGTGGGCGATCTCGATGGCCGCCCGGCCCGGGGGCACCAGGGCGCGGTCGCGGTCGATCTCCTCGGCGTACCGCGCGTGCATTCGCGCGTGCTCGCCGGGCAGCAGCTCGTCGTGGACCGCCTCGCGGATCAGGGCGTGCCGGAACGCGTACGCCCCGCCGTCGGCCACCTGCAGCACGTTGGCCGCGATGGCCGGCCGCAGCGCGTTCTCCAGGTCCACGTCGGACAGGCCGCTGACCGCCGCGAGCAGGTCGTGCCCGACGCGTACGCCCCCGGCGGCGGCGATCCGGAGCACCCGCTGGGTCTCCTCGGGCAGCCGCTCCACCGAGCCGATGATCAGGTCGTGCAGCGAGTCGGGGAACGAGCAGTCGTCGCCGCAGTCGAGCAGCGCCTCCACGAACAGCGGGATGCCGCCGCTGCGGTCGAAGACCCGGTCCACCTTGGCGAACTCGGGGGTCACCCCGAGGATGCCGGCCATCTGCGCGGCGACCTCGTCCTGGGTGAAGCGGGGCAGGTCCACCCGCACCACGCCGTCGACCCGGCCCAGCTCGGCCAGCACCGGCCGCAGGGGATGGGTGCGGTGCAGTTCGTCCGACCGGTACGTCATCACCACCAGGACGGGAGCCGACTTGAGGTTGCGGCTGAGGAAGGCGATGAGGTCCCGGCTGGAGCGGTCGGCCCAGTGGATGTCCTCGATGACGAGCACCACCGGCCGCCGCTCGGCGAGGCGCTCGAGCAGGGCGAGGATCAGCTCGAACAGCCGGGCGCGGGCCGACTCGGTCTCCCCGTCGCCACTCGGCTCGCCGAACTCGGGCAGCAGCCTGGCCAGGTCGCGGGCGGCGCCGTCGGGCAGCAGGGCGGCGACCTCGGCCGCGCCGCACTCCCGGACGAGCTGCCGCAGCGCGGCGGTGAACGGCGCGTAGGCCAGGCCCTCGGCGGACAGCTCCACGCAGCCCCCGACGAGCACGTGGGCACCGTCCTGCGCGGCCTGCTCGGCGAACCGGCCGGTGAGGCGGGTCTTCCCCACGCCCGCCTCGCCGCCGATGAGCACCGCCGCGGTGGCCTGCTTGCGGGCCTGGTCGTAGGCCTCGCTCAGGGTTTCCAGCTCCGCGCCCCGCCCGACGAAAACGGGGCTCACCGCCCGGCGTGTCATGCCGTCAAGCATGTCATGACCCTTTGTATGGCTTCGCCTGGTTTTCCGGTCAGACCTATGTGGCCCGTGGGGCTCACGGCGGCTGAAAGGCCCGGCCGGGAGGGAGGGTCCGGCCGGGCCTTCGTGCGCGTCTCATGAGGTGCGGAGCTTGCCGAAGGCCGCACGCAGCCGGCGCTGGCCGGACCGCTGCTGAGCCTTCCTGCCGGCCTGCGCCTGGCGGGCGCGACGGTGGTCGGCGGCCTCCTCCTGAAGCTCGGCCGCGCGGCTGATCATTACCTGGTACTGCAGTTCGGGACCCATCTCGGTGTCTCCTTGTTCGGGCTCTCTTTCCGTACTCCTCAAGGTTCGGTCTAAGGCGTGGTGCGGCACATCGGGCGGATGCCCTATCTCTGGCACGGCCTTACGGCATAGGACTTCTAAGGCGGCTAAGGCGATGCCTTAGGAACGCCGGGATCCCCGGGTTTGGAATCATTCCTCGTGGTCGGGGATGCTGGTCTCGTGCCAACTATGACTACTCCGCTCGCGGAGGTCGCCTCCTCACCCTCGACGCTGCGGGCGTTCCTGCACGGCCTTCCCGGGGTCGACAGGGTCGGGGCGGACGCCCGGGCCGCGATGCTGGGCACGCGATCCATCAAGACGACCGCCAAGAAGCAGGCCATCGACATGGCCATCGGAATGGTCGACCTCACCACCCTGGAAGGCGCGGACACCCCCGGCAAGGTCAGGGCGATGTGCGCCAAGGCGGTGCGGCCCGACCCCGTCGACGCGTCGGTGCCGTCGGTCGCCGCCGTCTGTGTGTACCCCGACCTGGTGGCGACCGCCGTCGAGGCGCTGGCCGGGTCCGGCGTGAAGGTGGCGTCCGTCGCCACGTCGTTCCCCAGCGGCCGGTCCTCCCTGGAGGTGAAGGTCGCCGAGACGTCCCTCGCCGTGGCCGCAGGAGCGGCCGAGATCGACATGGTCATCGACCGCGGCGCGTTCCTCGCCGGCGACTACCTCAAGGTGTACGAGGAGATCGTCGCCACCAAGGAAGCCTGTGCCGACGCGCATCTGAAGGTGATCCTGGAGACCGGCGAGCTCGCGACGTACGACAACGTGCGGCGGGCCTCCTGGCTCGCGATGATCGCCGGGGCGGACTTCATCAAGACCTCGACCGGCAAGGTGTCGCCTGCCGCGACGCTCCCGGTGACGCTCGTCATGCTGGAGGCCGTGCGGGACTTCCTCGCCGCGACCGGCCGCAAGGTGGGCGTGAAGCCCGCGGGCGGCATCCGCACCACCAAGGACGCGATCAAGTATCTGGTGCTGGTCAACGAGACCGCCGGGCCGGACTGGCTGGACCCCGACTGGTTCCGCCTCGGCGCCTCCTCGCTGCTGAACGACCTGCTCATGCAGCGGCAGAAGATGGCCACCGGCCGGTACGCCGGTCCCGACTACTTCACGCTGGACTGAGGGCTGGACTGAGGCATGTTCGAATACGCACCCGCGCCCGAGTCGCGGGACATCGTCGACATCCGGCCGTCGTACGGCCTGTTCATCAACGGCGAGTGGGTCGAGCCGCAGGGCGAGGAACGCCACAAGACCGTCAACCCGGCCACCGAGGAGGTGCTCGCGGAGGTCGCGTGGGCGGGGGAGGCCGACGTCGACCGCGCGGTCCAGGCCGCGGCCAAGGCGTTCCCCGTGTGGTCGGCCATGCCGGGCGCGGAGCGGGCCAAGTACCTGTTCCGGATCGCCCGGATCATCCAGGAACGGGCGCGTGAGCTGGCCGTCCTGGAGACGCTCGACAACGGCAAGCCGATCAGGGAGTCCCGCGACGTGGACCTCCCGCTGGTCGCCGCCCACTTCTTCTACTACGCCGGCTGGGCCGACAAGCTGGCCTACGCCGGGTTCGGCCGGAGGCCGACAGACGGGCACAGCGGTGAGAACCCCCGGCCGCTGGGCGTGGCCGGGCAGGTCATCCCGTGGAACTTCCCGCTGCTCATGCTGGCCTGGAAGATCGCGCCCGCGCTGGCCTGCGGCAACACGGTCGTGCTCAAGCCGGCCGAGACCACGCCGCTGACCGCGCTGGCGTTCGCCGACATCTGCCGTCAGGCCGATCTGCCGCCGGGTGTCGTGAACATCGTCACCGGCGCGGGCGAGACGGGTGCCGCGCTCGTGAACCACCCCGGTGTGGACAAGGTCGCCTTCACCGGCTCGACCGAGGTCGGCCGCCTCATCGCCAGGAGCCTCGCGGGGACCCGCAAGAAGCTCACGCTGGAGCTCGGCGGCAAGGCCGCCAACATCGTGTTCGAGGACGCGCCGCTGGACCAGGCCGTCGAGGGCATCGTCAACGGGATCTTCTTCAACCAGGGCCACGTCTGCTGCGCCGGGTCGCGGCTGCTGGCGCAGGAGTCGATCGCCGCCGACCTGCTGGAGGCGCTCAAGCGGCGCCTCGGCACGCTGAGGCTCGGCGACCCGCTGGACAAGAACACCGACATCGGCGCGATCAACTCGGCCGAGCAGCTCGCCAGGATCCGCGAGCTGTCGGAGGCCGGGGAGGCCGAGGGCGCCGAGCGGTGGTCGCCCGCCTGCCCGATCCCCGAGCGCGGCTACTGGTTCCCGCCCACCGTCTTCACGGGTGTGGCCCAGTCGCACCGGATCGCCCGGGAGGAGATCTTCGGGCCGGTGCTGTCGGTGCTGACCTTCCGCACCCCCGCCGAGGCGGTGGAGAAGGCCAACAACACGCCGTACGGGCTGTCGGCGGGCGTGTGGACCGAGAAGGGCTCGCGCATGCTGTGGATGGCGTCCCGGCTGCGGGCCGGCGTCGTCTGGTCCAACACGTTCAACCGGTTCGATCCGACCTCGCCGTTCGGCGGCTACAAGGAGTCGGGCTACGGCCGCGAGGGTGGGCGGCACGGTCTGGAGGCCTACCTTGCGGTGTGATCATTCCTCCGGCCGCCCGTCCGGCCAGTCGCTCAGCAGGTGCGACGACGGGCAGCGCCGCCGCCTGGTGCGCCGGGCCCGCGCGGGGGCCGGCGAAGGCTTCTCCCGGGGCCGCCGCTCCCGTCGCTTCGCCGTACGGCACGGCTGGTTCGCGCACCGCGGCGGCGTGTGCCGGTGCGGCCAGACCTATCAGCCGGCCCGTCCTCTGGAGATTGGAACCTTCGATGAGTGAGCGCACCGAACGGTTGAGCGTGCGCAAGACGTACAAGCTGTTCATCGGCGGCGCGTTCCCGCGTTCGGAGAGCGGAAGGTCGTATGTCGTGACCTCCTCCAAGGGCGACTTCCTCGCCAACGCGGCCAGGGCCTCGCGCAAGGACGCCAGGGACGCGGTCTCGGCCGCGCGGAAGGCGTTCTCCGGCTGGTCGGGCGCCACGGCGTACAACAGGGGCCAGATCCTGTACCGGATCGCCGAGATGCTGGAGGGCCGCCGCGCCCAGTTCGCCGCCGAGGTCGCCGAGGCCGACGGCGTCTCCGCGAAGAAGGCGGGCGAGCTGGTGGACGCCGCAGTGGATCGGCTGGTCTGGTACGCGGGCTGGTCCGACAAGATCGGCGCGGTCCTCGGGTCGGCCAATCCGGTGGCCGGGCCGTACTTCAACCTGTCGAGCCCGGAGCCGACCGGCGTGGTCGCGGTGGTGGCCCCGCCGGCGGGACCGCTGCTGGGACTGGTCAGTGTGATCGCGCCGGTGATCGTGACCGGCAACACCTGCGTGGTGGTCGCCTCCGAGCGCGCGCCGCTGCCGGCGATCACGCTGGCCGAGGTGCTGGCGACCTCCGACCTGCCGGGCGGGGTGGTGAACATCCTCACCGGCTCGGCCGCCGAGATCGCCCCCTGGCTCGCGGGCCACATGGACGTCAACGGCATCGACCTGACGGGCGCCGACCCCGAGTTGGCCGTCACGTGTGAGGAACTGGCCGCGGAGAACCTCAAGCGGGTGCTCCGGCCGCCGGCCGATCGCGTGGACTGGCTCGCCGACCCCGGCATCGGGCGGATGACGGCGTTCCTGGAGACCAAGACCGTCTGGCATCCGATCGGGATCTAGCCCTTCGCCAGGGCCAGGAGGAGTTCGGCGTTCGAGCCGGTGTTCTTCAGTGTGGTGAGGAAGCGTTCGAACCCCTCCTGGTCCTGCAACGCCCGGCGCAGCCGCCAGATCAGCGGCTGCTCCGTGGGGTGGAGCAGCAGTTCCTCGCGGCGCGTGCCGGAGGCGACGACGTCGACGGCGGGGAAGACGCGGCGGTCGGCCAGGCTCCGGCTCAGCTTCAGCTCCATGTTGCCGGTGCTCTTGAATTCCTCGAAGAGGTTGTCGTCCATCTTCGAGCCGGTCTCGACCAGCGCGGTGGCGATGATCGTGAGCGAGCCGCCGTCCTCGATGTTGCGGGCGGCGCCGAGCACCTTCTTGGGCTGGTGCAGGGCCCCGGCGTCCATGCCGCCCGTCAGCAGGCGCCCGCCGCTCGGCGCGGCCATGTTGTACGCCCGGCCGAGGCGGGTGATCGAGTCGATGAGCACGACCACGTCACGGCCCGTCTCCACGAGCCGCTTGGCCCGCTCGACGGCGAGTTCGGCCGCGGTGATGTGGTCCTGCGGCGCACGGTCGAAGGTCGAGGCGACCACCTCGGCCCGGACCGACTCGCGCATGTCGGTGACCTCCTCGGGCCGCTCGTCCACCAGGACGACGATGAGGTGGCATTCGGGGTGGTTGGTCGTGATCGCGTTCGCGACGGCCTTGAGGAACATCGTCTTGCCGGCCTTCGGCGGGGCGACGATCAGGCCGCGCTGGCCCTTGCCGATCGGCGCGAACAGGTCGATGACCCGCGTGGCCAGCACGTTGCGCGTCGTCTCCAGGCGCAGCCGCTCGTCGGGGTAGATCGGCACGAGGTCGGTGAAGTGCGGCCGCGCGGTGTCGACGGGCGCGCCGTTCACGACCGTGACGGCGGTGAGCATGCCGTTCTGGGCGATGCCGCGGACGTGGTCGCCGCGGCGCAGGTCGAGCGCGTCCGCGAGGGCGGCCGGGACGGTCACGTCCTTCGGGCCGGGCAGGTAGCCGTTCGTACGGATGACCGTGTTCCTGCCCGACCGGTCGAGCAGGCCGGCGACCTCGGTGGTTCGGGTGTTCTTCGTCTGGGCCGGCGTGGTGCGGGAGGCGCTGCGCGGCTTGGGAACGCTGAGAGTGGTGGTGGTCATGGGACTCCTCGGTCTGGGATACATGGGTGCACGCTGATGAAGGAACGGCCGGTCCGGCCGGAGGGGAGCGGGAGGGATCGAGGACCGCGGCGAAGGCCCAGCGGAGCGGGCTTCGCGACGACCGGAGGTTCCTCCCGGCGCGGCGTCTCAGTGCATGTCGGCCTGTGCTGCTCCGACCGGTGGCTGAGAGACGCTCGCGGAATACGTGTGACGCGCGTATGGGCTCATCAGTGTTGACTGGAGGTCATCGGACCGCGGAGCCAGAACCATACGGCTTGTCGCTGACTATAACAGCCTCACTTGATTCGGCAATTCCCTTGAGAGCTATCGGGCCTGGAGGGCGTCGAGCGCCACGGCCATGGCGATGACCAGGCGGCGGTCGAGGCGCGGGTCGCGGATCTCGATGGCGTACCGGTCGCGCAGGCCCCACCTGCGGTCCACCGAGAAGGCGATCGAGGCGCCGATGCTGAAGTCGAAGTGGTAGGGCAGCCACTCCAGCGAGTCGGAGAACCGGCGCAGCAGGGCGACCGCCAGGTGCCGCTCCTGCCCGGTCAGCGTCGGCAGTCCCGGCTGCTGGAGGTGCCAGGTCGAGCGGAGTAGCGACCGGCCGAAATCCTTGCGGAACGTCCCGATGGGGTTGCCCGCGTCGTCCACCACGTCGTACTCGCCGGCGAGGTCGAGGACCTTGCGCGCCTTGAACCCGGCCAGTGTCGCCTGCCGGGACTCGTCGGTGTAGAGCGTCACCTGCTCCTTGAGCGCCATCCGCTTCTGCTCGGCGAAGGCCACGGCCTCGCCTTCCGAACCGTCGGGGAGAGCCACATGGACGACGTACCTGTTCACCATCATGGTGATTTTCTGGCGCAGGTACAGGCGGGTCTGTGCCTGCAGGGTCGCTATATCCATATGAGACTCCAAGGACGGTCTTTTGCCTCCTATATGCCCTCTTCCCGAAGAAGATCACCAGCGGGATACCCCTGAATTGGCACTGTCTGGGGATCAGGGTTTTCTCAGGGTTCCTCGTGGAACGTGGTGTCCATGGCCGTCCGTTGAACCGGATGACGAAAGGAGCCGATCGATGTACCGATCGAGACAGCACAAGATCATCGCTGGCGTCTGCGGAGGGATCGCGGACCGGTACGGCATGTCGCCGACGGTCGTGCGGGTGCTGTTCCTGCTGTCCTGCATCTTGCCGGGTCCGCAGTTCGTGGCCTACCTCATCATGTGGGTGCTGTTCCCCAAGGCCCCGGCTGCCTCCGCCCCGGGCTACGACTACTCGTACGGGCGCAGGTAGCCGGCACGGGGCCACGCGGGCCCGTTTATGCTCACATCAGGAGAGGTGAGCGATGATGCGGCAACGGCCCCTGACGCTGGTCCAGGACGACCTGGTCGACTACGAGAAGGCCATGGAGCGCATGGCCGCGCTGGTCGAGGAACGGCAGGACGACGCGCGGCCCGACACGTTGTGGCTGCTCAGCCACCCGCCGGTCTTCACGGTCGGCAAGCGGACGCTGGAGACCCACCTGCCCGACCCGGCGGCCGGCATCCCCGTGGTGCCGACCGGCCGCGGCGGCCAGCTCACCTATCACGGGCCCGGGCAGCTCGTCGGCTATCTCATCGTGAAGCTGCGGGCCGGCGAGGGCGTGGTCGACTACATCCGCGAGGTCGAGCTGCGGCTGGTCGAGGCGCTGGGCAAGATCGGCGTCCCGGCCGAGCGGCGCGACACCCCGCCCGGGTCGGAGCTGCTCACCGGCGTGTGGACCCGGGACACCGGGCGGAAGATCGTCTCGATCGGCATGCGGTCGAGCCGGTCGGTCACCAGTCACGGCTTCGCGCTCAACGTGGACGGCGACCTCACGCCGTGGGACCTCGCGGTGCCCTGCGGCATGCCCGACGTGGAGATGACCTCGATCGCCCGCGAGCTCGGGCGGGCCTCCATGGAGGAGACCCGCCGAGTCGTCGCGGAGGCGTTCGAGGCATCCTGACGCCGGCGGTCACAGGGCCCCGGCCGCGCTCTCGAGATCAGGCCACGGGCTCGGGCTTGCCGACACCGTCGCCGACGTCGTCGACCGTACGGCGGGGTCCGGCGAACCAGTGCTTGGCCGACAGGTGCCACCACAGGGCGATGCCGATGAGCACGGCGCCCACGGCGATGGGGGCGTAGTTCACCGACGTCCAGGTGAAGTCCTTGTTGCCCGGGACGCCCGCAGGGGCGATGGGCAGGATGAAGTAGATCGAGATGATCGCGATCTCGACCACGGCGATCCAGGACAGCGCCTTGTACTTGCGCCCGAGGGTCCACGGCCCGGGCTGGAAGGAGTCTCCGGCGCGCAGGCGCAGCCAGATCGGGATGAGGAACGCGAGGTAGAGCCCGATCACCGCGATGGACACCACGGCGAGGAACGCCACGGGGGTCGTCGTCCCCTCGGGCGCGTAGAGCGCGGGCAGCGTGATCAGCAGCGCGACCCCGCAACCGCCGATGATCGCGTTGACCGGCGTGCGGTTGCGGTCGACCTTCGACCACAGCCGCCAGCCCGGCACCGCGCCGTCGCGGGAGAACGCGTACGTCATCCGCGACATCGAGGTCACGCAGCTCATGCCGCAGAAGAACTGCCCGACCGTGGAGATGCCGAAGATGACGGTGGCGAGGGTGGACGACAGCGACGAGGTGAAGATGGCCCCGACGAAGCCGCCCTCGGCGTCGACGGCGCCCACGTTCGTGGCCGCGAACAGGAACGACAGCAGCAGGATCCAGCCGCCGATCGCGGAGTAGAAGATCGACTGCCACAGGCCCTTGGCCGCGGTGCGGGCCGCGCCGTGGGTCTCCTCCGACACGTGGGCGCAGGCGTCGAAGCCGGTGATCGTGTACTGCGTGAGCAGGAAGCCCAGCGGCAGCACGTACAGCCAGAACGCCGGGCCCGAGCCGCCGTCGCCGAAACCGGAGTGGTTGAAGGTCTCGAACAGGAAGCCCACGCTCTGGTGCTTCGACGGGCCGAAGATCAGGATCAGCACGACGGCCGCCGCGCCGAACACGTGCCACCACACCGAGACGTTCTGCAGCAGTGAGATCAGGCGGTGGCTGAAGATGTTGATCAACGCGTGCAGCACCAGGACGATCGCGAACAGCAGGAACGTCTGCCGCAGCGCGTTGCCGTTCGCCCAGGAGTCGCTGAACCGGCCGATCGTGATGTTCAGGAACGTCGCGCAGCCGTAGTCGACCGACGCGGTCACCGCGATCAGGCCGATCAGGTTGAGCCAGCCGGTGAACCAGCCGTGGACCGGCCCGCCCAGCTTCGCGGCCCACCAGTAGATGCCGCCCGCCGTGGGGTACGCGGAGACCAGCTCCGCCATGCAGAACCCGATGATCAGAATGAACGCCGAGATCAGCGGCCAGCCGATCGAGATCGCAAGGGGCCCGCCGTTGTTCCACGCCTGGCTGAAGGTGGTGAAACACCCGGCCAGGATCGAGATGATGGAGAAGGAGATCGCGAAGTTGGAGAACCCGCTCCAGGTGCGGGCCAGTTCCTGCTTGTAGCCGAGTTCCGCTAGTCGTTTGGCGTCGTCGTCGAGGGCTTGCGCCACTGAGGCCTCCTCTAACTGGTGCGGGGTTTCCGGACGCCGTCGAGCAGGCGTCCGAAGCGTGGATCCCCGAGGTCGCGTACGGCTTGGGCGAACTTGTCGGCGGCCTCGGCGGAGTAGTCGAATCCGGGCAGGGCCCCACTGCGGACCAGCCCCTCGTGGATGACGAACCAGAGCGTCCAGGTGAGGTTGGACATGATCAGGTTCAGTCGCACCCGGGGGACGTGCTCGTCGTCGCCGAAGTAGGCCCGCGTGAGCCGTACGACCTCGTCGGGGTCGAAGTCGGACTCGGCGGCGATGTCCCCCAGCTCGAAACAGGGGTCGTTGTCGCCGGAGAGCTGGTAGTCGACGATGCGGACGCCGTCGCCGGTGGCGATCAGGTTCTCGGCCAGCAGGTCGTTGTGGCAGGGGACCGTGGGAAGCGGGCGCCGGGCCAGCGCCGCCTCGATGTCGGCCGCGACCGGCAGCACGTCGTCGTATCCGGCGGGAAGGGCCAGGCCGTGGGCGCGGCACCGCGCGACGTACTCCCGGAGCTTGTCGAAGATCGAGAAGTCGTTGCCGAAGCGGGGGCCGGCGTGCAGGCGGCGGCAGGCGTCCGCCACCTCCTCGATCCGCGCGGCCACGGCCGGGGCGTCGAGGGTGACCCCCTCGACGTACTCCAGGAGGAGGACGCCCGGCAGCACGTGGACGACGCGGGGGCCGATCCCGGACGACGCCGCGGCGACGGTGTTGGCGATCTCCTGGTCGACTGGGATGCCGAGGCCGGTCTCGGCGATGCGCGGGTCGAGCACCCGCAGGAGCCAGCGGTCGCCGTCCTCGCTGTCGACCCTGGCGATGTGGTGGCTGAGCCCGCCCTTGATCGTCGTGAAGGTCAGCGGCCGCCCGGCCCAGGCCGTGACGAGATCCATTGCGTCTGCGACGGGATCTGGCATGCCCGGCTCCTTTTGGTCTACCTTCAGACCATTGATCCGATTGTCTGGGCCGGGTGTTACAGGACGGTACCGATGTCGCAACTTCCCGCAGACGCCCGCGCCGTCGTCATCGGCGGCGGAGTGGCCGGATGCAGCGTCGCCTATCACCTCGCCCGGCTCGGCTGGACAGACGTGATCCTGGTCGAGCGGCACGACCTCACCGAGGGCACGACCTGGCACTCCGCCGGCTTCGTCGGCCAGCTCAGGTCCACCGTCACGCAGACCCGGATGATCATGTACTCGGCCGGTCTCTATCCGGAGTTGCGCGAGCTGACCGGGCTCGATCCGGGCTGGCACGGCGTGGGTGGCCTGCGCCTGGCCACCACCCCCGAGCGCATGGAGGAACTGCTGCGCCAGGCCGGGGCCGCCGAGACGTACGGGCTCGACCTGGAGGTGCTCGACCCCCGGGGCACGCTCGACCGGCTGCCGCTGCTGGAGGTGGGCGACGTCCTCGGGGCGCTGTGGCTGCCCGGGGACGGGTGGCTCGACCCGGCCCGGCTCGGTCACGCCCTGGCCGAGGGCGCCCGCACACTCGGCGTACGGATCTTCACCGGCATGGAGGTCACCGGCGTCGACGTCCACGACGGCCGCGTGACCGCCGTACGGCTGCGCGGCGAGGACGGCGAGCACGTCGTGCGCACGGAGACCGTCGTCAACGCGGCGGGGGCGGCGGCCGGGGTGGTCGGCCGGATGGCCGGGGCCGACATCCCGATCGTGCCGATCAAGCACCAGTACGTGGTGACCCCGGCGTCCGGTGTCCCCGCGGACACGCCGACCGTCCGGGACCCGGACAACATCGTGTACTTCCGCGAGGAGGACGGCGGCATCCTCGTGGGCGGCTACATCAGGAGCCCGCAGGTCTGGGACGCCGACCGGCCTCTGTCCGAGCCCCGCACCCTCTTCGCGCCCGACATGGCGAAGTTCCGCGAGTCGTGGGACTCGGCGGTCCGGCGGGTGCCGTCACTGAAGCCGGTCGGGGACGGCGACGACCCGGCGGCGTTCCGCAAGGTCGTGCACGGACCGGAAGCATTCACGCCCGACGGGGAGTTCCTGCTGGGGGAGACCGCGGTCGCCGGGCTGTGGGTGGCGGCCGGCTTCTGCGTGCACGGCCTGGCCGCCGCCGGCGGCGTGGGCAAGGTCATGGCCGAGTGGATCGTCGAGGGCGCTCCCGAATATGACGTCTTCGGCATGGACGTGCGCCGTTTCGGGGGGCATTCCCGATCCGCACGCTGGGCCCGCGCGAGGGCCCTGGACTCCTACAGCACGTACTACGACATCGTCTATCCCGGTGAGGAGCGCACCGCCGCCCGGCCGCTGCGCCGTTCGCCCGCCTGGGTGCGGCACGAGGCGCTGGGCGCGTCCTTCGGCGAGAAGGCCGGTTGGGAGCGGGTCAACTGGTACCCGCCCACGTCGGACGCCGAGACTGTACGGACCGTACGGCCGAGGGGCTGGGCGGGCCGCGTATGGTCTCCCGCGATTCGCGAGGAGTGCCTGGCGACGCGGGACGCCGCCGGACTGTTCGATCAGACGTCCTTCGCCAAGCTGGAAATATCCGGATCTGTCGCTGACCTGGAGCGGCTCGCGGGTAACACGCTGGACCGGCCGGTCGGCTCGGTCGTCTACACCCAGTTGCTCAACCGGCGCGGCGGCGTCGAGGCGGACGTGACCGTGACCCGGCTGGCGGAGGACCGGTTCCGCCTCGTCACCGGCACCGCGTTCGGGGTCCACGACGCCGCGCTGCTGCGCCGTCACGGGCTCGCGGTCGCCGACGTCACCTCCGCCTACGCGTGCTACTGCCTGTGGGGGCCTCGCGCGTACGGGATCCTGGCGTCGCTGACCGACGACGACCTGACCTTCGGCTACCTGCGGGCCGCCGAGATCAGCGTCGGTCACGTCCCGGTGCTCGCCCAGCGGGTCACGTTCGTGGGCGAGTTCGGCTGGGAGCTCTACTGCCCGGCCGAGTACGGGCTGACGCTGTGGGACGCCCTCATGGAGGCGGGCCTGCCGCACGGCATGCGGCCGGCGGGCTACCGCGCGCTCGACTCGCTGCGGCTGGAGAAGGGCTACCGCGTCTGGGGCCTCGACGTCACGCCCGAGACCACCCCGCTGGAGGCCGGACTCGGCTTCGCCGTACGGCCGGAGCGCCGGGCCGCCCTGCCGCGTCCCCGTGCGGCGCTGCGCTGCCTGGTGCTCGACGACGAGCGTGACGTCTGCCTGGGCGGCGAGCCCGTCCGGCTGGACGGCCGTCCGGTATCCCGCGTGACCAGCGGCGGGTTCGGCCACCGGGTCGGCCGCTCGATCGCGTACGCCTATCTGCCGGTGAAGGTGGAGCCCGGCGAACGCGTCGAGATCGGCGTCAACGGCCGCCGCGTGGGCGCCACCGTCACCCGTGAGCCGCTCTACGACCCGGACGGCTCCCGCGTCAAGGCCGAGCCCTGGGCGGCAGCCGGCAGGTGACCGGTCACGGGGGCAGTTCGCCGCGAGTGGGCAGGCCCTGCCAGGAGCTGTGGCTGGCGACCGCGAAGGCGGCCACCGAGATGCCGCGCTTGAGGCGGTCCGACGGGTGCAGCCCGTCCAGGATCGCGCTGAGGTAGCCCGCGACGAACGCGCCGCCGACCTCGGAGGGATCGACCGCGGTCACGGGGGCGGCCTGGGTGTCGTAGCGCAGGCCCTCGATGGTGGCGCTGGCTCCCTTGGCGCCCCGGGTCACGACCAGTTCGGGCGTGGACGCGAGCACGGGCTCCACGAGCATGAGCTCGTCCTGGGTCGCGAAGAGCACGTCGGCCGAGGCGGCGAGCTCCGTGAGCCCCTGCCGGGCCTCCTCCACGCTCTCCCAGAGGTTCGCGCGGTGGTTGACGTCCACGGAGACGAGCACACCGGCGTCCCTGGCGATCTTGATGGCATGGTGGACGGCGCTCCAGGCGAGGCCGCTCAGCCCGAGGGTGACGCCGGTGACGTGCAGGATCCGCGCCGACCGGACGGCTTCACCGGGCACGTCGCCGGTCGACAGGTGCGACCCGGCCGAGCCCTCCCGGTAGTGGACGGCGTGCGACGAACGGCCGATGCGCCGCTGGCGGAGGATCAGCCCGGTCGCCGCCGTCTCGTCCACGCGTACGTGGGAGACGTCCACGCCTTCGCCGCGCAGCACGGTCAGCGTGCGCATGCCCAGTTCGTCGGCGCTGACCCGGCCCAGCCAGCTCACGGTGTGGCCGAGCCGGGCCAGGCCGACCGCCGTCGTCAGCTCGGGCCCCTCCACGTCGAGGCGGATGGTCGTGTCATGCCGGAGCCGGTCGCCGGAGACGACGCCCAATGCCTCTCCGAGCGTGAAAACCTCGGTCATGCCGTAAGTCCGCGGGATCGCACCCGGAAAGCATGACAGAGCCTGATCCGCCCGGGAAAGTCCTCGCTCAGGCGCCGAACGCGTCCACGGCGGCCTGGCAGAAGGCCTTCAGGTCGTCCGGCTTCCGGCTGGTCACCAGGGTGTTCGGGCCACCCGTGCAGACCACGACCTCCTGGTCCACCCAGGTCGCCCCCGCGTTGCGCAGGTCGGTCCGGAGGCTGGGCCACGAGGTCAGCGTGCGCCCGCGCACCACGTCGGCCTCCACGAGGGTCCACGGCGCGTGGCAGATCGCCGCGACCGGCTTGCCCGCGTCGAAGAACTCCTTGACGAACCGTACGGCCTCCGGCCGCATCCGCAGGAAGTCGGGGTTGGCGACCCCGCCGGGAAGGACCAGCCCGTCGAATTCGGCGGCGGAGACCTCCCCGGCCACGGCGTCCACGGGGAAGGTGCCGGCCTTGTCGAGGTGGTTGAACGCCTGGATCTCCCCGCGCTCCACCGAGACCAGCCTCGGTGTGCCGCCCGCCTGCTGGACGGCCTGCCACGGCTCGGTGAGCTCGACCTGCTCGACCCCTTCGGGGGCGACGAGGAATGCGATCGTCTTGCCCTGGATCATCGTGCTCCCCTTTCGTCGCGTTTTTGCTTGTTCTTGACGTCGCGTGCCCCGCTGACCGCGATCTATGCCGTCCGCTGGGTAGGGGAGGGACATGCCCGTGCTGGTGGGAACCTCTGGGTGGCAGTACGCCGACTGGCGCGACCTCGTCTACCGCGGCGTACCCCAGCGACTGTGGCTGGAGAGCTACGGCGAGATCTTCGCCACGGTCGAGAACAACAACGCCTTCTATCGGCTGCCGAAGCGGGAGACGTTCGAGTCGTGGCGGGAGCGCACGCCGCCCGACTTCGTCATGGCGGTCAAGGCCAGCCGCTTCCTGACGCACATCAAGCGGCTGAAGGACCCGGAGGAGCCGGTCGAGCGGCTGATGGGCGTGGCCGAGGGCCTCGGCCCGAAGCTGGGCCCCATCCTGCTGCAACTGCCGCCGACCCTGCAGGTGGACGCCGGGCGGCTGCGGGCCTGCCTGGCCCGGTTTCCGCGTGCCGTACGGGTCGCCGTCGAGCCGCGGCACGCCTCGTGGTGGACCGACGAGATCCGCGCCCTGCTGACCGAGTCCGGGGCCGCGTTGTGCTGGGCGGACCGGCTCGGCCGGCCGGCCGGGCCCCTGTGGCGTACGGCCGACTGGGTCTACCTGCGCTTCCACGAGGGAGGGGCGGAACCCTGGCCCAACTACGGGCGGCGTGCGCTGCGCAGTTGGGTGGACCGCCTGGGGGACGTGCCGGACGCCTACGTCTACTTCAACAACGACCCCGGTGGCGCCGCCGTACGCAACGCGATCACCTTCGCGGAGCTGGCGTGCGCGCAGAGGCGGGACGTCAGCAGGGCTCGGCTTCCCGAGCGCGCCCCCGAGCCCGTCCGGTCATGACCGGACGGGCGAGTGTCACCCCCGGCATGACGGGTCAGGCGCGGCGCTCGTCGGACGCGTGACGCCCGCCCGCCACCAGCTGGTCGGGGGACGACTGCTGGGCGGGTACGGAGAGGCGGTTGTGCGGCGCGGTGGGACGCTCGGCCCGCTCCGCGCGCTCGGCCCGGTCGTCGACGCCGTCGCGGTCCCGGTCGACCTTCGGATACTGCTTGGTGACGGGCTCGGCGGCCGGGGTGGACGTCGAGGTCGTCGAGGTGGCCGAGGCCGTCGTGGTCGTCTCGAGACGGCGCTCCAGGTCGCGCTTCTCGGCCTCCAGGCGGGACACGCGGTCGCGCTCCGCCAGGCGCGTCTCACGCATCCGGCGGCGCTTGACGGCGGCACGGCGCATGCCGCCGGTGATGAGCAGCAGGCCGGCGACGAACACGGCGGCGGTCACGACGCCGGCGATGAACAGCTCGAACGGGCTGAGATCGAACGTACGGTCCAGGACCGTGATCGGCATGGTGTTCGCGGTGTCGTTGACCGACACCTCGATGACGGCCGCCGCCGCGATCAGGATCAGAAGCAGGCCCAATAAGACCATCTGCCCTCACTCCCAAATGCTGGTTGCTGTGCGGTTGCGATTCGTGGACGCTTCTCCGACTGCCCGCAGGGACGCGGATCATGTGCGCCGGGTCACAGCAGGGCCAAGGCAAAGGATGCGGGTTAACACCGTGTTCACAAACGGGCAAAAGCTACGAAATCCCAGAACGGCAATCTCGAGCGTGGCGGACGAACGCCAGGCCGCCTCGTTCGAAAGGGATCGACGTGACCTACAAGGCCGAGTACATCTGGATCGACGGCACGGAGCCGACCGCGAAGCTCCGCTCCAAGACCAAGGTCCTTGCCGACGGCGCCGAGCCGCCGCTGTGGGGCTTCGACGGGTCCAGCACCAACCAGGCCACCGGTCACTCCTCCGACCTGGTGCTCAAGCCGGTGTTCACCTGCCCCGACCCGATCCGCGGCGGTGACAACGTGCTGGTCATGTGCGAGGTCCTGCACACCGACATGACCCCGCACGCCAGCAACACCCGCGCCCCGCTCGTCGAGGTGGCCGAGCGGTTCGCCGAGCAGGACTCGTGGTTCGGCATCGAGCAGGAGTACACCTTCTTCAAGGAGGGCCGCCCGCTCGGCTTCCCGCTGGGCGGCTTCCCCGCCCCGCAGGGCGGCTACTACTGCGGGGTCGGCGCCGACGAGGTGTTCGGCCGTGACATCGTCGAGCTGCACCTCGACCGCTGTCTGGCCGCCGGCCTCCAGATCTCCGGCATCAACGCCGAGGTCATGCCCGGCCAGTGGGAGTTCCAGGTGGGGCCGGCGGGTCCGCTGGAGGTCGGCGACCACATGTGGGTCGCCCGCTGGCTGCTCTACCGCACCGCCGAGGAGTTCGACGTCGCCGCCACGCTCGACCCGAAGCCGGTGAAGGGCGACTGGAACGGCGCGGGCGCGCACACCAACTTCTCCACCAAGGCCATGCGTGAGGGTTACGACCCGATCATCACCGCGTGCGAGGCCCTGGCCGACAACGCCATGGAGCACGTCAAGAACTACGGCCACGGCATCGAGGACCGCCTCACCGGCCACCACGAGACCGCCCCGTGGGACAAGTTCAGCTACGGCGTCTCCGACCGCGGCGCCTCGGTCCGCATCCCGTGGCAGGTCGAGGTGGACAAGAAGGGCTACATCGAGGACCGGCGCCCCAACGCCAACGTCGACCCCTACGTCGTCGCCCGCCTGATGGTCGACACCTGCTGCACCGCTCTGGAGAAGGCCGGCCAGGTCTGATCCACGAGGCACCGACGGTTCCCCCGTCCCCGTACGGCTCCCGCGTCCCAGCGCGGGAGCCGTACGTGTATACGGTGGCCGCTGTGTCACATAAGACCGAACCCGTCGTCATCGGCCACCGGGGCGCCAGCGCGCTGCGGCCCGAGCACACGCTGCCGTCGTACGAGACGGCGATCGCGCTAGGGGCCGACTACATCGAGCCGGACCTGGTCTCCACCAAGGACCACGTCCTGGTGGCCCGCCACGAGAACGAGATCTCGGGGACCACCGACGTGGCCGGCCATCCCGAGTTCGCCGGCCGCCGCGCGACCAAGACCATCGACGGCGTGGCGGTCACCGGCTGGTTCACCGAGGACTTCACGCTCGACGAACTGCGCACGCTGCGGGCCGTCGAGCGCATCCCCGACCTGCGCCCCGGCAACGCCGCCTTCGACGGCCTGGCCCCGATCCCGACGTTCGACGAGGTCGTGGAGCTGGCCAGGCGGCACGGCGTGGGCGTGTATCCGGAGACCAAGCACCCCACCTACTTCGCCTCCATCGGCCTGCCGCTGGAGGGGCCGCTGCTCGAGGTGCTGGGCCGGCACGGCTGGCGTGACCGGCACGACCCGGTCTTCATCCAGTCGTTCGAATCGGCCAACCTGCGCGAGCTGCGCGGGAAGACCCGGCTGCCGCTGATCCAGCTCGTCGGCGGCTCCGGCGCGCCGTACGACCGGATGGTCACGCCCGATGGGCTCGCGGAGGTCGCGACGTACGCGGACGGCATCGGTGTGGCGACCTCGCGGGTCGTCCCCACGGGACCCGACGGCCGCCTCCTCGCCCCCACGACGCTGGTGCGGGACGCTCACCGGGCCGGGCTGGACGTGCACGTGTGGACCGTGCGCGACGAGAACGCCCAGCTCCCGGCCGACTTCAGGCGCGGTGACCCGGCCTCTCCTGCGTACGCGCGGGCGACCGGCGACGTGATGGGCTGGCTGGCGATGCTCTACGACCTCGGCGTGGACGGCGTCTTCGCCGACAACCCCGGCACGGCCCGGGCCGTGCTGTCAGCGACGTCCATGGCCGCGCGGACGAAGACGGCGATCTCAGGCCGGGGGTAGCGCCCTCGTGTTCGGCCGGGTCGTGATCGTCAGGCCGAAGTGTCCTAAGTTGACAATGATTTTCATTTGCGAGACATTTGGAAGGGATGTTTCCCCTGATGCACTGACTTTGATATGCCGACTCGAGGATTCGTCGTGCTCTCGCCGCTCGCCCGTACGTTGTCGTCCGCCGCCCTGCTCGTGCTGTTCGCCGCCGGGTGCGGCGGCGGGGACAAGCCCCCTTCCCCTTCCGATCCGGCCCAGCCGCTGAAGGTGGTGGCGACCACCACGCAGGTGGCCGACTTCGCCCGCAACGTCGGCGGTGACCGGGTCAGCGTCCACCAGTTGCTCAAGCCGAACGTCGATCCCCACGACTACGAGCCGTCTCCGGCGGACATGCAGGCCATCGCCGAGGCCGACGTGCTCGTCAAGAACGGGGTGGACCTGGAGAAATGGCTGGACGAGACGATCTCGGCCGCCGGTTTCGACGGGCCCGTGGTCGACGCCTCCCAGGGCGTACCGATCCGCAACGGCGATCCGCACATCTGGCACAACCCGCTGAACGTCAAGACGATGGCCGCCACGATCGAGAAGGGGTTCGCCGCCGCCGATCCGGGCGACGCCGCGGCCTACCAGGCCAACCGGAC
The DNA here is from genome assembly GCF_030268985.1 of Microbispora sp. NBRC 16548. Taxonomy (NCBI): domain Bacteria; kingdom Bacillati; phylum Actinomycetota; class Actinomycetes; order Streptosporangiales; family Streptosporangiaceae; genus Microbispora; species Microbispora sp. NBRC 16548. The sequence goes on from NZ_BSSF01000013.1 coordinate 189,092, forward strand.
GGCGTACGACGCGAAGCTGGACGCGCTCGACGGCGAGATCGCCAAGAAGATCGAGTCGGTCCCCGCCGACCGGCGCAAGCTCGTGACCAACCACGACGCCTTCGGCTACTACCTCGACCGTTACAAGCTGACGTTCGTCGGCTCGATCATCCCGAGCTTCGACACCTCGGCCGAGCTGTCCGCCAAGCAGGTGTCCGACCTCGTCGCCAAGATCAAGACCACCGGCGTGGCCGCGATCTTCTCGGAGGCGTCGCTGCCGCCCAAGACGGCCGAGGCGATCGGCCGCGAGGCCGGAGTGACCGTCGTGGCCGGAGAGGACGCGCTGTACGGCGACTCGCTGGGCCCCGAGGGGTCGGCCGGTGCGACCTACCTGCAGATGGAGGAGCACAATACCGACACCATCGTCAACGCGTTGAGGGGGACCGCCGCATGAGTGAGCGCGCGCCGACCCTGGTGCTCGACCGGGCGAGCGTGGCCTACGGCGACGTCCCGGTCCTGGAAGAACTGGACGGCGTCGTCCACGAGGGCGAGGCCGTGGCGCTGATCGGTCCGAACGGCGCCGGGAAGTCCACGTTCATCAAGGCGCTGCTCGGCCTGGTGCCGGTCGTGCGTGGCCGGATCGAGGTGCTGGGCCGGCCCCCGGCGCAGGCCCGCCGCGACGTGGCCTACGTGCCGCAGGCCGACACGCTCGACCCGGACTTCCCGGTGTCGGTCGAGCAGGTGGTGATGATGGGCCGCTACCGGCGGATCGGCTGGCTGCGCCGTCCCTCCGCCGCCGACCGGGCCGAGGTGGCCGACGCCCTGGAGCGGGTCGGGCTGGCCGGGCGGGCCCGCGACCGGTTCGGCACGCTGTCGGGCGGGCAGCGCCAGCGGGTGCTGATGGCCAGGGCCATCGCCGCCAAGCCGCGGATGCTGCTGCTCGACGAGCCGTTCAACGGCGTGGACGCGGTCAGCCAGCACGCGTTGCTGGAGGCGATCGGCTCGCTGAAGGCGCAGGGCGCCTCCGTCGTCGTCAGCACCCACGACCTCGCCATCGCGCACCTCGCCTGTGATGAGGTGTGCCTGCTCAACCGGCACCAGTTCGGGTTCGGCCCGACCGGCGACGTGCTGACGCCCGAGCGGCTGCGCGCGACGTACGGCGGGCACGCGCTCGAACTGCGCGGCGACCGCGTGATCGTGACCCAGACATGATTCTCTTCGAACCCTTCCACCTGCCGTTCATGGCCCGCGCGCTGGTCGAACTGGTCGTCCTGGGCGCGCTCGCGGGCACGGTCGGCGTGCTGGTGCTGCTGCGCCGGCTCGCCTTCGTCAGCGACACCCTGACGCACACCGTCTTTCCCGGAGTGGTCATCGGCCACCTCATGGCCGGAGACGGCGGCATCTTCTGGGGCGCGCTGGCCGCCGGGGTCGTCACGGCCGTCCTGCTCACGCTGCTCACCCAGCGCCGCCGGGTGAGCGAGGACGCCGCGCTCGCCATGCTGCTGACCACGCTGTTCGCGGTCGGCGTGGTGCTGGTGTCGCGGCAGACCGGCTTCACCTCCGACCTCACCGCGTTCCTGTTCGGGCGGGTGCTGACGGTCACCGAGGCGCAGCTCGCGCAGACCGCCGTCGTGGCGGTCGTGGTCATGGCGTTGCTGGCGGTGCTGCGGCGGCCGCTGCTGCTGCGCGCCTTCGACCCCGAGGGCGCCCAGGCGGCCGGTGTGCGCGTGGGCCTGCTCGACCTCGTGCTGAACGTCGCGGTCGCGCTGGTCGTCGTGGCCGCCGTCAAGGCGGTCGGCACGGTCCTCGTGATCGCGCTGCTCATCGTGCCGGCCGCGGCGGCGCGCAGCCTGTCGGACCGGCTCGCGGTCATCGTGCCGCTGGCCTGCCTCGTCGGCGCGGCCGCCGGCTGGCTCGGGCTCGTCGTGAGCTACGAGGCGTCGGTCGGATACGGCGTCAGGCTCGCCTCCGGCGCGACCGTGGTGCTCGTCCTGGTGGCGATGTACGGCCTGGCCCACGCCGCCGGGTTCGTCCGCAGGAAGGCGGGCCTGAGCCGGGCCCGTCGCCGCTCGGTCCTGGAGGCGGCGTGAACTGGCTCGACTCCACCGTCCACCGGGCCCTCGTCGAGGCCGTCCTGGTCGGCGCGCTGGGAGGGGTGGTCGGGGTCTTCGTGATCGCGCGGCGGCTGCCGTTCTTCACGATGGCCCTCACGCACGCGACGTTCCCCGGCATCGTCGTCGCCGCCCTGCTCGGGGTGAACCTCTACCTCGGCGGCGGGCTGTTCGGGCTGCTGGTGGTCGCCGCCGTCCTCGTGTTCGGCCGGGGCCGGGGGCAGGACTTCACCACGGCCACCGGCATCGCGCTGTCGGGCGGCTTCGCGCTCGGCGTGGTGCTGGTGTCGGCCCAGGACGGCTTCACCAAGGACTTGGCGGCCTACACGGTGGGCGACGTCCTCGCCGTCGGCACGGGCGACCTGGTGGCGACCACCGCCGTGGCCGCGGGCGTGCTGCTCCTGCTCGCCCTGGTGGGCAAGGAACTGCTGCTCGCGGCGTTCGACCCGGTGGGGGCGGCGGCGCTCGGGCTGCCCACCGTGCTGCTGGACTTCGCGCTGCTCGCGGTCGTCGAGGTGACCGTGGTCGCCACGGTGCCCGCGCTGGGGACGATCCTGGCCGTGGCGCTGATCGTGGGCCCGGCCGCGACCGCCCGCCTGCTCACCGACAGGCTCGCGCCGCTGTTCCCGCTCGCCGCCGCGATCGGGGTCGCGTGCGCCCTTGCGGGCGTGTGGGTCTCCACGCAGTGGAACGTCGCGACCGGGGCCTCGATCGCCCTGTTCGTGGGCCTGGTGTTCGGGGCGGTCTTCCTCGGCACCGCCGTACGCGGCCGGGTCAGGCGGGCCGCGGCCGTCAGGGCTTGAGCAGCACCTTGATCGCGCCGTCCTCCTTCTTCTGGAAGATCTCGTAGCCGTGCGGGGCCTGGTCGAGCGGCAGGCGGTGGGTCGCCAGGTCCTCGACCCCCAGGGGATCGCCGTCGCCGGTGAGGAGCGGCATGAGATCGTCCACCCACCGCTTGACGTGGGCCTGGCCCATCCTGAGCGTGACGCCCTTGTCGAACAGCTGCAGCATGGGCATGGGGTCGGTCATCCCGCCGTACACACCGCTGATCGAGATCGTGCCGCCGCGGCGTACGGTCTCGATGGCGTCCTGCAGGGCGGCGAGCCGGTCGAGGCCGGCGCGGGTCATCATGGCGGCGGCGGCCTTGTCGGGCAGCATCCCGGTGACCGTCTGGGCGAGCTTGCCCACGGTGTAGCCGTGCGCCTCCATGCCGACGGCGTCGATAACCGAGTCGGTGCCCCGGCCCCCGGTCATCGACCGGATCGCCTCGGGCACCTCGTCGGTCTCGTTCCCGTCGATCACCTCGATGCCGTGCCGCCGGGCCGTCTCCAGGCGTTCGGGGACGATGTCCACGCCGATCACCCGGTAGCCGCGGTGGCGTGCGATGCGGGCGGACATCTGCCCGATCGGGCCGAGGCCGAAGACCGTGACGCTGCCGCCGTCGGGCACCTCGGCCCACTCGACGGCCTGCCAGGAGGTGGGCAGCACGTCGGAGAGATAGACGAACCTCTCGTCCGGCGGCCCGTCCGGCACCTTGATCGGCCCGAAGTGCGCCTGCGGGACGCGTAGGTATTGCGCCTGGCCGCCGGGCACCTCGCCGTACAGCTTCGTGTAGCCGAAGAGCGCGGCGCCCGTGTCGTACTCACGGACCTGGGTGGTCTCACACTGGGCGTACAACGCGCGGTCGCACATGTAGCAGTGGCCGCACGAGATGTTGAACGGGATCACGACGCGGTCGCCGGGGGAGATGTGGGTGACCTCCGCGCCGACCTCCTCGACGATGCCCATCGGCTCGTGGCCGAGGACGTCGCCCTCGCCGATGAACGGGCCGAGCACCTCGTAGAGGTGCAGGTCGGAGCCGCAGATCGCGGTCGTGGTGACCCGGATGATCGCGTCGGTGGGTTCCTTGATGGCCGGGTCGGGGACCTCCTCCACCCGTACGTCGCGCTTGCCGTGCCAGGTAACTGCCTTCATGGTTTCCCCGTCTGCCCTGCTTCCGGCCGGAGAAACAGTCAGAGACGCAGCACGCTGCCCTGCTCGTCCACGTGGTCGGCGCTGTCGTCGTCGAACCACACGCCGCCCGTGGCGAGGTAGCGGAACCGGTGCGCGCCGGGCGGGAGGATCACCGACACGGTGCGGGTGCCGTTCCTGCGCCGCAGCAGTTCGTGGCGGCCGGGCAGCCACTCGTTGAAGTCGCCCACCACGCTGACCGTCCCCGAGGGCTCGTCAACGGGCAGGGTGAAAGTGATTCGGGTCTTCTGCCCGAACAGCCTGGTGCGCTTGAGCATGCCGCATAGCCTGGCGTATCACACCTAAAGGAAGAAACAAGTACACACAGGACGTAACACAATATTCACGGCCTTTTCAGAGCGCGTGCCCGACCCCGCAGAGGAACCACGTGGGCAGGTGGCGGCGGGCCTGCCGGGCGAGCAGGTTCTCGTCGTCGGGCCGCCAGTCGTCGAGCGGGACGAGCCCCGGTTCGATGAGCTGGAAACCGTCGAACAGCTCGTGGATCTGCTCGCGGCTCCGCAGCGTGACACCGCTGCTGGCCTGCCGGTAGACGGCCGCCCCCTCGCGGGCGTCGCCGGCCCGTTCCTCGTCGGTGACGTGCGACAGCACGAGGTGGCTTCCCGGGGCGACGGACTCCCTGAGGCGGGCCACGAGCTCGGTCGGCTTGTCGTCGTCGGAGAGGAAGTGCACAACGGCCACGAGCAGGATCGCGACCGGCTCCGCGAGGTCGATCACTGACCGCAGCTCCGGCTCGGCCAGGATCTCCTCGGGGCGCCGCAGGTCCCCCTGCACGGTGACGGTGGTGGCGGCGGTGCCCGACAACAGGGCCCGGGAGTGCGCGAGCACGACCGGGTCGTTGTCCACGTACGCCACCCGGACGCCGGGGTCCATCTCGTGTGCCACCTCGTGGACGCTGCCCTCGCTCGGCAGCCCGGTGCCGATGTCCACGAACTGCCGGATCCCGGCCTCGGCCACCAGGTGGCGTACGGCCCGGCGCAGGAAGGCGCGGTTGCGGCGGGCGAGCGCGGGGGCCTCGGGCGCGACCTGCATGACCCGCTCGGCGGCTTCCCGGTCGGCCGCGAAATTGTCCTTTCCGCCGAGAAAGTAGTTGTACATGCGCGCGGGATTGGGGACGCGCGCATCGATACCGGGTGGCGGCGCGTCATCAGCCACGCAACATCTCCTCACTCACGGTAGTAAAGAGGACTTGGTGCGAGCATAAGGGCCGCCGGGAAAAAACCCAACGAAGAACGCCATAACTCTGTGACTCCACCTATCGGGCCGCGTGAGACCTAGGACCATCGCCCGATGTGGGGACGTGGTTCGGAGCTCTATAACGGGACACATGTACGCCATTCGACTTCACGCATTCGGCCCCGCCGAGAATCTCGTCTACGAGGAGGTCGAGGATCCCGAGCCGGGGCCCGGCCAGGTCCGCGTGGCCGTACGGGCGGCGGGGGTGCACCTGGTCGACACCACGTTGCGGGCCGGGAAGTACGCCGGCGGCCCGATCCCCGTCCCCGGCCTGCCCACGATCCCCGGCCGGGAGGTCGCCGGGGTCGTCGACGCCGTCGGCACCGGGGCCGATCCCGGCCTGATCGGCAGGCGGGTCGTGACCCACCTCGGCATGGCTCCCGGCGGCTATGCCGAACTGGCCGTACGGGACGCCTCGGCGATCCACGAGATCCCGGACGGTCTGGGGTACGGCGAGGCGGTGGCGATGATCGGCACCGGCCGGACGACCATGGGCATCCTCGACGTCGCGGAGATCCGGGCGGACGACGTCGTCCTGGTGACGGCGGCGGCCGGGGGCATCGGCAATCTGCTCGTGCAGGCGGCGGTGGGGGCCGGCGCCACGGTCGTCGGGCTCGCGGGCGGCGAGGAGAAGACCCGCCGGGTGCTGACGCTGGGGGCACACCACGCCGTCGACTACACCGCTCCCGGCTGGCCCGACGAGGTGAGGGCGATCCTCGGCGACCGGGAGGTCACCCTGGCGCTCGACGGCGTCGGCGGGGACCTCGGGCGCACGACCCTGGAGTTGCTCGGGGTCGGCGGCAGGATCGTGCTGTTCGGCTGGGCGGACGCGCAGGGCGGCCCGACCGCGCTGACCACGGAGGACCTGTACGCGCGCGGCATCACCGCGGCTGTGGCGGTCGGCCCCCGGGTGCTGAAGCGGCCGGGCGGCCTGCGGGGCCTGGAGGAGCGGGCGCTGGCGGCCGCGGGGTCGGGCGCGCTGGTCCCGCTGGTGCAGAGCTTCCCGCTCAAGGACGCCGCCGCCGCGCACGCCGCCCTGGAGACCCGCGCGACCACGGGCAAGGTGGTGCTCGTCCCCTGAGCCCCGTCAGGCCACGAGCACGGGGTGGGGGAGCACCGAGTTGTGGCAGTAGCCGAGGTCGTTCCAGGGGGTGGCCTCGGGCTGGGAGCGGCCGTGCTCGTCGGTGGCCCGCACCCGCACGACATGCGCGCCGGGGGAGGGATCCCAGGGGAACCGCCAGCGGGTCCAGACGCCCGCGAGGTCGGGCCCGTCGAGGGCGGCAGGCCGCCAGGGGCCGTCGTCGATCCGGTAGTCGACGGTGGCGACGCGGTCCTCCCCGGCGTACGCCCGGCCGCGGATCGTCTGCGGGCCCGGGTGCAGTCGCCCGGGCCAGGGCAACTCGATCAGACTCGCGACCGGCGTGGAGGTGATCGGCACGGCCGGCCGGCCGGGGGCGACGATCACGTAGTCCTCGGTGTTCCACGGCACGCGCAGCGGCCGGTCGGACACCTCGATCCGGCCCACCCACTTGATGCTCGCCGCGCCGAGCCAGCCGGAGACCACCACGCGGGCGGGGAAGCCGTGGTCGGGCGGCAGGATCTCGCCGTTCATGGCGAGCACGAGCAGGGTGTCGGGGGCCAGGGCCTTGGCGAGGGGCATCGGGCGGCGCCCGCGCGCCTCGTCGAGCCCTTCGGGCAGGACCTCGACGGCGGCGTCCGTCAGGCCCGCCGGTTCGAGCAGGTCGCGCAGCGGGATCCCGGTCCACTCGGCGGTCGCGATCGCGCCGCGGCCCCATTGCACCCCGCCGAAGCGGTGGCCGTGCTCCGCGCCGAAGAGGGCGCGCCGGTTGCCCGCGCACTCCAGGGTGCGGACGACGGACACGAGCGGGAACAGGCGCCACAGGTCGTCGTAGGTGTAACGGACGGTGCGGCGCACACCGCCGCCCTCGACGCGCAGCGTCCAGGTTCTCGCGTCGAGACGGGGGGTCGGGGCGTGGTTGCGGACGAAGAAACGGTCAAGGGGAGTGATCAGGCCCGGCAGGCGGTCGGGCCGGGTGCCGTAGTCGAGGCCGGTGCCCGCGTCCTCCATGAGGGCGGCGATGACCGGCTTCACCACCGCGGTGCGGATGTCGCGTGTCGTACGCATCGGCCCTTCCCTTCCGGACCGACGCGGTGACGGCCGTCAGCCCAGGTCGTGGCTCGCCCTCTGGGCCTGACGCTGCGCCCAGGACGCGAGGCGCGACCAGCGCCGGGCCGCGACCAGGCGGCTGGCGACGCGTGCGTTGTCGGCCTCGCGGTGCAACTCGGTGACGCGCTCGGTGGCCAGGGAGTAGTCGTAGAACATCATTACCGTCCAGGTCGCCGTTGTAACTGTCTTAAATTTCTTTGGCAGTTACAAAGGTACGGCAAAGAGGCGTAACTGGTCAAGTTGATTTGGGCAGTTACGAGAGCCTGGCCCGCTGGGCGTCGTACGCGGTGACCACGGTGTCGAGCAGGCCGGGGAAGAGGGCGTCGAGGTCCTCGCGGCGCAGGGAGCTCATCTTTGCGGTCCCCCGGTAGACCTGCCTGATCACGCCCGCCTCGCGGAGCACCCGGAAGTGATGGGTGGTCGTCGACTTGCTGACCGCGAGGTCGATCGCCGAGCAGGAGGACTCGCCGCCGGCGGCCAGGAAGCGCACCACCTGCAGGCGTACGGGGTCGGAGAGCGCGTGCAGCACGTCCTCCAGCCGGATCTCGGACCGGTCCGGATGGTCGAGCGTCCGGGGCTGAGGGGTCATCGGGCCTCCTCTTGTACGAAGGTCTTCGTAGTTTGACAGATTGCGTACTACGACAGCTATCGTACAAGGGTCCCGATGAGAGGAGCGCGACGTGAGCGCGTTGTTCGAGCCCTTGACCCTGCGGAACCTGACCATTCCCAACCGCGTCTGGATGTCGCCGATGTGCCAGTACAGCGCGGCCGTGGAGGGGCCGGGGCAGGGCGTGCCCACCGACTGGCATCTCACCCATCTCGGCTCCCGGGCGGTGGGCGGGGCCGGGCTGATCATGGTCGAGGCCACCGCCGTGTCCCCCGAGGGCCGGATCAGCCCCGCCGACCTCGGGCTGTGGAACGAGGGCCAACAAGCACAGTTCGGCCGCATCACCCGGTTCCTCACCGAGCACGGCGCGGTGCCCGGCATCCAGCTCGCCCACGCCGGGCGCAAGGCGTCCACCGACCGTCCGTGGCGCGGCGGCGCGCCTGTCGGCCCCGATGACCACGGATGGCGGCCGGTCGCGCCCAGCCCGATCCCGTTCGACGAGGGCCACCCGGTGCCGGACGAGCTGAGCGAGGCGGACATCCGGCGGCTGGTGGACGGCTTCGCGGCGGCCGCGCGCCGCGCGCTCGCGGCCGGCTTCCGGGTGGTGGAGATCCACGGCGCCCACGGCTACCTGATCCACGAGTTCCTGTCGCCGTTCAGCAACCGGCGCACTGACGCGTACGGCGGCTCCTTCGCCGGCCGCGCCCGCTTCGCGCTGGAGGTGGTCGACGCGGTGCGCGCCGAGTGGCCGGACGAGCTGCCGGTGTTCTTCCGGGTCTCGGCCACCGACTGGCTGAGCGAGAACCCCGAGGACCCCCGCGAGGGCTGGACGGCCGACGACACCGTGCGGCTGGCCAAGGAGCTGCTCGCCCACGGAGTGGACCTGCTCGACGTCTCGACGGGCGGCAACGCGCCGAAGGCCCGGATCCCCGTGGAGCCGGGATATCAGGTGCCGTTCGCGGCCCGGGTGAAGGCGGAGACCGACCTGCCCACGTCGGCCGTCGGCCTCATCACCGAGCCGCGCCAGGCGGAGGAGATCGTCGCCTCCGGGCGGGCCGACGCGGTCATGCTCGGCCGTGAGCTGCTGCGCAACCCCTACTGGCCGAACCTCGCGGCGCGCGAGCTGGGGGCGGCCGGGCGCCGGCCCGACCAGTACCACCGCGCCGTCTGACCGGCGCGGACATGGGTAGGGGTGGCCGTATGGCAGAGATCGGTTTCACCCTTATGTGCGAGCAGACGCCCGCGAAGGAGCTGGTGGAGGACGCGGTCACCGCCGAGCGCGTGGGCTTCGACTACGCGGTCATCTCCGACCACTACTTCCCGTGGCTTGAGGAGATGGGCCACTCTCCGTACGCCTGGTCGGTGCTGGGCGCGGCGGCGCAGGCCACCGAACGGCTGCCGCTGATGACATATGTGACGTGCCCGATCATGCGCTACCACCCGGCGGTGGTGGCGCAGAAGGCGGCCACGATGGGAGTGCTCAGCGACGGCCGCTTCACCCTCGGCGTGGGCGCGGGCGAGAACCTGAACGAGCACGTGGTGGGGCACGGCTGGCCGCCGGTCAACACCCGGCACGAGATGTTCCGCGAGGCCATCGAGGTCATCAAGGAGCTCTTCCAGGGCGGTTACCGCAACTACCGCGGCGAGTACTTCGACATCGACTCGGCCCGGCTGTTCGACCTGCCGGAACGGCCGGTGCCCATCGCGGTCGCCGCGTCCGGCGAGCAGTCGGTGGACATCGCGGCCGAGCTCGGCGACGGCCTCGTGGCGACCGACCCGGACGGGGCGCTGGTGGGGAAGTTCGCCGCGTCCGGCGGCGAGAGCAAGCCCGTCTACGGCCAGCTGGCCGTCTGCTACGACCCCGACAAGGACGCCGCGGTCGAGCGGGCGCACCGCCTGTGGCGCTGGTCGGTGGCCGGCTGGAAGGTCATGTCGGAGCTGCCCGCGCCGGTCAACTTCGCCGCCGCGACCGAGACCGTACGGCCGCAGGACGTGGCGGAGAAGGTGCCCTGCGGCGCGGACGTCGGCGCCGTGGTCGAGGCCGTTCGGCAGTACACCGAGGCCGGCTTCACCCACCTCGCGCTCGTGCAGGTCGGACGGGAGCGCCAGCGGGAGTTCTTCGAGTGGTCGGAGAAGGAGCTCCTCCCCGCCCTGCGCGATCTTCAGGCGTGAGATGATCGCCGTCGGCACGCGGATGGGAGGAACGATGCCCGAGCGCACGCAGACGGTGACGGTCGCGGACGGCGGCTTCGACCTGCGCCTGTGGATTCCGGAGCGGGGGAGCGGCCCGGGGCTGCTGCTGATCCCGGAGATCTGGGGCGTGAGCGACTACATCAGGGCGATCGCCGCCGACCTCGCCGAGCTCGGTTATGTCGTGGGCGTGCCGGACCTGTTCTGGCGGCTGCGGCCCGGCTGGGCCGCCGCGCACGACGAGGAGGGGCTGCGGGCCTCGCTGGAGCTGTCGGCGGACTTCGACCCGGAGAAGGGGGCGGACGACTGCGCCGCCGCGCTGGCCGCGCTCGCGGCGCGGCCCGAGGTGACGGGCGGGACCGGCGCGCTGGGCTTCTGCCTCGGCGGCTCGCTGGCCTACGCGGTCGCCGCCCGCGCCGGCGGGAGCGACCTGTCGGCCGTGGTGTCCTTCTACGGCTCGGCCGTGCCGGACGCGCCGCAGCTGATGGGCGACGTCCGCTGCCCGATCCAGTTCCACTTCGGCGGCCGGGACCCCTACATCCCCCGAGACAGGGTGGCGGTCGTGGAGGAGGCGGCGGCCGGACGGCCGAACGCGGAGGTCCACGTCCAGGAGGAGGCCGGCCACGCCTTCCACAACTTCTTCGCGCCGATGTTCCACAACCCGGAGGCGGGCCGTACGGCGTGGGGGCTGGCCATGGACTTCCTGCGCCGTCACCTCCCGGCGGCCTGAGCCTCCCGCCTCCAGGGGAGCGCGGGCAGGCCGCACCGCACACGCAGGACCATCCAGAAGGCCGGCGCGAGCAGCAGCACGGCGACCAGCGCCCAGACGGTCTGGGTGTTGCCGACGCCGAACATCTTCAGCGCCGACGCGAGCAGCACGAACGCCAGGACGCGGCGGATCAGCCCGCCGGGGGCGCGCGAGGAGATCCGCGAGCCGAGGTAGACGCCGGGGATGGAGCCCACCAGCAGCGCGACCGTGACCGACAGCGTGAACTCGCCGAACAGCAGGTGTCCGAGCGCGGCCGACATGACGAGTGGCACGGCCTGGACCAGGTCGGTTCCGACCAGCTGGTTGGCCTTCAACGCGGGGTAGAGCGCCAGCAGGGCCACGATGATCAGGGAGCCGGAGCCGACCGAGGTGATGCCGACCACCAGCCCGCCGACGGCCCCCACCAGCGCGGTCGGCAGCGGCCGTACGGCGACGGAGGGCATCTCGGTCGAGGCCGGTTCGCCGGGCGCGGCGGTGCGGCGGCCGGTCGCGGGGGTGCGGCCCTCGGCGCGGTCGCGCATCGCGAGGTAGCCGCGTACGGCCAGGCCCCCGGCCGCGATGAGCAGGGCGATGCCGAGGCCCTTCTGGATCACCTCCTGCACGGCCTCGCCCTTGCCCAGGGCGCGGGCGATGAGCACTCCGCAGAACGCCGCGGGGACCGAGCCGGCGCACAGCCAGGCGACGAGTCGCAGGTTGACCGTCCCCCGGCGCAGGTGCACGAGGCTGCCCACCGGTTTCATGACGGCGGCGGCGACGAGGTCGCTGGAGACGGCGGCGAGGGGCGGCACGCCGAAGAACGTCACGAGCATGGGCGTCATCAGGGCGCCGCCGCCCATCCCGGTGAGGCCGACGACGACGGCGACCAGGAACGAGCCGATCGCCATGGTGTAGTCGAAATGCACCCGCTAACCCTACCTAACCCATCGGAATTATGGATACCCCCTGTCGTGGTGAACCTTTCTCCACTGAACCGGTTCGGCCGATCCGTCGCGGCGTACCCCGCGAAGGGCCGCTCACCCGTTCCTGGCTGCGCTTTCTCGCCCGGGTCGGGACTCGTGAAGGTCGCGGGAGGATCACGCCGGTGATCGCCCGTTGACGTGGTGGTCGCCCACCGAATACCTTGGCCGGGCCTTATCCGGTTAAGTGGCGCGTTCGTCAGGCACGAGGCGGGAGTCAGCGTGGTTGAGTGGCCGGGGACCCGGCGATGACCGTCCTCGCGGTGGACATCGGCGGCACGAAGTTCGCGGCCGCGGCCGTCGCACCCGACGGCGAGATGCTGGCCCGCGCCGAGGTGCCGCTGAGCGGCCCGGGATCGGCCGACCGGACGCTGTCGGAGGTCGTGGGCCGGATCACCGAGCGCGTGCCGCCCGCCCGCCTCGACGGGATCGGGGTCGGCTCGGCCGGGCCGCTCGACCCGCGCAGGGGCACCGTCAGCCCGGTGAACATCCCGGCCTGGCGCGAGTTCCCGCTGGTGGACACGCTCGGCCAGGTGCTGCCCGGCCGGCCCGTACGGCTCGCGGGCGACGCCCAGTGCATGGCGCTCGGGGAGTGGTGGCGCGGCCTGAGCGAGGACGGTGCGGCGCGGAGCCGGGCCATGCTCGGCATGGTGGTCTCCACCGGCGTCGGCGGGGGCTTCGTCCTCGACGGCGTGCCGTACGTCGGCCCGACCGGCAACGCCGGGCACATCGGCCACATCACGGTCGACCCCGGCGGCGAGCCGTGCCCCTGCGGCGGCGTCGGCTGCGTCGAGACCATCGCGAGCGGGCCCGGCATGGTCCGGTGGGCCGCCGCGAACGGCTGGACCGGTGAGGACGCGCGGGCGCTGGCCGCCGACGCCCGGGCCGGGCACCCCACCGCCACACTCGCCTTCCGGCGCGCGGCCGACGCGCTGGCCACCGCCGTGCTCACGGCGTCCGCCCTGTTCGACCTCGACCACGTCGTCATCGGAGGGGGCGTGGCCGCTGCGGGGCCGATCCTGTTCGACCCGCTCAGGCAGGCGATCGAGAGGAACGCCGGGCTCGGCTTCCTGCGGCGCCTGCGGGTGGACCCGACCTCCCTGGGCCGCGACGCCGGACTGTTCGGCGCCGCCGCCCTCGTCCTGTTGCAGGACGACGACCCGGGCACCTGACCGGCCCGGGCCTCCCCGACCACAAGGAGCGTCGATGAGAGGACTGCGTACGGCTGCCGTGTTGGCCGCCGTGCTCGCGGGGCTGACGGCCGCGCCGGCCACGGCGAGCGCCGCGACCGGGGATTCCGGCTTCGTCAAACGCGCGGGCGCCCGCCTCACGCTGAACGGCAAGCCCTTCCGCTTCGCCGGGGCCAACAACTACTACCTGATGTACAAGCCGCACGCGATGGTGGACGACGTGTTCGCCCGCGCGAAGGCCGCCGACCTGTCCGTGATCCGCAACTGGGGGTCGCTGGACATCGGCGGCCAGGACGGGTCCGACTCCATCCAGGGCAAGGCGGACGGCGTCTACTTCCACTACTGGGATGGGACCGAACCCGCCTACAACGACGGGGCGGACGGCCTGGAGCACCTCGACTACGTGCTGTGGAAGGCCAGGCAGTCCGGGATCAAGCTGGTCATCCCGTTCGTCAACAACTGGAACGCCTACGGCGGCATGGACCAGTACGTCCGCTGGGCCAAGGGCCAGTATCACGACGACTTCTACACGAACCCGACGATCAAGGGCTGGTTCAAGGACTGGATCAGCCACCTGCTCAACCGGGTCAACACGCTGACCGGCGTCGCCTACAAGGACGACCCCACGATCATGGCCTGGGAGCTGGCCAACGAACCCCGATGCAAGGGGTCGGGCAACTACCCGACCTCGCCCGGCTGCACCACGGCCACCGTCACGGCCTGGGCGGACGAGATGTCCCGGCACATCAAGTCGATGGACGCCAGGCACCTGGTGGGCGCGGGTGACGAGGGCTTCTACTGCACCGATCCCGGTGGCTCCGACTGGACCGACAACTGCGGCGAGGGCGTGGACACCGTCGCACTGGCGAAGCTGCCGAAGATGGACCTGATGTCCCTGCACCTCTATCCGGACGGATGGGGCAAGGACGCCGCCTGGGGGACGACCTGGATCAAGAAGCACCTCGCCGACGGCCGCAGGATCGGCAGGCCGGTGATGCTCGGCGAGTTCGGCCTGCTGAGCAAGGCCGAGCGCAACCCCGTCTACCGGGAGTGGACGGACGCGTTCGTGTCCGGCGGCGGCGCGGGCTTCCTGTACTGGCTGATCGCGGGCACGCAGGACGACGGCACGCTTTATCCCGACTACGACGGCTTCACCGTCTACTGCCCCGGCCCGGTGTGCACGACGATCACCAACGCCTCGGCGGCGATCCGCGGCCGGCTGCCGCTCTTCCCGCCGGTGGCCGACGACGACACGGCCGTCACGGCCTTCGGCACGCCGGTCACGGTGAACGCCACCGCCAACGACATCGCTTACCTCGCCAGGATCAGGCCGGAGACGCTCGACCTCGACCCGGCCACGGCGGGCCGTCAGGCGAGCCTGACGGTGACCGGCGGCACGTTCACCGCCGACGCGTCGGGGACGGTCGCCTTCACCCCCGCGGAGGGCTTCAGCGGCCGGGCCACGGCGACCTACCGGGTGCGTGACAGCCTGCTGCGGTGGTCCGGCACCGCCACGATCACGGTGACCGTCAAGCCCGACCCGGGCGCGGCGATCAGGCTGTTCTCCTTCGAGGACGGCGTGCAGGGCTGGGCGCCCGGCAACTGGCAGAGCGACGCCGGCGCGGTCGCCCAGTCCGCCGAGTGGGCCACCGACGGCACCCACGGGCTGCGGGTGGACGCGACCGGCGGCGGCTGGTTCGGCGCGGCCTTCCCCGAGCCCGTCGATCTGTCGGCCAAGGGCACGCTGAAGTACGACATCAAGACGGGGGCCGCGGGCACCTCGACCAGTGTCGCGCTGCAGACCGGCTCCGGCTGGGCCTGGTGCCAGTCCACCTGGGGCTGGCAGAACCAGGACGGCACGGGGACGGTGGAGATCGACCTCACCTCGGCGATGTCCTGCACGACGGAGGACCTCAAGGACGTGCGTGGCATGTTCGTCTGGGTGAGCCCCGGCACCTTCCATATCGACAACATCCGGGCCGAATAGGGGGGCGGAGCAGGCCCCGGCGCGGCGCGCCGGGCCGCAGCCGTCCTCGCCGCCGTCCCCGCCGCGGGCCGGAGCACGACCCCGGCCCATCGTCATCCTGCCGATTTTGGGGCAAAGGTAGTCTGGAGCGACGAACAGGAATCGGGGGACGCGGCCATGACGGGAACGCACGGGTGAAAGGCGTCGCAGGTTCGGCCGACCTGGTCCCCGACCTCATGGCGGCGCTGCTCGAAGGCAGCGGCGAGGGCATCGTGCTGTGCGACGCGAACGGCGTCGTGACGCTGGCCAACGCGGCGGCGGACCGCCTGGTGCCGGGGGTCGAGCCGTGCCTGCCCGCACCCGCGCCGCTCGACTCCGTCCCGTCGGCCCCCGAGGGCCGGACCGTGATCCACGGCGGCCGGGCGATCCGGATTCGCGCGGAGGCGGTCAGCGGCGGCCGGCTCGCCTGGTACCTCACCGACCTGAGCGCGGCGCGGCGCACCGAGTTCCTGCTGGAGGCCGGCCGTCGCCTGTCCGCCTCGCTCAACCCGCACCGGTGCGCCCGGGCCGCGACGGAGCTGGGCGCCGAATTCCTGTCCGACATGGCGATCGTGCTGCTGCCGCCCACCTCCCGCCGCCGGATGGAGTGGGTGCGCGCCGTCTCCGGCCGGTACGGCCGGGAGGAGGGCGCCCTGCCGGCCGCAGCGGCGGCGGAGGTGCCCGGCCTGACCGACGCGCTCGCGGGCCTGCGGCACGGCGTCGCAGGACAACAGGACCCGGGCGGCGCGCCGGACTGGCTGCTGCCGGAGGGGTTCGGTCCGGCCGGCCACCTGCTGGTGCTCCCGCTGCCCGGCAACGGCGTGCCCGCCGGGGCGATCGCGCTCGCCCGCCGCGCCGGACGGCCGCCGTTCGACGATGACGACCAGGTGATGGCGCGCGACCTCGCGACCCGGGCCGGCGCCGCGATCTCGGCGGCATCCCTGTTCCGGGAGCAGAGCACGATCAACGCCATCCTGACCGGCGACCTGTTGCCGCCCGAACTGCCGGAGATCGAGGGCATGCGGCTGGCCGGCCGGCTGCGGGCCTCCCAGCAGGCGGGCGCCATCGGCGGCGACTTCTACGACGTCTACCTGCCCGACCCGACGCCCGACAGCGGGATCGTGGAAAGGCCGCCGCTGGTCATCCTGGGCGACGTCTGCGGCAAGGGCGCCCGCGCGGCGGTCCTGGCCGGTCAGGTCCGTCACAGCCTGCGTACGCTGCTGCTGCTGGAAAGCCGTCCCGACCGGCTGCTCGAACTGCTCAACCGGTCGCTGCTCGCCTCCCCGTCGCCGAACTCCTACGTCACGATGATCCTCGCGGCGCTGCGGACCGCACCCTGCGATCACGTGCTGGTGGACCTGGCCGTGGCCGGGCACCCGGCGCCGCTGGTCCTGCGCCGGGACGGCACGGTGGAGGAGGTCGCGGTCCGGGGTTCCATCCTCGGTGCGTTGAAGAGGATCACCCTGCGGCCCGTCACGCTCGACCTGGCGCCCGGCGAGGTGTGCCTGCTGTACAGCGACGGCATCACCGAGGCGTTCGGCGGCCCGAGCGGCCGGGAGATGTTCGGCGAGGAACGGCTGAAGGAGGCGCTGGCGACCTGCGCCGGAATGCCGGTCGAGGCCCTGGTGGAGCGGCTGGAGCAGCTCAGCACCGAGTGGCTGGGCGGCGGCCCGGGCGGCGGCGCGCAGCAGGACGACCGCGCCCTGCTCGCCGTACGCGCGGGGACGGGACGGACGGAGACATCGTGATGACTCAGGACCTGGAGGCCGCCACCGGACGCTACCTGGACCTGATCGGCCGGGCCGACGAGTACGCCGCGGTCGACCTGGTCCTGGGCCTGATCGACGAGGGCGTCCCCGCCGAGGACGTGCTGCTGCGGATCGTCGCCCCGGGCCAGCGCCGGGTGGGCGAGCTGTGGGCGTCGAACGAGTGGTCGGTGGCGCGCGAGCACGGAGCGACCGCGGTGAGCGAGCGCGTGGTGGCCGCCGTCAGCGGGCGCGTCCGGCCCACGGCGACCCGCGGCCGGGTGGCCGTCGCCTGCGCCGACGGCGAGTATCACGCGCTGCCCACCCGCATCATGGCGGAGGTGCTTCGGCTGCGGGGATGGCACGTCGACTTCCTCGGGGCCAGCGTGCCCGGCCCGCACCTGATCACACACCTGCACCAGACCGGGCCCGAGGTGGTCGCGCTCGGCTGCACGCTGCCGACCCGGCTGCCCCGCGCGCACGCCACCATCGCGGCCTGCCAGGCCGTGGGCATCCCCGTGCTGGCCGGCGGGGCCGGGTTCGGCGTCGACGGCCGCTTCGCCCGCCTGCTCGGCGCGGACGCGTGGGCACCCTCCGCCGACGCGGCGGCCGACCGGCTCGCCGCCGGGCTGCCGTCCTTCCCCGCCGCCCACGACGGCCACGGCGACGCCGCGGTTCATCTCGGTGGCGAGGAGTACGCGTACCTGGCCCGGCACCGCGCCGACCTGCTGGCCCGCGTCATGGACACGCTCAAGGAGGCGTACGCCCCGATGGGCGGCTACAGCGCGCGGCAACTGGAGCACACCGCCGAGGATCTCGGTCACATCGCCGACTTCCTGATCGCCGCGGTGTACGTCCACGACGCCGCGCTGTTCACCGATTTCGTCACCTGGACCTGCCAGGTGCTGGTGGCCAGGAAGGTGCCTGCGGAGTCCGTCGTGCTCGGGCTGCGTGTCTTCCATGACGTACTCACAGACTGCCCCCACGCCCGGGTGCTGCTGAACGAGGGCGTCGTCGCGGCACAGACGTGCTGTGCGGATCAGCGAACAGAGACGAGCGTCTGATGCAGGACACGCCCCCGTTGCAGGTCGAGTCGCTCACTCCCGAGCCCGGCGCGGCACGCCTGGTGATGACCGGCGAGCTCGACTACACCACCGCGCAGGACGCGTCCGCCGAGGTGGCCAAGACGCTCGCAGAAGGCGTCGACGTGCTCGAATTCGACCTGGCGGGGCTGAACTTCATCGACTCATCGGGCATGGCCGTCGTGATGAACGCCTACAGTGACGCGGAGGAGCGCGGGACGGCCTTCCGGATCGTCGCCCTCACCCCCTACCTGCGCCATCTGATCGAGGTCGTCGCCCTCGACGACGTGCTCGACCTTCCCAACTGAGATCCCGGCTCAACTGAGATCCCGGCCCAACTGAGATCCCTGCCCGGCTGAGACAATGGGCAGGTGAGCAGGCGTGCCGTCGCCGTCCGGGTCGAGGGGATCGTGCAGGGGGTCGGCTTCCGGCCCTTCGTGTACGGCCTCGCCATGCGGCTCGGCCTCGCCGGGCTGGTCGGCAACGACGAGCGCGGAGTCTTCATCGAGGTCGAGGGCGGCAGCGCGCCGGTCGAGGAGTTCCTCGCCGCGCTGACCGGCGACCCGCCGCCGCTGGCGGTCATCGAGCGGATCAGCACGGGCCCCGCGCCCGTCACCGGCCGCAGGACCTTCGTGATCGCGCCGAGCGCGGCCGGCGGGGACCGGCACGCGCTCGTCTCGCCGGACACGGCGACCTGCGACGCCTGCCTGCGCGACCTGACCGACCCGGCCGACCGCAGGTGCGGCTACGCCTTCACCAACTGCACCGGCTGCGGCCCGCGCTTCACCATCGTCCGCGACGTGCCCTACGACCGGGCCAACACGACGATGGCAGGTTTCCCGATGTGCGCGGACTGCGCACGGGAATACCACGACCCCGCCGACCGGCGCTTCCACGCCCAGCCCGTGTGCTGCCCCGCCTGCGGGCCCCGGCTGCGCTTCGTCGGCCCCGGCGGCGGCGACGACCCGCTGGAGCGCGCCGTGAGGCTGCTGCGGGAGGGCGGCGTGCTGGCGGTCAAGGGACTCGGCGGCTATCACCTGGCGGCGCTCGCGGCGGACGAGCCCGCCGTGGCGGCGCTGCGGTCGCGCAAGCATCGCGAGGACAAGCCCTTCGCGGTGATGGCGGGCGACGTGGCCGCGGTGCGGCGGCTGTGCGTGGTGGACCCGGCCGAGGAGCGCCTGCTGACCGGTTGCGCCCGCCCCGTCGTGCTGCTGCGGCGCCTGCCCGGCGCGCCGTCTGTAGCACCGTCTGTAGCACCGGGCAACCGGTGGCTGGGCGTGCTGCTGCCCTACACCCCGCTGCACCATCTGCTGCTCCGGGCGCTGGGCCGGCCCATCGTGCTGACCAGCGGCAACGTCTCCGACGAGCCCATCGCCTACCGGGACGACGACGCTCTGGAACGGCTCGGAGGCATCGCCGACGCCTTCCTCACTCACGACCGCCCCATCCACATCCGTACGGACGACTCGGTCCTACGGGTCTTCCGGGGCCGCGACCTGCCGATCAGGCGGTCGCGGGGATACGTGCCGCACCCGCTGCCGCTCGCCCGGGCGGCCCGCCGGCCCGTGCTCGCCTGCGGCGCCGAGCTGAAGCACACGTTCTGCCTGGTCAAGGATGACCGTGCGTTCGTCTCCCACCACATCGGCGACCTGGAGAACTACGAGACCCTGCGGTCGTTCACCGAGGGCGTCGAGCACTTCCGGCGGCTGTTCGACATCACGCCCGAGGTGGTCGCCCACGACCTGCACCCCGAATATCTGTCCACGAAGTGGGCCCTCGATCAGGACGCGGACCTCGTCGGCGTGCAGCACCACCACGCCCACGTCGCCTCCTGTCTGGCGGACAACGGTGTCGCCGGGCCGGTCGCAGGGGTGGCCTTCGACGGCCTCGGCTACGGCTCGGACGGCACGTTGTGGGGCGGCGAGTTCCTCGTCGCCGACCTGGCCGGCTTCGAACGGGCGGGCCACCTGACGCCGGTGCCGATGCCCGGGGGCGCGACCGCGATCCGGCAGCCCTGGCGCATGGCGGCCGCCTACCTCGATCTCGCCTACGACGGAGACGTCCCCGAGGACCTGGACGTCGTACGCCGCAACGCCGGGCAGTGGGCGGCCGTCGTCGCGCTGGCCCGCCGGGGCGGGAACGCGCCCCCCACCTCCAGCATGGGCCGCCTGTTCGACGCGGTGGCGGCGATCGCGGGCGTCCGCGACACGATCACCTACGAGGGCCAGGCGGCGGTCGAGTTCGAGCAGCTCGCCGACCCCGCGGTGGACGACGCCTATCCCTGCGGCCTCGTTCCCTCGGGCACGCGGTTCGCCGTCCCGGGCGCGGAGCTGGTCCGCGCGGTCGCCGACGATCTGCGCGGGGGTGTCCCGCGCGACGTCGTCGCCGCGCGGTTCCACAACGCCGTGGCCGGGATCGTGGCCGCCGGATGCGCGTGGATCCGGCACGCCACGGGCCTGTCCACGGTGGCCCTGTCGGGCGGCGTGTTCCAGAACCTGCTGCTGCTCGGCCGGGCCGTGACCCTGCTGGAGGAGCGCGGCTTCACGGTGCTCACCCACCACCGCGTCCCCCCGAACGACGGCGGAGTCAGCCTCGGTCAGGCCGCCGTCGCCGCGGCCCGCGGCTGTCTCCCTTGACCGTCATCCCTTGACCGTCATCTCAGTCGGGGTCGGCGGGAAGGGGGTCGAGCCGGTGCGGGCCGGGACCCTGGCTCGCCAGCTCGTCGTACGGATTGAGCAGCCGGCAGGCACTCATGGAGACGCAGCCGCACCCGATGCAGTTGGTGAGCTCGCGCTGGAGCCGTTCGAGAGCGGCGCGGCGCATCTCCAGGTCGGCGGACCAGGCGCGCGCGATGCGTTCCCACTCTCTCCTGGTGGGCTTGCGGTCATGGGGGAGGTCCCGGAAGACCTCCGCCACGTCCCGCAGCGGGATGCCCAGCCGCTTCGCCACCTGGATCAGCGACACGCGGCGGATCATGTGCCGTGAGTAGCGCCGCTGGTTCCCGGCCGTCCGCTGGGAGAAGATCAGCCCCTGTGCCTCGTAGAAGCGCAGGGCGCTGACGGCGACCCCCGTACGTCGCGACACCTCGCCCACTGTCAGCAGATCGGCCGGATTCAGCTTCGCCATCGAGATCCTCCCAAAGAGCTTGACCTCAACTTAACTTGAGGTTCCAGGATGGTGCCCATCGACGACTAGGGGAGGACGTTGTGAGCACCATCAGCATCGCCGCACGACGTGCGGGACGGGTGAGCCCGCCGGTGACCGCCGCCACCGTGCTGCTCGGCGTCCTGGCGCTGGCCATGTCGATCGCGGGCACCGCGGTGGCGGTCCCGCGCATCGGTGGCGACCTGGGCGTGTCGGCTGGGTCCCTGCAGTGGGTGGTCGCCGGCTACAACCTGACTTTCGCGGCGTTCACGCTCGTGTGCGGCTCGCTGGCCGATCTCTTCGGCCGCCGCCGCGTCTTCACCCTCGGTGCGGTGCTGTTCACGGTGGCGGCGCTGGCCAGCGCGATCGCGGACGGCATCTGGGTGCTGAACGCGGCACGGCTGCTGGCCGGGGTGGGAGCCGCCGGGATGATGGCGGCGGGCGCCGCGATCCTGGCGGCGACGTTCGAGGGCGCGGCCCGTACGCGCGCCTTCGCCGGGATGGGCACCATGGCGGGCGTCGGCATCGCGATCGGCCCGAGCCTGTCGGGCTGGCTGATCGGCGAGTTCGGCTGGCGTGGCACCTTCGGCGTGAACGTCGCCGTCGGCCTGCTGGTCCTGGCGGGCAGCAGGTTCGCCCCCGAGTCGCGGGCCGCCGAACGCCCGCGCGTGGACCGCGCCGGGGCCGCGACCTTCGTCGGCGGGCTGGCCCTGCTGATGTTCGGCGTCATGAGGGGGCCCGAGCAGGGCTGGGGCGCAGCGCCGGTGTTCGGCGCGCTGGCGGCGGGAGCCGTGCTGCTGGTGGCCTTCGCCCTGGTGGAACGCCGCAGCGATCGCCCGGTCCTGGACCTGACGCTGGTAGGGAACGTGTCGTTCATGGGCTGGTGCCTGGGGACCCTGGCGACCTCGGTCGGCTTCCTGGGCGTGCTGGTCTTCCTGCCCACCTACGTGCAGGGCGTGAACGGAGTCCCGGCGAGCGAGGCGGGCGTGATGATGCTCATGCTGACCGCCCCTGTCCTGGTCGTCCCGCCGCTGGGCGGCTGGTTGGTGACCCGGGGTGTGCCCGGACGCGCTCTGATCACCGCGGCGCTGGCCCTGGTCGCGGCGGGCAACGCCTGGCTGACCGTGCTTCACCCGGGGATCGGGACGCTCGCGCTGCTCGGCCCGTTGCTGCTGATCGGCGTCGGGATGGGACTGTCGTTCGGGATCACCGACGGCCAGGCCATGAACGCCGTCGAACCCGACCGCGTCGGAGTGGCGGCGGGATTCCTCAACACCGTGCGTGGCACGGCCGAGGCGTTGGTCATCGCGGTGTTCGGCGCGGTGCTGGTCAGTGTCATCGGCGCCAAGACCGGCTCAGCCGTCGCGGCGGCACGAATCGCCGCGGGCGACGTCGCCGCTCACGAACAGGCCGCGTTCACCGACGGGTGGCGGGTGACCCTCTGCGGCGTCGCCCTGCTCACCGCACTCGGCGCCGCTGCCGTGTTCTTCATGCTCCGGACGCGCCGCCCCCACCAGGGCCAGCCGATGGGCTAGCCGCCCTGGTCGCCCGCGGGCAGCGGCGGGTCAGCAGATCCGCGGCAACGGGTCGCCGACCAGCACGTCGATGATCCGGGTGCCGCCGAAGGCGGTCTTCAGCAGCACCAGGCCCGGGGGATCGTCCCGGACGCGGCCGACGATCGCGGCGCCCGCGCCGAGCGGGTGGCCCCGCAGTGCGGCGAGCGCGGACTCGGCCGCGTCCCCGTCCACGACCGCGACCATCCGGCCCTCGCAGGCGACGTAGAGCGGGTCGATGCCCAGCAGCTCACAGGCCCCGCGTACGGCCGGCCGTACGGGCACGGCGTCCTCCTCGACCACGACGGCGACACCGGCGGCGCGGGCGATCTCGTTCAGTATCGTCGCGACGCCGCCCCGGGTCGCGTCCCGCAGGCACCGCACTCCCTCGCCGACAGCGGCCTGGAGGGCGGCGATCAGGCCGTTGAGGGGAGCGGTGTCCGACGTCACGTCGGCCTCGATGTCCAGCTCGCCCCGCGCCAGCATGATCGTGACACCGTGCTCGCCGATCGGGCCGGACACGAGGACGGCGTCGCCGGGACGGGCGTGTGCGACGCCGAGGCGCGCGTCCCGCTCCAGCAGTCCCACGCCGGCCGTGGTGACGTAGCAGCCGTCGGCCTTGCCGCGCTGCACCACCTTGGTGTCCCCGGTCACGATCGACACCTCCGCCGCCGCGGCGGCCCGCGCCATCGACGCGCTGATACGCCGCAGGTCCTCGACCGGGAACCCCTCCTCGAGGACGAAGCCGGCCGACAGGTACAGCGGCCGGGCCCCGCACACCGACAGGTCGTTCACGGTCCCGTTGACGGCCAGGTCGCCGATGTCGCCGCCGGGGAAGAACAGCGGGGAGACCACGTAGGAGTCGGTCGTGAACGCGAGCCGCGCGCCGCCCGCGCCGAACACCGCGCCGTCCTCCAGCGGCTCGAGCAGCGGGTTGCGGAACGCGTCGAGGAAGACCGCCTCGATCAGCGTCTGGGTCGCCTTGCCGCCGGCGCCGTGGGCCATCGTGATGCGCTCCTCGCGTACGCGGGCCTTCCGCTGCCGGGCGCGGTCGATGCGTTCGAGAACCTGCTGCTCACGGGTCGTCTCTGTCACCGGGTCGCCTCCCTCACCCGTTGGCGGGAGAACCGTCCGAAGTTGTAGTAGGCCGCGCAGGCGCCCTCGGACGACACCATGCAGGTGCCGATCGGCGTCTCCGGCGTGCAGGCCGTGCCGAACACCTTGCACTCCCACGGCTTGAGCACGCCCTTGAGCACCTCGCCGCACTGGCAGGCCTTGGGGTCGGCCACCCGGCTGCCGGGTATGTCGAACAGCCGCTCCGCGTCGTACGCCGCGTACTTCTCGCGCATGCGCAGCGCCGAGTGGGAGATGAAGCCGAGGCCGCGCCACTCGAAGTAGGGCCGCAGCTCCATCACCTCGTTGACGGCCCGCAGGGCACGGATGTTGCCCGCCCACGGCACGACCCGGGCGTACTGGTTCTCGACCTCCGACCGGCCCTCGGCGAGCTGGAGCAGCAGCATGTAGACCGACTGGAGGATGTCCAGCGGCTCGAAGCCCGCCACGACCAGCGGCTTGCCGTAGCCGCGGGCGATGAACTCGTACGGCCGGCAGCCGATGATCGTGGAGACGTGGCCGGGCCCGATGAAGCCGTCGAGACGCAGGTCGGGCGAGTCCAGGATCGCCTTGATCGCGGGGATGATCGTGACGTGGTTGCAGAAGACCGAGAAGTTCCGCACGCCCTCGGCCGCCGCGCGCAGCACGGTCATGGCGGTCGACGGCGCGGTGGTCTCGAAGCCGATGGCCATGAAGACCACCTGGCGGTCCGGTTCGCGCCGGGCGATCTTCAGGGCGTCCAGCGGCGAGTAGACCATGCGGATGTCGGCGCCCTGGGCCGTGGAGTCGAAGAACGACCCGCGCCCGCCCGGCACCCGCATCATGTCCCCGAACGACGTCATGATCACGTCCGGCTGTTCTGCGATGTGGATCGCGTCGTCCACGCGGCCCATCGGGATCACGCAGACCGGGCATCCGGGGCCGTGCACCAGCGTGATCGTCTCGGGCAGGTAGTCCTCCAGCCCGTGCTTGTAGATGGTGTGGGTGTGGCCGCCGCACACCTCCATGAACTTGTAGGCCCGGCCCGGCTCGCACAGGCTCGCGATCCTGGCGGACAGCGCCCGCGCCTTGTCCGCGTCGCGGTACTCGTCGACGAAGCGCATGGGTCCTTCACCTCTCTATGGACGAGTCACGCAGCGCGGCCAGTTCGTCCTCGTACGCCTGGCCGATGCCCTCAAGGAACTCCAGCGCGGCCCTGGCCTCGGCCTCGTCGATCTTCGACAGCGCGAAGCCGACGTGGATCAGGACCCAGTCGCCGGGCCGCAGGGGCTGCCCGTCGAGCAGGCCGATGTTGACGGCCCGCCGGACCCCGCTCACGTCCACCCTGGCGAGGTCAGTCTGGTCGGGCGGAATCTCCACGATCTCGCCCGGAATACCCAGGCACATAGGACGCCTCCGCAGTGATGTCGGGGTCGAGCTGGATGGATTCGAGGACGAGGCTGTCGCCGCCCTCGGTGTCGACGTCGATCCCGCCGCACAATCCGCAGATCGTGAGCGGGTCGGCGCACATCGCGGAGTGCCCGCAGCCCCGGCAGATGAGCCGTACGGGCTCGATGACCAGGTCGAGCGTCGCGCCCTCGGCGACCGTGCCGGCGGAGGCCAGGCAGAAGGCCTGGTCGAGGGCGTGCGGGGCGATGCGCAGCAGCGCGCCCGCCCGCACCCGGGCGCGGCGCACCCGCCTGCCGGCGGCCCGGCGCTCGACGGCGTCGACCACGGCTTCGGCGATCCCGAACTCGTGCATCGGGGTCACATCCTTCTGATCCGCAAATAGCGTCGGATGTCGGGCAGCGACTGGACGACCAGCACGGCCAGCCCGGCCGCCAGCAGCACGAAGACCACGCGTTTCAGCATCGCCGTCCCTCCTCCGCGATCAGTTCGAGCACGAGGCCGGCGGCCTCGGGGACGGCCGCCGCGACCGGCGGGCTCAGGTCCATCCCCGGCGTCACGTCGGCGGGCTCGCAGCCGACCAGCAGGACTCTGCCGCCCCGCGGGAGATCGAGGCCGGAGGCCAGCGTGAGCACCGCGTCGGGGGTCATCGCGTGCGCGTCCACGAAGGCCGGCGCCGCTTCCGGGAGGGTGGGCTCCAGGACGCTTAGCGTGCCGGGGGCCCGTCCCGCCGGGATCGCGTCCACGAGGATCGTGAGGTCGTATCCCGAGGTCAGCTCGTAGGCGAGATGGATCCCCCGGATGCCGAAGTCGCCGACCTCCACGCCGTCGGGCACCCCGGTGGCGGCGAGGCGGCGGGCCACCGCCACGCCGAAACCGTCGTCGCCGAGGAAGACGTTGCCCACGCCGGCCACCAGGGTTCTCATGCGGGTTCCACCTCGTCCGGCGCGAAGTAGAGGAACCGTCGCTGCTCGCGCTGGAGGTCGGCGGCGGGGTCGTCCTCCAGCGTGACGGCCAGGTGGCGCAGGCCGTCCAGGTCGAGGAACACCGCCTCGACCCGAGCGGTCCGCCCGGCCAGGAACATGTCGTGCGCGTCGGCGCGGCGGCCGCCGGGCCGCAGCCGCACCCGGCTCCCCCTGGCGATCCGCACCCCGGCCACGGTCACGGCGTCGTCCTCCGGTGTCGTCCTGGTGGGGACCTCCAGGTGACGAATGGCGCCGTGGAGGCGTTCGAGCAGTTCCGGCGGCAGGTTGGCGGCCCGTTCGAGGATCTCGGCGGCGCGCGGGTCGGTGACCCGGGCCTCCCGCTTCTCCTCCTCGGTCAGGGTCAGCGTGCGCAGCGTGAGCAGTTCGTCGATCTCGGTCGAGTCGAACAGGTCGCCCGGGCTCTCCGGGGCGATGGCCGGGTGGTCGTACAGGATGATCGGCGAGGACAGCACGACGTCGCGGCGGCCGGGCTCGCCCACCAGGACCGGCCAGGTGTTCTCGTTGCGGCACTGCCGCGCCGCCGCCTCGGCCCACATCGGCGGGTCGAGCAGCGAGACGAAGGCCCCTCCGCTCACCCCGATCAGCAGGTGGGCGGCGACCAGCGAGCGGCGCAGGGCCTCCTCGCGCGGCGCGTCCTCCCGCTCCCAGTGGGCCGTGTTCTCCACCTCGACCCGCAGGCGGACCAGCCCGTACGGCCCGGGCAGCCGTTCGGCGGAGACCCGCATCTCCGCGTCGAGCTGCTGGTGCTCGCAGACGATCCGGCCGGTCCGCTCGCCGCCGGGACCGGCGATGTTCTCGATGACGCGGTCGCCGGGCACCCGGATCTCGATCGTGCGCCGCCCACTCGTCACGTGTGTCAGGCTCAGCCCGGCCCTGGCCTCCCGCTCGGTGGCCTCGTCGAAGCTGAGGTAGTCGCGCCCGCCGACGGTCAGCTTCGGCACGG
This sequence comes from Microbispora sp. NBRC 16548, assembly GCF_030268985.1. Lineage (NCBI taxonomy): Bacteria > Bacillati > Actinomycetota > Actinomycetes > Streptosporangiales > Streptosporangiaceae > Microbispora > Microbispora sp. NBRC 16548. Next base: position 216,303 of record NZ_BSSF01000013.1, read on the forward strand.
GCCAGTAGCCGTCGTCCTCCTCATGCTCGACCGTCCTGCTCCTGACGTGCAGGAACCGCAGGCGCAAGTCGAGCTGGGCCTCGCCGGGGGCCTCCAGCAGGCACTCGGTCACGCTGCCCGAAGGCTCGCCGGGGTAGTTCGGCGGCACGAGCACGCCGAACTGCCAGCGCATGCGGTTCTTGGCGGCCGAGGCGCGGTAGGGGTAGAGCAGGTAGCCCTCGTACAGCACGGCGTCCGCGACGCGGCGGGCCGCCTCCATCGGCGCGGTCACCGCGCTCCCTCCTTCAGGCCCGCCTCTTCAAGAAGCAGTTCGATCGCCTCATCGACGGTCGCGAGCACGCGTTCGGACTTGAAGCGGAGGACCTCGCGCACGGTGTCGCGGCGCAGCCGCAGCCACCCGGAGCCGGGGAAGGCGGTGTCGATCGTCTCGCGCCACACCGCGACCGGCAGGCGGTGGCGGGTCTCACAGTGCCAGGGGATCTGCCGCATGCTCACCCCGCCGGCGGAGCGGGCCAGCACGGTCCCGCTGAACAGCAGCAGCAGCGGGATCTCGCCGTCGTCCAGGGAGGCGAAGTATCGGCCCGCGGCCACCTCCAGGTCGTAGCCGCACGGCACGGTCACGTCGATCTCCGTGCTCGCGGTGAAGGCGGGCACCATCGCCTGCGCCATGGCGAACTGCATCGGCCGCAGCGTGTCACCCCACCGGGCCGGCTCGCCGAACAGGTCCGCCAGCAACGCCGCCTCCTGCGGTCCGTACGGCCTGCGGCGCGGCTCGATCCTGATCTGGCAGCGCAGCGCGATTGCGTGGACGCCCTCGGGGGAGGGGTCGGTGACGCGCAGGCGGAAGACGAGCGTGGGCGAGGCCGCGTACGGCTCGGGCCGGGCGCCCAGGCAGTCGAAGCGGAGATCACCGTCCAAGTTCAGCCCCTTTCAACGATGCGGGCCCGCCGGCGCAGGGCGGCGAAGAAGCCGTCGATGGCCTCCCACGCCTCCCGCCCGCCGCCGAAGCCCTTCCAGTGCAGCCGTACGAGGCCGACGAGCCGGTAGCAGGCGTCGATCGGCACGAGATGGCAGGAGAACGACCCGTCGGGAGCCCGGTCCACCAGCAGCGCCTCGACGTCGGGCTCGGCGTACGCCAGCGCCGGGTTGGCCGCGAGCACCCGCTCCCAGGTCGCGAGCGGGAGCAGCGACTCGGTCGCCCCGGCCGGGCTGGGATAGAAGGCCACGGTCCGGCCGAGCGAGGAGTTGTGGAAGAAGAACGCCGTACGCACCGGGATGCCCAGGTCGTCCCAGTCGGCGGGGGAGACCAGGAAGGACGGCGCGTAGAGGAAGCGGTCAGGCACGGCCCGATACCGTCCCTGGCCCGGCCGGACGAACAGCAGGCGGCAGCCCCGGCAGACGCACATCAACGCCCGGGTCTCCAGGTCGACGACGTGTCCGTGCTCGCCCTCCAGGAGTTCGGCGCACATCTCGCACCGCTCCGCCGGCTCCGCCCGGGCCGGTTCGCGGAAGCGGCGCAGGCCGGTGCTCATGCCGGGCGCCTGCCGATCTGCAGCAGGGTCACGGCGCTCTCGACCTCCACCCGCGCCACCTCGGGGGCCACCCGGGCGATGGCGCGCTCGATCGACTCGGTGACGGCGATCCGCGACGAGGGGCAGCCGCAGGCCCCCTCCAGGCGCAGCCGTACGACGCCGCCCTCCACGCTCAGCAGCTCGGCCCCGTGACCATGAGGGTGGCCGTCGAGCGCGGCCCGCACCCGCTCGGCGGTGGTCAGCGGGTGCAGGTCGTGCAGCACGAGCAGGCCCGAGACCAGCGGGTCCTCCGCCAGACCGCGCAGCGCGCCGGCCGCCCCGGCCTCGGTGACGATCGCCATGACGCGTTCGAGGCCCGCGCCGTACAGGCCGACGATCTCCCGTAGAAGTTCCTCCGCTGTGGCACGGGTTTCCGAGCCCACCAGCGCACCGAGCAGTCGCTCGATCCGCTCGCCCGACACGGCCACGTCGTACGTCATGGCGTCCCCGTGAACGCGTGCGGGCTGTGCACCACGCGCAGCTGCCTGCCCCGGCCGAGGTACATGTGGACGCCGCAGGGCAGGCACGGGTCGAAGCTGCGGACGGTGCGCATGATGTCGATGCCCTTGAAGCTCTCCGGCGGGTTCTCCTCGAAGATCGGGGTGTTCTGCACCGCGTCCTCGTACGGCCCCGGGGTGCCGTTGAAGTCGCGCACGCTGGCGTTCCACGGCGTCGGCGGGTACGGGTGATAGTTGGCGATCTTGCCGTCCCTGATCACCATGTGGTGGGACAGGACGCCCCGGACGGCCTCGGTGAAGCCGCAGGAGATCGCCTCGTCGGGCACGGTGAACGGCGACCACGTCTGGGTGTGCCCCTGGCGGACCTCGCCCAGCGCCTGCTCCGCGAAGTACAGCGCGCACGCGGCGGCGTACGCCTGGAAGTACGTCCTGGCCCGGTTGCGCTCGATGGCGTTGGACAGCAACTCCCCGTTGCGCCGGGGAATCCGCCACTCGAAGGTCTTCTGCGGCCGGGTCGCCGTCCTCGGCAGGTTGATCTCCACGCTGTGGCCGGTGGACCGGACGTAGCCGATGTCCACCAGGCCCGACAGGGCGGTGACCCACAGACGGGCGAGCGGCCCGCCGCCGGTGTCGAGCGCGAGCAGGTTCTGCCCGTCGAACCAGCGCGGCGACATCACCCAGCTGTACTTGTCGGTGAAGTCGCGCTTCTGCGGATGCGGGATCGTGTGCTGGTTCCACGGATGGCGGATGTCCACCGGGTTGCCCAGCGGGTCCTCGGTGACGAACGGCTCCCTGTCGGCCCAGTCGTCGTAGTAGGAGCTGCCCAGCAGGATGCGGATGCCGAGGTTGATGTCCACCAGGTCGTTCGTGACGAGTTCCCCGTCAACCACGATCCCTGGGCTGACGAACATCCTCCGGCCCCAGTCGTTCATGTTCCGGTAGTCGAAGTCGCAGTGCTCGGGGTCCTGGAAGCTGCCCCAGCAGCCGAGCGTCACCCGCCGCCGACCCACCTGCTCGTAGCCGGGCATCGCGTCGTAGACGAAGTCGAACAGGTCGTCGTGCATCGGGACGACCCGCTTCATGAACTCGACGTACCGCATCAGCCGGGTGAGGTAGTCGGTGAACACCTGTACGGTCGCGACCGTCCCGATCCCGCCGGGGTAGAGCGTGGAAGGGTGCACGTGCCTGCCCTCCATCAGGCAGAACATCTCCCTGGTGGTGCGGCTCATCGCCAGCGCCTCGCGGTAGAACTCGCCCTCCAGCGGGTTCAGCGAGCGCATGATGTCGGCGATCGTGCGATATCCGTGGTCGGCCGCGTGCGGGGCCTCGGTGCGCTCGGCCTGCGCCAGCACGCCCGGGTTGGTCTCGCGGACCATCTTCTCGCAGTAGTCGACCCCGACCAGGTTCTCCTGGAAGATGTTGTGGTCGAACATGTACTCGGCCGCCTCGCCGAGATTGATCATCCACTCGCCGATGTGCGGTGGGCGCACGCCGTACGCCATGTTCTGGGCGTAGACCGAGCAGGTCGCGTGGTTGTCGCCGCAGATCCCGCAGATGCGGCTGGTGATGAAGTGCGCGTCGCGCGGGTCCTTGCCCTTCATGAAGATGCTGTAGCCGCGGAACACCGACGAGGTGCTGTAGCACTCGGCGACCTCGCGGTTGGCGAAGTCGACCTTCGCGTAGATGCCGAGACTCCCGACGATCCTGGTGATCGGATCCCAGGCCATCTCGACCAGTTCGCGTTCCGGCGTCATCGCTAACTCCAGGGGGCCTTGTAACCGGTGAGCAGTTCGCGGCCCTTCTTGTGCCACTTCGGCTCTTTGTCGACCGTCTTGAACGTGATGCTGCGCAGCGCCCGGATCACCGTGCCGTACGCCGCGCTCGCGGTCGAGGAGACGCGGGCGCCGGGCGGCTCGTCCATGAACGGCATGAACTTGTCGGGGAAGCCGGGCATCGTGCAGGCGATGCAGATGCCGCCCACGTTGGGGCAGCCGCCGATGCCGTTGATCCAGCCGCGCTTGGGCACGTTGCACTTCACGACCGGCCCCCAGCAGCCGATCTTCACCAGGCACTTCGGCGAGCCGTACTCGGTGGCGAACTGGCCCTGCTCGTAGTAGCCCGCCCGGTCGCAGCCCTCGTGCACGGTCTCGCCGAACAGCCACGTGGGGCGCAGCATGTGATCCAGCGGGATCATCGGCGCCTGCCCGGCGAGCTGGTAGAGCAGGTAGAGGATCGTCTCCGACAGGTTGTCCGGGTGGACCGGGCAGCCGGGCACGTTGACGATGGGCAGCCCGGCCTTCGACCGCCAGTCCCAGCCCAGGTAGTCGGCCACACCCATCGCCCCGGTCGGGTTGCCCGCCATCGCGTGGATGCCGCCGTACGTCGCGCAGGTGCCGGCGGCGAGCACGGCGGTCGCCTTGGGCGCGAGACGGTCGAGCCACTCGCTGGTGGTCATCGGCTGGCCGGTGTCGGGGTTGTTGCCGAACCCGCACCAGTAGCCCTCGCGCTTGATCGACTCGTTGGGGATCGATCCCTCGATGACCAGCACGAACGGGTCGAGCTCGCCCCGGTCGGCCTTGAAGTACCACTCGATGAAGGTGTCCGCGCCCTGCATCGGACCGCACTCGAAGTCGATCAGCGGCCAGTGGACCGCGACCTCGGGCAGGCCGGGCAGCGCGCCGAGCACGATCTCCTCGATGCTCGGCTGGGTCGCGGCGGTGAGCGCGACCGAGTCGCCGTCGCAGCTCAGCCCGGCGTTTATCCACAGGATGTGGACGACGGGCTCCTTCTGTCCGTCAGGCGCCGTCATCGCTGTCACCGGCTTCCATGCGGGTCAAGGCCTGTTGGGTGAGCTCCCAGAGCGCGTGATAGACGGTGGTCTGGGCCTCCTGGATGCGGTGGACCGAGGCCGAGGGCACCACGAACAGGTGGTCGATGGTGCCGAGCTCGGCCATCTGGCCGCCGCCGTAGCCGGCCAGCCCGACCGTGAGCATGCCGCGCCGGTCGGCCTCCTCGAACGCGGCGATGAGGTTGCGCGAGTTACCGCTGGTGGACAGGCCGAGTGCGATGTCTCCCGCGAAGGCGGACGCGGCGAGCTGCCGGGCGAAGACCACCTCGAAGCCGATGTCGTTCGCCAGCGCCGTCACGACCGCGATGTCCGCCGTGAGGGCGAAGGCGGGGAGCGGCCGGGCCGCGCCGCCGGGGTTCATGAACAGTGTCGCCACGTCCTGGGCGTCGGTCGAGCTGCCCCCGTTGCCGAAGGCGAACAGCCGGGCTCCCGCCGCGAACGCCCCCGCCATGGCCTCGGCGCAGGCGGCGATCCGCTCCCCGTCGCGCTCCAGCACCGTCCGGCGCAGGGTGACGATCTCGTCGACCTTCTCCACCGTCGACTCGCGTACGGAGGTCATCACCGCGTCGAGGTCCGTGGACCCCGAGTAGAGGAAGGGGTACAGCGCCTCGATGTCGCTCACTGTCTCATCTCCCTCACGACCGCGATGGCCTCCTTGGCGTGGACCAGGATGGTGTCGCCGGGCTCGGCCTCCACCAGGGCGACGCTGACCACCTCCCGGCCCCGGTCGGTGTCGACGAGGGCGAGGTCCCGCTCCAGGAGCCGTACGACGGTCACCGCGACGGCCTCGTCCGAGCAGGTGACGCATGTCTCGTCGTGGCAGCTCATGGGATGACCCGTGGATCCAGCACGCCGGGCTGCTCGAAGAACACGTGCACCAGCTCCCAGAGGATGTGGTAGGTGGTGACGTGCACCTCCTTGACCACGCGGGGATCGGCGGAGCGGGCGATCAGGACGTGGTCGACGGCCGGGCTGCGGCCGATCGGGCCGCCGTCGTCGCCGCCGGTCAGCGCCAGCGTGAGCAGGCCGAGCCGGTGCGCCGTCTCCAGGCCTCTGAGCACGTTCACGCAGCCGCCGTCGGAAGAGATGCCCAGCGCGATGTCCTGCGGCGCGGCGAGACGGCGAAGCTGGTGGGCGAAGACCTCCTCCAGGCCCGCGGTCGCGGCCACCCCCGTGATCGTCGCCACGTCGCTCGTGAGCGAGAACGACGGCAGCGCCCGTTTGCCCACGATCACCGGGTGGACGAACTCCACCGAGATGTGCTGGGCGTCGGTGGCGGCCTCGCCGTTGCCGAAGACGATGAGCCGCCCGCCGCCGTGGAAGCGCATCGCCATCGCGTGGCAGGCCCTGGCCACCGCGTCGGCCTCGTCGGCCAGGCCGAGCGCCGGGCCCACGCGGCGCGCGAAGACCTCCGGAACACGTGCAAGGACCGCCTGGTCCATACCGGACCACTTCCCCCGGATCGCGTCATCCCTCAGGGAAAACCCCTGGTTAACGACCGTACGCCGAGCCGTGACGGGGGGAATCAACAGATGTCGGTGATTTCGTAAAGATCACTACAGTCCGAACACGCCGACGGCCCCGGCCGGGCCGGGGCCGTCGGCGGGACACGGCCTATCCGACGCTCTTGCGGCGGTACAACGCGACGGCGCCCATGACGCCGATCGCGGCGAGCACCACCTGGATGATCAGCTGGATCCAGCCGAACCCGCCCGCGGGGGCGACTCCGAGCGCTCCGGCGATCGCCGTGCCGATGAAGGCGGCGATGATACCGATGACTATGGTCAGCCAGATCGGGATGGCCTGGCGTCCGGGGACGACGAGCCGGCCGAGAGCGCCGATGATGAGTCCGATGATTATGGCGGAGATGATGCCGCTGACGGCCATGCTGCCACCCTCCCTAGTGTTCGGTGCCTCCCTTCTGCCCAGCCAAAACCGGACAAAACCCGACAAATCGGGACGATCAGGGCTGAGCGATGCGGTTCTCCCAGGCCCAGGCCGCGACCTCGACCCGGTTGCGCAGGCCGAGCTTGGCCTGGATGCCGGCCACGTGGCTCTTGACCGTGCTCAGCGAGATGAACAGCTCGGCCGCGATCTCCTGGTTCGTACGGCCACGGGCGACGGCCCGGACGACCTCCAGCTCCCGGTTGGAGAGCGGATGGTCCGCCCCGCCGGAGGCCGGCAGCTGAGCCGTCAGGTGGCGCAGCAGCCGCAGGGTGACCGACGGGGAGACCAGGGCGTCCCCCTGGTGGGCGGCCCGCACGGCCTCCACGAGCAGGGCGGGGCCGCAGTCCTTGAGTACGAAGCCGGTCGCACCCGCCCGCAACGCGCCGTAGACGTACTCGTCCAGGTCGAACGTGGTGACCACGACCACCCGCAGCGGGTCGGGGACGCCGGGCCCGGCCAGGGCGCGGGTGACCTCGATGCCGTCGAGCCGGGGCATGCGCACGTCCACCAGGCACACGTCGGGCCGCAGCCGCCGGGCCGCCTCCACGGCCTCGGCGCCGTCGGCCGCCTCGGCGACCACCTCGATGTCGGGCTGGTCCTCCAGGATCAGCCGCAGGCCGCCGCGGACCATCGCCTGGTCGTCGGCCACCAACACCCTGATCGTCATCGGCGTGCCCGCTCCGGCAGCGCCTGTGACCGGGGCACGGGCAGGGTGGCGAGCACCGACCAGCCGGACCCCTGACTCGGCCCGGCGCGCAGCGTGCCGCCGAGTGCCTCGACCCGCTCGCGCATCCCGATCAGGCCGTACCCGCCGCGCTGGTGATGCCGCGAGGGGCCCCGCGGCGAGTCGTCTGCGACCTCGACGGTGAGCGTCTCACGGTCCCGCTCCACGCTGACCGTGACCGTGCGGGCGTGCGGGGCATGGCGGGAGACGTTGGTCAGCGACTCCTGCACGATCCGGTAGACCGTGCCGGCCACCTCGGACGGCCACGTCGCCGTCTCCTCCTCGCCCGGCAGCCGCAGGCGCACCGCACGGCCGCCCGCCTCGAAGCGCCCGACCAGCTCGCCGAGCCCGCCCAGCCCGCCGGGCGCCGGGGTGGCGGGCTCGTCCGGGTCGCGCAGCAGGCCGACGACGCGGCGCATCGCGGCCAGCGCGCCGGACCCGGCGGCCTCGATCTCGGCCAGGGCGTCGCCCGCCTTCTCGGGGCTCTTCCGCGCGACCAAGCGGGCGGCCTGGGCCTGCACCACGATGCCGGTGACGTGATGGGCGACGACGTCGTGCAGCTCGCGGGCGAGCCTCAGCCGTTCCGCGCGGCGCACCCTGTCGGCGACGGCCCGCCTGCGGGCGTCGAGCAGCCGCGGGCACAGCCCGGCCACGACGGCGACGGCCCAGGCCAGGACGTTCATCAGGGTGACCGAGGGCACTCCGGCGGCGAGCGTGTGCGCCGTCAGCAGGCTGCCGGCGGCCACGGCCAGCCCGCCGGCCGCCACGCCGCAGGCCGTGCGGACCGGCAGTACCCTGACCGCCGTGCCGACCAGCACCGCCAGGCCGAGGGCCATCCCGGGACCGGGCTCGCTGGGCAGATCGACGAACCTGGCGGCCAGGACGGCGGTCGCCGCGACGGCCAGACCGGCCGCGGCCGCCCGCGCCGGGTCGAACCGGCGCGCCAGGGCGATCACGCACACCACCGCGCCCGCGGCGCAGTCGAACCGCCAGTAGCCGCCGCCCCAGCTGTCGGCGATCCGGGAAGCCCAGAAGGCCAGCACTGCGGCGAAAACGGCGCCGAGTCCGACGTCGGCCGCCCATCCCCCTACACGCACAGCAGCGAGGCTACGAGATCGGCCGCCCGGGCAGAACCGGCCAAAAGTACTGTTATCGCTGTGCCGGTGCGGTGCTCTCCCGTACGACGAGGGTGGTCGCGAGCTCGACCCGGTGCTGTTCGAGCGGCTCGCCGTCCGCGAGGGCCAGGACCATCCGCGCGGCGGCGGCCCCCATCTGCACGAGCGGCTGCCGTACGGTCGTCATGGGCGGCCCGGCCCACTGGGTGAAGGACAGGTCGTCGAACCCGACGACGCTCAGGTCCTCGGGGATGCGCAGCCCGGCCCGCCTGGCGGCCTCGTACACGCCGAGCGCCTGCAGGTCGTTGGCGGTGAAGACGGCGGTCGGGGGATCGGGCAGGCGCAGCAGTTCGGCCCCGTCACGCAGGCCGCCCTCCACGTACAGGGTGCTGACGCGCACGAGCTCGGGGTCCACGGGCACGCCCGCCGCGTCCATCGCGGCGCGGTAGCCGTCGAGCCGCGCCCGGCAGCACGGCCACTGCGTCGGCCCGCTCAGCATCGCGATGCGGCGGTGGCCGAGGTCGAGCAGGTGGCGGGTCGCGGCCATCCCGCCGCTCCAGTTGGTGGCGCCGACCGACGGGGTCTCGTGCAGCGGCTCGCCGGTCGGGTCGAGCACGACCAGGGGGATCGAGCGGGTGGCGAGCTGCGACTGCTGCTGCACCGTGAGCTCGGAGAAGACCGCCACGACGCCGGTGGGGCGGCGGGCGAGCACCTGCTCGGTCCACGCCCTGCCCGGGGTGAGCCGGCCCTGCATCTCGGTGAGCACCACGGCCAGCTCATGCTCCCTGGCGACCTGCTCGACACCCTGGATGATCTCCAGTGCCCACAGGCTCTCCAGGGCGTGGAAGACGAGCTCGATGATCGCCGCGGGCTCGCTGTCGCGGCGCCGGTATCCGTGCTCCCGCAGCACCGCCTCCACCCGCTGCCGGGTGGCCAGGGCGACTCCCGCATGCCCGTTGAGCACCCGCGACACAGTCGGCGCGGACACCCCCGCCAGGTGCGCGATCTCGCTCACGGTCAGCCTCTGACGCGGAAGCTCCCCGTCGAGGGCCCGGTCGGTCGAGGTCACGGCGACAGTCTATGGGCCTTCGCTCTCTTTCGGCTGGATCAGGCCGGCCGCGAGCAGCAGTTCGTGGGCGAGCCGGGCGGCGTGCTCGGGCCGGGCCCGCCCGGCCTCCTCCAGCGGCCCGCCCTCCAGGCCGCCCGCCAGCACCCGGACGACCTCGGCGAGCGTGCGCACCTGCCGTTCCGTCGCGTCGAGCCTGGCTCTCAGCTCGTCGATCTCTTCAGGATGGGACATGCTCCAAGTCTTCCCCGGGCCCTTCGGCCCTACCGCGGACGGCGGCGGGGGCCGACGGTGAAAGACAGGGTGAAAGGCAGGGTGACCGCCGTGTTCGTCGATCGTCGTGACGCGGGCCTGCGCCTGGGCGAGCGGTTGCGCGGACTCCAGGGGGCGGAGGACGCGGTCGTCCTCGGGCTGCCCCGAGGGGGCGTGCCGGTGGCGTTCCAGGTGGCCAGGGCCCTCGGCGCCCCCTTGGACGTGATCGTCGTACGCAAGCTGGGCGTGCCGTACCAGCCGGAGCTGGGCTTCGGCGCCATCGGCGAGGGCGGGGTGCGGGTGGTGAACCCCGACGTCGTACGGCTCGCCAACATCACTCGCGCCGAGATGGCCGAGGTGGAGCGCCGCGAGCGGGCCGAGCTGGAGCGCCGCGCCCGCCGCTTCCGGGCCGGCCGCGAGCCGGTGGACCTGGCCGGCCGCACGGCGATCGTGGTGGACGACGGGATCGCGACGGGCGGGACGGCCCGCGCCGCCTGCCAGGTGGCCCGCGCGCACGGGGCCTCCCGGGTGGTGCTCGCGGTGCCGGTCGGCGCCCCCGAGACGATCGCGAGCCTGCGCAGGGACGCCGACGAGATCGTCTGCCTGGACACGCCCGACCACTTCTACGCGATCGGCGCGTGGTACGACGACTTCACCCAGACGAGCGACGAGGACGTGGTCGAGTGTTTGCGGCTTGCCGCAGAATAGGGACCATCGGCCCTGGTAGAAGACGTGGCCGGGTGCGCAGCGTGGGATGGAGTGACTGTTAGCGGAGGAGGACGTCATGTCCACCACCCATCACGTGCACAGCCTTGACCACACGGTCCAGACGACCAACCGGTGGTTGGCCGCCCTCGCGGGGGCCATCGGCACCGAGGACAGGGAGTTCGCCCACCGCGTGCTGCGGACCTGGCTGCACGCCGTGCGCGACGGCCTCACGGTGCCCGCCGCGGCGCACCTCGCCGCGCAACTGCCCGACCTGCTGCGCGGGATCTACTACAACGGCTGGGATCCCACGGCGGTGCCGATCCGCCGCGACCGCGAGGAGTTCACGGCCCATTTCGCCGCCACCGGCCGCATCGCCAACGCCGACGTGCCCAAGCTCGCCAGGGCGGTGACCACGGTGATGTACGAGGAGCTGACGCCGGGGGTGGTCGACCACGCGCTCGGTCAGCTACCGCGCGAGGTGCGCGACCTGCTGGGTGGTCAGGGGCTCTCCGGCACCCGCTCCCAGTAGTGCTCGATCCGGGCGTCGGGCCCGGGATAGAAGCACAGCGTCTCCCGCTCCTCGTCGAGCCATCGCACGAGGTAGGGGGGCGAGCCGTCGGTGTGATAGAGCGCCATCACGATCCCGATGCGGCCCGCCCTGCCCCGATGGATGCTCTCGACGATCAGGCGGTCGCCGACCGACGCTTTCATGGTCACGACCCGACCGGGGTCGCGACCTCGGTCGTGATCGGCGTCCAGCGGTGTGCCAGGCGCTTGGTGATGGAGGTCATGGTCGTGTATTCCAGGTCCTCCAGCGGCAGCCGGTGCGGCTCGAACGGGCCGTGGCGACGCAGGTAGTCCATCACCTCGACGGCCTGCCGCCGGGCTCCGTCGAACGCCGGGTCGTCGAACATGTCGCGCGGGCCGATCAGCCGGCCGTCCTTGATCTGGAAGCCGAGCGCGACCACCCGCGGCGGGCCGTCGAACCGCGACGGGTGCGCCTGTCCGGTGGCCACCGGCATCAGCGGCGCGTGGTGCGAGCCGCGCATGCACCCGGCCACCGAGTAGGCGAAGGCGAACGGCTCCAGCGCCTCGCCCACGGCCGGCAGGCCCGACTGGCAGCGCACGATCATGACGGGATCGTCCTTGCCGACGTACTTGCCGGCGATCAGCGACAGCCGCTGGGTGCTGGTCGCCGCCGCGGTCATGCCCAGCGTCTTGGAGCGGACACTGTGGATCACATAGCGCGCCGGGGCGCCGATGTACATCAGCATGTCGTACAGGTCCGCCGGGCAGTCGAAGACGATGCGCCGCTCCTCGTACAGGTCGTACACCTCGAACGCGAACCCGGCGTGCATCTTCTCGTCGATCACCAGCCCGGCGGTGTTGGACGGGTCGGCGAACATCTTGTACAGCGGGAGGTTCCACGCGCCCGGCTCGGTCTTGTCCGCCAGGAAGCACAGCACCGGCTCCGACGGCCGCTCCTCGAACTCCAGCTCCGCGTAGCCCGGGCCCATGCCGCGCAGGTTGCCCGAGAAGGCGTCCGACAGCAGGTCCTGGCCGGCGCCGTACAGGCCGAGTTCCTTGGCGAGGTGGGTGGTCGCCTGGAAGGTGTCCCAGGCGAAGGAGTGGATCAGCCCCGCCTCCTGGCCGTAGGTGTGGGTCATGATGAGCGAGATGTCGTCACCGCAGCTGTCCACGTGGCCGTCGATGAGGAGTCCGGAGGACTTCGCCCGCTCGATCTCCCGCCTCGCCTCGGCCATCAGCCGGGGATGGACGGCGGTGTGGCCGACGAACCCCCCTGTGTCGGCCTTGATGATGCTCAGCGTGATCATGGGGATCACCTCCATCTCCACGTTTATTCGGACTTGGGGGGATAAATAGGGCATTAGGTCACAAGCGGGGCGGACTTCCGTACGAGGGGGAGAGCCGGCCATGAAGATCAAAGATGTCATGTCCACGCCGGTTGTCGTGGTCCCGCCGATCACCCCGGTGCGGGACGTCGCGCGGCACATGGACTACTCGGGCGTCGGCTGCGTCGTGGTGTCGGAGGGGCGGGGCATCGCCGGCATAGTGACCGACCGTGACCTCGCCGTACGGGTGCTCGCCCAGGACAGGGACGGGGATACGCCGGTCGGGCAGGTGATGTCGGAGCACCCGGTGGTGGTTCAGGCGGAGGACGAGGTCGAGGTGGCCTTCGACACGTTCCGCCGCCACTCCTTCCGCAGGCTCCCGGTGGCCGCAGAGGGAGGCGTGGTCGGCATGCTGACGATCGACGACCTGCTCCTCCAGATGCACCAGCTCACCGCCGACCTGCTCACACCGGTGGTCAAGGAGATCAGCGAGCCGCAGCATCAGAGCGACTAGATGTTCACACCGCTGCGGCGTGCGGCGGAGCGCACGCCGCCCGGCCGCGACCGTCACATCGACCTGCTGCGCGCCGTCGCCATCGCGCTGGTGGTCCTCGGGCACTGGCTGGCCGTCGTGGTGACGTACGGCGAGCGGGTCGGAGGCGACACGGTCCTCGCGTTCGTCTCCTGGGCCAGGCCGCTCACCTGGCTGTTCCAGGTCATGCCGGTCTTCTTCCTGGTGGGCGGCTTCGCGGGAGCCGCCTCGCTCGGCTCCTACCGGCGGCGGGGCGGCGACGCGATCGGCTGGTTCCTGTGCCGCACCGACCGCCTGATCCGCCCGACGACGGCGTTCCTGCTCACCCTGGGCGGCGCGGCCCTGCTCGCGCTCCTCCTGGGGACCGACCCCGCCACCGTGGGCATGGGAGTCTGGCTCGCCTGCCTGCCGTTGTGGTTCCTCATCGCGTACGTCACGGTCGTCCTGCTCACCCCGATCCTGCTCGCGCTGCATCGCAGGGCGGGCCTCGCGGTGCCCGCCGCGTTCGCGGTGGCGGTGGCGTTCGGCGACGCGGCGCGGCTGCTCGGCGGCCCGGCCGTGCTCGGCGCGGCCAACTACCTGCTGGCCTGGGCGGCGGTCTACCAGCTCGGCATCGCCTGGCGGGAGGGGGCCCTGTCCGCCCGTCCCCGCGTGGCCGTGCCCATGATCGCGGGTGGCCTGGCGGCGCTCGTGCTGCTCACCGTCCCGGGGCCATACCCGGTGAGCATGGTGACCGATCCCGGCGACCGCCTGCAGAACACCTCGCCGCCGACGCTCGCGCTGCTCGCCCTGGCGGTCGCGCAGACGGGGATCGCCCTGCTCCTGCACGATCGCGGTGGCCGCATGCTGCGCCGTACGCGCCCGTGGACGGCCGTCGTCGCGGCCAACTCCGTGATCATGACGGTGTTCCTCTGGCACATGACCGCGGTCGTGATCGCCGTACCCGCCCTCTACATCACCGGCCTGCTGCCGCAGCCGCCTCCCGGATCGGCTGCCTGGCTGCTCCTGCGCGTGCCCTGGCTCGCGTTCCTGACGGCGACCCTCGCGGTCCTCGTCGCCCTGTTCGCCTTCATAGAGCGGCGTGCGGGCCCCTGCCCGGCACCGGGCGCCGGGAAGACGGGGGCGGGGACGGTGGCCGTGACCCTGGCGGGGACCGGCCTGGTCGTCGCGGGCCTGCTCGGCGCGGCGCTCACCGGCTCGGCGGGCCTGCCCGCGCCGATGCTCCCTGTTCACTTCGCCGTCTATCTCTTGGGCGCCGCGCTGCTGCGGGCCGCCCGATCACCGCACCGGCCATGAGAGTGCCGGTGGAGGACTGGAAGAGGATCGCCGGGCGGGTGCGAGAGGAGGCGAAGCGGGAGCGGCTGTCCCTGCTGGCCGCCGGCATCGCCTTCTGGGGGACGCTGTCGATCTTCCCGATGCTGCTGGTCGTGGTGTCGGTCTACGGGCTGGTGGCCGACCCCCGGCAGGCGGCCGGGCAACTGGCGTCGCTGACCCGGCCGCTGCCCGGGCCCGTCGCCCACCTGCTGGTCTCCCAGCTCGCCGCCGCCGTGCGCGCCGGAGAGAGAGGGCTCAGCACCAACCTCGCGCTGAGCCTCGTCGGCCTGCTGTGGGCGTCGTCGAGGGCCGTCCAGGCGCTCATGCGAGGCCTGAACACGGTGTACGGAGGCCGGGAGAGTCACGGCCTCGTCGGCACCCGTCTGCTGGCGCTGCTCTACACGGTCGTGGCGATCGCCGGAGTGTCGGTTCTGCTGGCGCTCGTCGCCGCGTTCCCGGTCGTGCTGGGACACATCGGCCTCGGCCGGGTGGCCCGGGCCGCCGTCTCGGTGGCGCGTTGGGCGGCGCTCGTCCTGCTCATCGGAGCGGGACTGGCGCTGCTCTACCGGTTCGTGCCCGGCAGCCGCCGGGAGTCGCGGTGGCGGTCGGTCACCTGGGGGGTGGGGCTCGCGATGCCCGCCCTGGTGGTGGTCTCGGCGGGCCTGTCGGTCTTCGTGACCGGCTTCGGGCGCTTCAACCAGACGTACGGCGCGGTCGCGGCCGTGGCCGTGCTCATGCTCTGGCTGTATCTCTCCACGCTGATCGTGCTGCTGGGCGCCGAGGTCAACGGAGCGATCGAGCGCCATCTGGGGGACGCGGCTCTCACCAACCAGGGACAAAAGGGCGACTTGTCCGGATAAATCCGTGTCAAGTGACCTTGATGGGGCAGCAGTGGGGGCGTGTCCGACAGCGGTCTATCCCCAGGAAGCGGCATCTCCAGCGTGTTCCCCTCGCTCCCCGGCCAGGGGGAGACAGCGCCGGAGACGACGCCGGAGCCGACCGGCTCTCCGGCGACCCCCGACCAGTCCCCGGACGGCGTGAGCCGGCCGGGCGTCGATCGCGTCGATCACGGCGGCGACGGTGCGATGGCCTCCGACCGGCCGTTCGGCCTGCCGGGACGCCCGCTGCGCAGCAATCCGTTCATGTTCGGCCTGACCGGTGCCCTGGGCGTGCTCACCGCATGGCTTCTGGTGCAGGCGATCGCCAGCGCCGGCTCGGCGCTCGTGCTGATCGTGGTCTCGCTGTTCCTGGCCATCGGCCTGAACCCCGCGGTCGAGGCGCTCCAGCGGCGCAACCTGTCCCGCCGCCTCGCGATCACGATCGTGTTCGGGTCGGCCATCGCGTTCTTCGTGGTCTTCGGGCTCGCGGTCGTGCCGCCGCTCACCGAGCAGACCACGGGGTTCGTCCGGCAACTGCCCGACTACGTGCAGCAGCTCCAGAACCACCCGCTGATCCGCTCGGTGGACGAGCGCTACCAGATCCTCGACAAGATCCAGCAATACGTCGCGGGCGGCGGGCTGGCCACCCAGATGTTCGGCGGCCTCCTCGGTGTGGCGAGCATAGTGATAAGCGCGCTGTTCAGCGCCTTCACCGTGCTCGTGCTCACGCTCTACTTCCTCGGGTCGCTCAACTCCATCAAGGAGACGGCCTACCGGTTCGTGCCCCGCTCACGCCGTACGCGGGTCCGCCTGCTCGGGGACGAGATCATCAACCAGATCGGCGGTTACGTCGCGGGCAATCTGATCATCTCGCTGATCGCCGGCGTGGTGACCTTCCTGTTTCTGGCCATGCTGAAGGTGCCGTACGCGCTCGCGCTGGCCATCTTCGTCGCGGTCACCGACCTGATCCCCCTGGTGGGCGCGGTCATCGGCGCGGTCGTCGCCTCGGGGGTGGGCTTCCTCTCCTCGGTGCAGGCCGGCATCGCCTGCGTGATCTTCTTCGTCGTCTACCAGCAGGTCGAGAACTACTGGATCTCCCCGAAGGTGTTCAAGTCGTCGGTCGACGTGCCGCCCGTGGCGACCATCGTCGGAGCCCTGCTCGGCGGGGCGCTGCTCGGCATCGTCGGGGCCCTGCTCGGCATCCCGCTGGCGGCGGCCCTGCTCCTCCTGGCCCGCGAGGTGGTGCTGCCCCGACAGGACCGGCTGTAGCCGTTTTCGGAAGAGGGGTGCCGTCGCGTGCCCGCTGAGGGAAGCTCGCGTCATGCGACTTCCGTACCGAATCGCGGGGCTATGGGTGCGTGTGGCGTTGCTGGTCGTGCTGCTGTGGGGCGCTCTGGTGAGCGTGCTCAGCATGACCCCGCGCGAGCGCACCCTGGCCGACTTTCACACCGCGCTCCGGACCGGGCAGGTCACGTACGTCATCTACTACGGCACCCCGGTGGATCTGCGGTGGTCGACGGGCCCTCTGTTCTGGTATCACGCCGACCGCTCCGTGAACGGGGCCTACACCCCCCGCAAACTCCTGCGCGACCTGAACGCCACCGTTCCCCGCCCGGAGGCCGCGCTCGCTCACGCGCGCCAAGGGCTCTTCTCGGGCTGGCCGTTCCTCGTGCCGTTCCACGGCGCGACCTGGCTCGTCGGCGGGGCCTGGATCGCCGCGCTCTTCATCATGATCGGTACGGGCCGGCCCAGGCTGGGAAACAGATGGGCCTGGTTCTGGCTGTTCACCGTGGGCGAGGTGGGCGCGATGCTGTTCCTTCTCCTCGAACCCCGCTCGCTGTGGCGTGGGCTGGAGGCGCAGGATCCGGTTCCCAACCCGATGGGCGCAGGTAGTGGCTGCGTGCTGGCTCTCTGTCTCAGCCTGGCGATCCCCGTTCTCGTCGTGGTCGGGCTCTCCCAGGTGTTCCACACCCTGCTCGATCTCCTCTCCGCTGCCCCGTAAGCCTGTAGCTCCAACAAATCGTGGTACGCGGTTGCTCAGAGTGAGGTTGACGGGAGAAAATTAAAACAGAATTTCGAATTGCTTGAAGGAGGGTGTGATGGATCTGTTCGACTTGGATCCCGAGCACCATCGTCATTCGAATAACTCCGATAGCTCTGACGACTGGTGGGACCGGTTGACCGCCGATTCCCCTCTGTGGTCGTCCGAAGGATCGCTCGCCCGCGAGCACTTCCCGATCGCCGGCCCCGAGCCGCGACAGGACACGAGCCGGGACACCGCCGACGGCGCGCCCGGCGCCGACAGCGCCGGTGGTTGTGGGGCCGACGCAGGTCGGGACAAGGGCCGGTCGTCGTGGGTGTTGGTGGGTTCTGTGCGTGAGTCGGCGCAGGCGTTGGCGTTGGCGGCGGTGCCCGACGATGCGGACATCTGCCTCGCCGAGGCTGAGGATCTGCTGTTTGCGCGGGATCGGATCACGTGTGCTCTTGCTGATCGGGTGGGGCGGGTGCATGGTGCGGGGCAGGCCAGGCGGCATGGGCATGCCTCCACCCGCAGTTGGTTGCGCACCGCCGGAGGGGTGAGCGTGGCGGGGGCGCGGCGCCTGCTCACGTTGGCGGTGGAGTTGGCGCGTCTGGCGCGGGTGCGGGAGAAGTTCGCCGCCGGGGACTTGGCGGCGGGGGTGGTGGAGGCGATCTGCATGGCCACCGCGCAGTTGAGCGACGAGCACGCCAACCTGGCTGAGCCGATTTTGCTGGAGCTGGCGGGTAAGGCGGGGGCGGCGGAGGTGGCCAAAGCGGGCCGCTACCTGCGGGCGGTGCTCGACCCCGACGGGGAAGAACGCGACGAGCAGGCGGACTACGGGCGGCGGTTCCTGAGGGTCCGCCCCGCGAAGGGCGGGGGCGTGGAGGGGGAGTTCTACCTCCCCCGTGAGCCTGCCGCCCGGCTGCTGACCTTGCTCAGCCTCTACGCCAAGCCGAAGGCCGAGGGGGACGATCGGCCGTTGCGGGTCCGCCAGGCGGATGCGTTCATCGCTCATCTGGAGGAGAAGATCGCCGCCGAGCTCCTGGTCCTGGTCACCGCCGAGTCCCTCCCCACCGACCCCCAGCCCGCCGACCCTCAACCCGCTGGCCCCGGCACCGACCATCCCGAAGACATTGACGACGCCCAGGATGCCCAGGATGCCGCGGCCGACGAGGACGCGGAGGGCGCCGAGGACGGCCGGGATAGCGAGGACACCAGCGCGACCGGCCACACCGGAGGCGCTGACGACCCCGGCGACGTGGGCAGCACCGACGCTGCCGCACCTGCCCAGGATGAGGGCCCCTGCCAGCCAACTGACCCCGGCACTGCCGAGGCCGAGGCAGATGCCGGTGTAGGTGGCGATGTCAGTGCAGGTGGCGATGCAGCCGGGGACGCTGTCGCTGAAAGCGCCGGCTTTGACCTTGCCGGCACCGGCCCCCGCGATGAGGAGCCTCGCGATCCCGGAGCCGATGAGCACGGGACCTGTGAGCGCGGGACCTGCGAGCACGGGGCCGATGAGCGCGGGACCTTCGAGCATGGGACCGATGAGCGTGGGACCGGCGGGCGCGGGGTTCGTGAGCAGCGGGCCAGCGGGCACGACACCGCGAGCGCCGCCTCTGCCGAGGGCGATGGTGACACGATCACGGGCTTTGCCGAGGGCGACGACACCGCACCCGCGAAGGGCGGAGGCCGCGACCGTGGTGCGGCCCAAGCTGAAGCAGACCCCAGGCGCGCAGCAGCATGGCCTACCTGCGGCGGTAGCACGCGTTCGCACGCAGCGCCTCTGCACACAGCGCCTCCGCACACAGCGCAATTGCCGGATCCTCCTCCCGAGGACGCCTCCGCGCACGCCCACGCAGGGCATCGGTCTGCGGGGGACTGCCGGCATGGGCAGGGCACGCCTGAGGACAACGGCCACGAGCATTGGAAGCACGGCGAGGGCGAGGGCGGGTGCGGCGGCGAGGCACAGTGCTCGCGTGCGACAGGGACACCGCCGGGGAGGCCGCCGGGAACAGCGCCTGGAACAGCGCCAGGCACGCCGCCGGGCGTGCCAGGATCGGAGCCGGGCAGGCCAGCGGGAACAGCGCCAGGGACGCTGCTCGGAACAGCGCCGGGGGCGTTGCTGGCGACCGGGCAGATGCTGCCGGTCTCCAGCGTGCACCGCCTTGCCCGCACATCCACCCTGGTGCGCCTGGTCATGGACGCCGAGGGGCAGGTGCTCGACATGGGCCGCAAGGTCCGCCTGGCCACCCCCGCCCAGCGCAGGGCCGTTTTCGCCCGCTACGCCACCTGCTGGATCGACGGCTGCCCACTCCCCGCCACCATGTGCCAGATCGACCACGCCGACAACTGGAGCAACGGCGGCCTCACCGACCTCAAACTCCTCGGCCCCGCCTGCCAATTCCACAACCGCGACCGCTACCAGCACCCCGACCGCTACACCCGCCGCAGGATCGGCACCGACCGCTGGGCCTTCACCTACCAGCCCACCCGCATCAAGCGGCTACGTATCTAGCGAGCCGGGTGGCGGCACGGACACGCGCAGACCAGGGTGCCGGGGCCAGGGTGCCGGGCCGGGTGCCGTGGCCGCTGGCGCTCCGCGCGGCGGTGGCGTTCGTGTCGCCTGGCAGCGGTGTCGCCTGGCAGTGGTGTCGTCTGGCAGTGGTGTCGGCGGCACCGGACAGTCCGGGGTCAGCCCTTCAGCTCCCGGACCCGCTCCGACGGGGGTGCGTTGACCACGCAGGTTGCCCAGTCCGAGAAGGTCATCTCGGTCCGTGTCTTGGCGGACAGGACGGAACGGACCGGACGCCCGCTCAGGTCCACCCACAGCTCGTAGTCGGCGGAGGGACCGAGATCGCCGACGATGCGGGCACGGAGCCGTGCCTGTGCGGCCGGGTCGCCTGCCCGCACCTTGGCGTACTCCTCCTCGGTCCGCTGGTCGAGCGGCATGGGGTTGGTGTAGGCGATGTAGGCGGGGAGATTCAGGCGTTCGACGGCTCGGTGCACGTCGATATGGACGGTGTAGTGAATCGTGTGGGGGCTGGTGCCGCCATCGATGCTCGCAGCCGTGAGGCGGCCCGTATTGATCAGGAGCGCGTGTGCGCGGTAGCCGTCGATCAGGTTGGTGGCCATCATGGCGAGTGTCCCGATGCCGAGCAGGTTGTACGGCTCGTAATAGTCGGTGACCTTGTCGAAGTACTTCCCGGGAGCGACCTCGGAACCGATCGGCATCTGGAAGTAGGTGGCGTTCCGCGTCCTGATGAGACGGCCGCTGAAGCCGTCTCCGAAGTCCGCCGACAGGTCGGTCGGCGAGCCGGTCTCGGCACCGCACGAGATGAGCGTGACGCTGATCCCACTGGAGCGCAGCACGCGCTTCACGGTGGGGTGCGTGGCCAGATAGTCGCCGACCAGCGTCGCGATCGCCGCGACGGACCTTCCGGGCGGCAGGGTGGCCGTGGACCCGGCCGTCATCGGGCCGACCGTGATGACCAGGAGGATGACCAGGAGCAGTCGGCGCACATGCATGCTCTGCACGTCCGAGCATGGTGCCGTACGGACGTGCAGAGCCTGCGAGTCGTTCTGTGCACGTTTCGTGCGCGTTCCTAACGGGCCTCCAGGGTGAACGTCGTGGTGAGGACCCGGCCCTGGGCGTCGCGGAACTGGGCCCACAGGCGATACAGGCCGGGGCGGGGGAACCGGGCGTGCAGGCCGAGTTCGGGCCCGAAGGTCTGGCCCGGCAGGGCGAAGACGGGGCGGCCCTGGTCGTCCTCGGCCTCCGCGTGCTCGTGGGCGAACCCCTTGCCGTCGAGCGGCATGATCACGACGTGGCCTGCGGCGGCCAGGTAGGGGCGCAGGCCGGAGACGGGCCTGCCGGTCGCGGCGTCGGCGAAGCGGAAGGTGAGGTCGCTCCTGCCGCCGGCCGCGGCCTCGCCGGTGAGGGTGACCCGGAGGCCGCCCACGACCTGCTCACGGGGAGACGGCGACGTGGTGTTCGAGCTGGTGAAGACATCGGGGCGGCCGATCGTGATCTCCTGATGGTCGAGCACGTCGGTCATCTCCCCGCGCCGCCGGAACTCGGCGTTGACGAGGTAACGGCCGGCGGTCGGGAAGGTCAGCCGGACGGAGAACTCGCCGGGCCGGCCGATGGGCTCGGGGTGGACGTGGGCGAAGGTGCCCAGGTCCGCCCGGGTGGCGATGAAGTGCATCCACGCCTCGTGGCTGCGTACGACGTCGTCGACGGGACGACCGGTCGAGGGGTCGGTCAGGCGGATGCGCACGGTGGCCGGGACGCCCGGGGTGACGTCATGGGGGACCCGGACGTCCATCCGGACGCCGGCGTCCTCGGCGGGCACGGGTTCGGTCTCGGCGGTCATCATCACGCTCATGGCCGGACGCATCGGCATGCCGGTGTTCTCCACCCAGGCGAGCACGCCGTTCATCCCGCGCTGCGCCGCCTCCGTACGGCTGAGCGCGGTGAACCCGGCGCCCACGGCCACCGCGAGGCAGGCGATGCCCGCGAGATAGCCCCAGTCGGCGAGCCGGGACACTCCGGAGCCGGGCCGGAACCGGCGCAGGCGCAGCGCGTTCGTGACGACGCTGACCGAGCTCATCGCCATCGCGGCGGCGGCGAGTGAGGGGTCGAGGAGCACGCCGTTGACGGGGTACAGCACACCGGCGGCGACCGGGATCAACAGCACGTTGTACGCGAACGCCCAGGCGAGTCCCTGCTTGATCGTCCTCACGGTACGCCGGGACAGGTCGATGGCCGAGACGATGCCGCGCAGGTCGCCGCCGACGAGGGTGATGTCGGAGGCCGCGATGGCGACGTCGGTCCCGGTGCCGATGGCGATGCCGAGGTCGGCCGTCGCCAGCGCCGGGGCGTCGTTGATCCCGTCGCCGACCATGGCGACGACCGCGCCGCTCTCGCGCAGGGCGGCCACGCGGGCCGCCTTGTCCTCGGGCCGTACGTCGGCGATCACGTGGTCGATGCCGACCTGCCGGGCGACGACATCGGCGGTGGCCTGGTTGTCGCCGGTCAGCATCCACACCTCCAGGCCGAGCGCGCGCAGCCGATCGACGGCCTCGTGGGACTCGGGCCGGATCGTGTCGGCCACGCCGATCAGTCCCGCGAGGCGGCCGTCGAGGGCGACGTACACGGGGGTCGCGCCGTCGGCCGCGGCCTCGGCGGCCACCTGCTCCAGCTCGCCGACGCTCACGTCATGGCGGCGCATGAGTGCGGCGTTCCCGATGAGTACGGCCCTGCCACCCGCCCGGGCCTCCACGCCGTGGCCGGGCAGTGCCTCGAATCGCTCCACCTCGGGCAGGTGGAGCCCGCGGTCCCAGGCGTGCGTGACGATCGCCTCGCCGAGGGGATGTTCTGAGCCCGTCTCGGCCGCGGCGGCGCACGCGAGAAGCTCGTCGGCGTCTCCGCCCGCGACGGTGACGAGGCGGGTCACACCGGGACGGCCCCGGGTGATCGTGCCGGTCTTGTCCAGGACGACCGTGGTGAGGCGGCGGGCCTGTTCGAGCGCGTCACCGCCGGAGATCAGGATGCCCAGCTCGGCGGCCTTCCCGGTGCCCACCATGATCGCCGTGGGGGTGGCGAGGCCGAGCGCGCACGGGCAGGCGATGATCAGTACGGCGATGGCGGTGCCGATGCCCAGCGTGAGCCGTCCCTGGTCGGGGCCGAAGACCGCCCAGACGGCGAACGTGAGCGCCGCGACGCCGATGACGGCGGGCACGAACCACCCGGACACCAGGTCGGCCAGGCGCTGAAGGGGCGCCTTCGACCCCTGCGCCCGCTCGACCAGCCGGACGATCTGCGCCAGCGTCGTCTCCTGCCCGACGGCGGTGGCCCGCATCACCATCGAACCGGTCCGGTTGATCGTGGAACCGATCAGCGGATCGCCCTCGCGCCTGCGCACCGGCATGCTCTCACCGGTGATCATGCTTTCGTCCACGGTGGAGACGCCGGCGGTCACGATGCCGTCGACGGGGATCTTCTCGCCCGGGCGCACCCGGACGAGGTCGCCGACGGTCACGGTCTCGACCGGGACCGGGACCTCGGTGTCCCCGCGGAGCACACGGGCCGTCTTCGGCCGCAGCCCGAGCAGTTCCCTGATGGCGGAGGTGGTCCGCTTCTTGGCCCTGGCCTCCATCCACCGCCCCATGAGGACGAGCGCGATGACGACGACGGAGATCTCGAAGTACACGTGCAGCGGCAGCCCCAGCCGCTCGGCCGCGGCCGGCCACAGCGTGACGAACGCGCTGTAGCCGTACGCCACCGTCGTGCCCATGGCGACGAGCGTGTGCATGTTGACCGCGCCGTGCCGGGCCGCGGCCCAGGCGGCGCGGTAGAAGGGACGGCCCGCCCAGAACTGCGCGGCCGTCGCGACGACCAGCAGCAGCGGCATCAGCCAGTCCATCGCGTCGATGGGCAGCGGCAGGTACATCAGCACCATCATCGACAGCCCGGCCGCGAGGGTGACCTGCCAGGTGCGCTTCAGCCGGACGACCTCCCGGTCCGGCTCCGGCTCCGGCTCCGGCTCGGGAATCTCCGCGGTGTACCCGGCCCGTACGACCGACTCGGCGAGCGCCTCGACGGTGACGCGGGCGGGGTCGTAGGTGACGGTGGCGACCTCGGTGGCGAGGTTCACCTCTGCCGCCGCCACGCCGTCCACCCGGGTGAGGGCCTTCTCCACCCTGCGTACGCAGGACGCGCAGGTCATGCCGCCGATGTCCAGCGTGCGCATGCTCGTCACGACCGTCATCGCTCCACCTCCTGATCGAAGAGCTTCGAGGCGACGGTCGCGCGCGGCGCTTTCCCCCCGCTGCCCATCCCCTGTCGACCTGACGAGGCCTGACGAGGCCTGACGACAGGGTCCGGACAGCGGCGCCGGGCACGGTGCTTGCACAACGCTTTCCTGGATGTCGAAGGAGTCAGGATGAACCAGCTCGTGCTGTCCGTGCCCGCGATCAGCTGCGGCCACTGCGTCAAGGCGATCGCCGAGTCCGTCGGCGAGGTGCCCGGCGTGGGCTCGGTGGCCGTCGACTTCACCGCCAAGACCGTGGTGGTCACCGGCCCGGCCGACCCCGCCGCCGTGCGTGAGGCCATCGCCGAGGCCGGCTACGAGGCCGCAGAATGAGCCTTCCTCGGTCTGCCCCGGCAGCGCGCCCGCGGCTCGTTCGTGCTGGGGTGGATGGGCCGGGATGCCCACACCCTGGCTGACCGGCTCGTTACCATCGAAATCAATCCCGACAAAACGCTCATCGCCCCTTAATATTGGGCAGCCCGGCGGAGCCTGGGGTGATGAGGAGTGACATGCCGAACACGGCCGTGACGTTCGCGGTTCTCGGGCCCACCGAGGTGCGGGGGCCCGGCGGCCGCGCGGCGGCGCTGCCGCCGTCCGTGCGGGCCCTGCTGGCCCGGCTGGCCCTGTCGTGCGGGCGCGTGGTGCCGGTGGACGGCCTGACGGACGCGCTGTGGGGCGACGAGGGCGACGACCTGCCGGCCGACGCGGCGAACGCCCTGCAGATCCGGGTGTCGAAGCTGCGGCGCGCCCTCGCCGCCGCAGGGCTCGGCGCGGACGTCCTGATCACGCAGGCCCCGGGATACCGGCTGGCCGTGCCCCCGGACGCCGTCGACGCGCACGTGTTCGAGCGGCTGCTCGTACGGGCGCGGGAGGAGACGGCCGCAGGGAACGTCACCGCCGCCCTGGGCGGCCTGGACGAGGCGCTGCGGCTGTGGCGGGGGCCCGCGCTGGCCGACGTCGGCCAGACGACGTGGGCGACGGCGGAGAGCACCCGGCTGGAGGAGCTGCGGCTGGGCGCGGTCGAGGACAGGTTCGAGCTGCTGCTGGAGTCCGGCGGGCACAACGAGGCGGTCGCCGACATCGAACGGCTGGTGGCGCGCCAGCCTCTGCGGGAGCGGCTGCACCGCCTGCTGATGCTCGCGCTGTATCGCGGCGGGCGGCAGGCGGAGGCGCTGGCCGCCTACCAGGCGCTGCGCCGCGGTCTCGCCGACGAGCTCGGTATCGACCCGTCTCCGGAGCTCCAGGCGCTCGCCGAGGCCATTCTCCGTCAGCAGGTCCCGTCCCCTCCGAGCGAGGAGCCGCAGCGGCAGCCGCAGTCACAGTCGCAGTCGCAGGCACAGCGGGTGCGCGGTGACCGGCTGCCACGGCGGCTGACGTCGGTGATCGGCCGCCAGGACGACGTGGCGGCGGCGCTGGAGCGGCTCGCGGAGTCGCGGCTGGTGACGCTGACCGGCCCGGGCGGGATGGGCAAGACGACGCTCGCGTTCGAGATCGCCCGCAGGGCAAGCGAGACGCCGGACGAGACGCAGGCCGACCGCGTGCTGCTCGTCCGCCTGGCCGCTCTGGAGCCCGGGGCGGATGTGGCCGCCGCGTTCGCCGCCGAACTGGGCGTGCCGCCGCAGGGCACCGCGACGGCCGACGCGGTCGAGGAGCACCTACGCGACGGCCGCACGCTGCTCGTGGTCGACAACTGCGAGCATCTGGTGGACGACGTGGCCGCCCTCGTGGAGCGGCTGGCCGCCGCCTGCCCGCGGCTGCGCGTGCTGGCCACCAGCAGGGAGGCGCTCGCGATCCCCGGCGAGGTGCAGGTCGCGGTCGGTCCGCTGGACGTCACGCACAACGACGGGCCCGCCGTGCGGCTCTTCGCCGAGCGGGCCCGTGCCGTACGGCCCTCGTTCACGCTCGACGAAGAGACCGCTCCGGTGGTGGCGTCCATCTGCCGCCGGCTCGACGGCATGCCGCTCGCCATCGAACTGGCCGCCGCCCGGGTGAAGGCGCTGTCTCCGGCCGACATCGAGGCCCGGCTGGCGGACCGGTTCTCGCTGCTGACCGCGGGACCGCGCACCGGAGAGGCACGCCACCGCACGCTGCGCGCCACCCTCGACTGGAGCCACGACCTGCTGTCGGAGGCCGAGCGGCGGCTGCTGCGCCGCCTCGCGGTGTTCCGCGGCGGCTGGACCCCGGCCGCCGCCGAGGAGGTGTGCGCCTTCGGCGGCGTCGGCCGGGGAGAGGTGCTCGACCTGCTGTTCCGGCTGGTCGACCGGTCGCTCGTGGTGCCGGAACCGGCCGCCGGGCGGTTCCGGCTGCTCGTCACCGTACGCGACTACGCGTGGGCCCGGCTGGAGGAGGCAGGGGAGGTCGCGGAGTGCCGCGACCGCCACCTCGCCCACTGCGTGCGCCTCGCGGAGGAGCACGGGCCGCGCGTGCGCAACCTCACCGTCTACACCCGGCTCTACGACGAGCACGACAACTTCCGCGCGGCCGTGGACCATGCAGTCGACAGCGGCGACGTCGAGAACGGTTTCCGGCTGGCCTGCGCGCTCGTGATGTTCTGGAACTACGGCGTGCGCCACGAGGGCACCCGGGCGCTGACCGCGCTGCTGGAGAACGGCGGCGGGTCCGCCGCCGCACGGGCCCGGGCGCTGCAGGGCATCGGGCTCCTGCACGTCTACTATCCGACCCCGCGCTCGGTCGCCGCCACCGAGGAGAGCCTCGTGGTCTTCGAGGAGCTCGGCGACGTACGCAACGCCGCGATCTCCCGGCTCGTGATGGCCTGGGCCGGCCAGTACGGCGGGGACCCCGGGCACTACCGCGCCCTGATCGAGCGGAGCCGGCGTGAGCTGGGCGACTCCGACGACGGCTGGTGGCTGGGCATGACGGAGTATCTGGAGGCGCTGCTGGCCCTGCGCGTGGGCGACTTCGAGGACGCGGTCGTCCGGTGGCGGCGCAGCCTCGACCTCGCCAGGGCCGTCGGCGACCGCATCATCGGCAGCGCGATCCTCGCGCATCTCGGCATCGCCCTGCGCGAGTCCGGGCGGCGGGAGGAGGCCCTGGCCGTCCTGCGGGAGTCCGTGGACGAGGTGCGCGGCCGCAACTCCCTCCACGGGCTGACCTTCGCCCTCGTGCACACGGCGCACACCCGGCTGGACGTGGACGAGGGCGACGACGTCACGGCGCTGCTCGCCGAGGCGGACGACGTCGCGCGACGGGCACGCAACCCCCGCTGCCAGGCGTGGGCTGCGTGGGGGCGGGCGCGCATGGCCCGGGTGCGCGGCGACGCCGGCTCCGCCGTCCGCGAGTGCCGAGACGCGCTGGCGCTGCTGAAGGAGGGCGAGTTCCCCTGGGCCAGGGCCCGCCTGTGGTCGTTCCTGGCCGGCTGCGCGGAGGAGGCGGGCCTGCCCGACGAGGCCGCCCAGGCCCGCGAGACGGCCGCCGCGCTCACGGGCTGACGCTCACGGGCTGACGCTCACGGGCTGACGTTTACGGGCTGAGCGGCTCGCCGCGCCGGTGCTCGCACCGGTCGCCCGAGAATCCCGCCGCCGCCAGCGCCGCCCGCAATTCGGCGTCCAGCTTCCCCGCGTCCACCCCGCCGCGTACGCGCAGCAGACCCCGGGCGGCGTCGACCTCGAACGCGGTGACACCGGGAACGTCGCGCACGTGCCTGCTCAGCAGGCGCACGCATCTGCGGCACAGCAGGGCCGGCACGCACACGGTCAGCCACTCTGTCGTCTCCTGACGGCTCTGGTCTGGCATGCCGTCCAGCCTGCCGCCCCGCTCTGGCGGCCCGCTGTCCGTCCGCTGTCCGGCACCACCCGAGGGCCGGCAAGACCGCGACCAGCCCGCCGACAGTCTTGGCCGTGATGCTCGCCCCATGACCGTCACTGAGACACCCCTGCGTACCGACGTCGCCGCGCTGGCCCGCGACGTCGTGAAGATCTACGGCCGCGGCGACACCGCCGTCCGAGCCCTCGACGGCGCCACCCTCTCGATCCCCGCCGGGCGGTTCACCGCCGTGATGGGGCCCTCGGGATCCGGCAAGTCCACCCTGATGCACGTCCTGGCCGGGCTCGACACGGTGGACGAGGGGCAGGTGCTCATCGGGGACGCCGACCTCGGCCGGCTCAGCGAGCGGCAGCGCACGCTGCTGCGCCGCGAGCACGTGGGCTTCGTCTTCCAGAGCTTCAACCTGGTCCCCACGCTGACCGCCGCGGAGAACATCATGTTGCCGCTGACCCTCGCCGGGCGGCGGGCCGACCAGGCATGGATCGACGAGATCGTCGCGATGCTCGGGCTGGGTGACCGGCTGCGGCACCGGCCCGCCGAGCTGTCCGGCGGGCAGCAGCAGCGGGTCGCCGTGGCCCGGGCGCTGGCCGCCCGGCCGCGGATCGTCTTCGCCGACGAGCCGACCGGCAACCTCGACTCCCGGGCGGGGGAGGCGCTGCTCGGGTTTCTCCGCCACGCCGCCCGCGAACTGGGCCAGACCATCGTCATGGTCACCCACGACGCGAACGCCGCGGCGTACGCCGACCAGGTGGTCTATTTCGCCGACGGCCGCGTGGCCGGCATCGAACACGCCCTCACGCGCAACGAGGAGAAGTGATCGCGATGTGGCGCCTGATCGTCCGCAACACCGTCGCCCGCCGGGGCAGGCTGGCGCTGACCCTGCTCGCCGTCCTGCTCGGCGTCACCTTCGTCACCGGCAGTCTGGTGCTCACCGACACCTCCCAGGGGCTGCTCGACGACCAGTTCCGTACGGCCACCGCGGGGGTCGACCTGACCGTCCGCGACGCCGCCGCGTTCGACTCGGCGATGGGCGTGGAGGTCGAGCGTGACCCGCTGCCCCCCGAGGTCGTGGACCGCGTCCGTGCGGTGCCGGGCGTGGCCGCCGCCACCCCCGTCGTACGGGGCCAGGGGCTGCTCGGCGTCGCCGGGAAGACCATCGTCCCGGCGGGCCCGTCGCTGCTGCTGTCCTGGGAGCCCGCGCCGGTCGGTGCGTTCACCCTGCGCGCCGGGCGTGCCCCGGCCGCCGAGGGCGAGGTCGTGGTCGACGCCGCGACCGCCCGCCGGCACCGCATCGGCCTCGGCGCCGAGGTCACCGTACGGGCCGAGCGCACGGAACGGCTCCGCGTGGTGGGGCTGGCCGGGTTCGGGTCGGCGGAGGGGCTGCCCGGCACGACGGTCGCCCTGGTCGCCCTGCCCGCCGCGCAGCGGCTGCTCGCGCTGGACGGGAGCGCCTCGGAGGTCGCCGTCGTCGCCGCGGACGGCGCCGACGCCCAGCGGCTGCGCGCCGCGGTGTCGGCCGCGCTCGGGTCCGGGTACGAGGTCTCCTCCAGCCGGGACGTCGCCGCCTCCAGTGCGGCGGCGGCCAAGACGCAGATCTCCTACCTGCAGGTGATGCTGTACGCCCTGGCGGCGGCGGCCCTGCTCGTCGGCGCGTTCCTCATCGCCAACACCTTCTCGATCGTCGTCACGCAGCGCACGCGCGAGCTGGCCGTCCTGCGGGCGGCCGGGGCCACCGGCGGTCAGGTCATGCGCTCGGTGCTCGGCGAGGCCCTGCTGGTGGGGCTGGCCGCGTCCGCTGCGGGCGCGGGCCTCGGCGTCGCCTGCGCGGCGGGGCTGCGCGATCTGGCCGGGGCCTTCGGGATGACGCTGCCCGACGGCGGCCTGGTCGTCACGCCCCGGACCCTGGTCGTCGCGTTCGCGGTCGGCGTCGGCGTCACGGTCCTGTCGGCGCTCGGTCCGGCCGGCCGCGCCGCCTCGGTGGCGCCGGTCGAGGCGATGCGGCGCGCGACGGCCGACGGGGTCTCCGGGCGGGCCGGCTGGGGCCGCACCGTCGTCGGGGCGGTTCTCACCGCGCTCGGCGTGGCCGGGCTGTCGATCGTCCTGGCCGGGCCGGGGTCGGTCGTCGTGCTCGGCGAGGCGGCGGTGAGCACCGTCGTGGGGCTGGCCCTGCTCGGGCCGGCGGTCGCCCCGGGCGCGATACGGCTGCTCGGGCGGCCGCTCGGCGCGGCCGGCGTTCCCGGACGGCTGGCGCGCGAGTCGGCGGCGCGGGCGCCCCGGCGCACCTCCGCGACCGCCCTGGCGCTGGCCTTCGGCCTCGCGCTCATCAGCTTCACGACCGTGCTGGGGACCTCGATCAAGGACTCGACCGCGCGGTCGTACACCGAGGTGATCACCGCCGACTACGTCGTGGAGAGCGCCCGCAACGAGATGCTGGGCGGGCTGCCCGCGCACGCCTATCACCACGTCAGCGAGTTGCCGCAGGTCGCCGTGGCCTCCCGGCTGCGCTACGGCCACTGGAAGGACGGCCGGTCGACCGAGGCGCTCACCGCGGTCGACCCGGTCACGCTGGCCCGCGTCACCTCGCTCCACATGGTCGCCGGACGCCTGGACGCCGTCGCGGACGGCGGGGTCGTCCTGGCCGCGAACGTCGCCAGGGAGCGGCACCTGAAGATCGGCGACACCCTGGCGATGACGTTCTCCCGCACCGGGACTCGGCGCCTCCCGGTGGTCGGCCTGCTGCGCGACCGGGACGCCCAGGCGCTGTCGACCGGCTACGTGATCTCGCTGGACACCTTCGAGCGGAACTACCGTGAGCACGTCGACGCGAGCGTCTTCGTCAAGGTGGCCGACGGAGTGAGCGGCGCGGACGCGAGGAAGGCCATCGAACGGGCCCTCGCCGACGCCCCTACCGCGCAGGTGCGCGACCAGGCTGCGGCCGTCGCCGGGCGGAACGCGATGATCGACCAGGTCCTCGGGCTGGTGACCGCGCTGCTGATGCTCACCGTCCTGATCGCGTTGATGGGCATCACCAACACGCTCGCCCTGTCCATCATCGAGCGGACCCGGGAGCTCGGGCTGCTGCGGGCGGTCGGCATGACCGGCGCCCAGATGCGCTGGATGATCCGTGGTGAGGCGGTCCTCGTCGCGGCACTGGCGATCGTCGCCGGGCTCGGCCTGGGCGTCGCCTTCGCCGCGGGA
Source organism: Microbispora sp. NBRC 16548 (assembly GCF_030268985.1). Taxonomy (NCBI): domain Bacteria; kingdom Bacillati; phylum Actinomycetota; class Actinomycetes; order Streptosporangiales; family Streptosporangiaceae; genus Microbispora; species Microbispora sp. NBRC 16548. The sequence continues at coordinate 247,382 of NZ_BSSF01000013.1, forward strand.
ACGGTCACCGCGCTGGGCCGCACCACCGAGGCCACCCTCGCGCTGCCGGTCGGTCCACTCCTGCTCGTCGTCGCCGTGGCCGCCGTCGCCGGCCTGCTGGCCGGGCTGCTGCCGGCTCGCCGCGCGGCCAGGCTCGACCTGCTCACCGCCATCGCCACGTCCTGACTCTGCGGCGGAACGGCTCAGCGCAAAGAAGGGATCAGCATCCGCACAGCACATCGCACCCCGGGAGAAGAGAGGCGAAGTGAGGGGTATGAGCCGGATGCGTCGCTTGTGTACCAAAGCAAAGGCAGGTGTGGATCGGATGGGCGACAACAGGGCAGAAAGGTCCCGCGTCGTGGCGATGTTCGCCCGGCGTCTGGCCGTCGCCGCGCTCCTCATCGTGATGCCGGGCGTCGCGGCGGCGCCGCGGGCACTGGCGGCGCCGGTCCCTGCCGCCGGCCACGGCCCGCACGGCCATGGTGGTAAGGCTGGTCAGGGCGGCCACGGCGGTGAGGGTGGTCAGGGCGGCCACGGCAAGAAGGGCAAAAAGGGCAAGGAGAAGAAGGGCAAGGGCCACGGTCACGGCGGCGCCCACATCGGCGCCCGCCTCGCCGGTTTCGGGGGCGGCCTCGGCGGTGGTTTCGGTCACGGCGGCGGCGGCACGCAGCGCACGGCCGGCATGAACACCGCCAACGCGCCGACGATCAGCAGTCCGCCCTATCAGCTCAACACGGGCAAGCGCAACGTGAACGCCCCCGCGGGCAACAGCGCCGTCAACTTCGCCGGCGTCCAGCAGGTGTCGAGCGTCAGCGTCTTCACCGACTCCCTCAGCGGCAACTGCAGGGGCGGGATCAAGAACTGCTCGATCAACCAGAACCTGCGGGCCGCGGAGGACAGAGGCGGCAGCATCGGGCACTGACAGGAAACGGGCGTCTCCCACACGGAAGACGCCCGTCTTTTCAGTGATGCCCGTGGATCAGAGCTCGCCGCTCTCGATCGCCTGCTTGAGGGCCGTCTGCAACTGCTGGTGCGAGGCGGTGCCGTTCGCGGCGACGAAATCGATCAGCGAGGAGTCCGCCTCGAAGGTGAGGTTCTCCGTGACCCGGGTCTTCCCACCGGGCAGCGGCGTGAAGTCGATCTTCTGGTGCGTGACCACGTTGGGCTGCGACCAGCTGTCGGTCTCGTAGTAGAACCCGTTCGCGTGGAGTCGCTGCTGCGCGTGGGTCTTGCTGACCACGATCGTGCCCTCGTACGGGATCTCCTCGATCGCCGTGAGGTTGCGGTAGAGCGTGGGGGCCGCCAGCCACTCCTTGTGCGTGACGACCCGCTTCAGGAACGGGTTCCTGCCGATGTGGTTGTTGAAGTCGGAGTACTTGTAGAAGGTCGACGGCATCGGCGAGTCGATGTCGACGGAGATGCTGTTCGTGACCCGGCTGCGGCCCGAGTCGGGTGCGGGCGGGGTGGTGTCGGTGAAGTGGTAGGTGTCCCAGACGGTCTGCCACTCGGCGGCGATGTCGGCGTCGCTCTCGGTCGTGTCGGCGTTCGCGGGAGCGGACAGGGCGGCGAGGACGAAGGCCGCGGCGAACATCTGGGCCGCGGCCACTCGCAGGATCTTTCTCACATGTACCTCGAGAAGAGGAGAAATGGTACGAGTGATCTTCTACCGCAACCGCAACCTGTTACAGAAGAGCCCATGCCGAATCAGTCACGTGCAGAGGGCGGTGTCGAGGGCGCTCATCAGATGGCCGAGTAGCCCATGATGTCGCCGCCGTGACCCCAGGCCTGAGCCTCTTCGGATACGCCACGCGGAAGATTCCCTTGGTGCCGGCCGCCGAGACGAGCATCGTTGGATCCATGAGCACAACGAACATGCGCGTCAAGGGTTTCGATCATCTGGTGCTGACCGTGGAGGACGTCGAGCGGTCGCTGGCGTTCTACTGCGACGTCCTCGGCCTCGAGCCGGTGCGGGTCGACGAGTGGCGGGCCGGAAAGGCGCCCTTCCCCTCGGTGCGGGTGTCGCCGGACACGATCATCGACCTGCTGCGCGGCGACCGCGGCGAGCCGAACGTCGACCACTTCTGCCTGGTCGTCGAGCCGCTGGACTGGCAGGAGGTCGTCGACTCCGGCGCCCTCACCGTCATCGACGGACCCGGCCCCCGGTTCGGGGCGCGCGGCGTCGCCACCTCGGTCTACCTGAAGGACCCCGACGGCAACGTCATCGAACTGCGCTGGTATCCCCAAGACAGGGCGCAGGACAAGGGGGAATGAGGGTTCGGTCGTGATGGCGCGGCGCCGGGGCCCGGGCCGTCCGAACGCGGTAGATCCGGGTGAGGACGGTCGGAAGAAGGGCTGGTGCCGATGGCCGGGATGGACAGGCGGGCCGACCTGGTGCTGGAGGGCGGCGGCGTCAAGGGCGTGGGCCTGGTCGGCGCGCTGCACGAACTGCACGCCGCCGGATACCGGTTCGGGCGGGCCGCCGGCACCCGGGTCGCCGGGACCTCCGCGGGGGCGGTCGTGGGAGCGCTGGCCGCGGCAGGGATGCCGCCGGAGCGCATGCGCGAGCTCCTGTTCGGCGTCGACTACCGCAGGTTCAGGGACGCGTCCGCCGTGGAGCGCGTCCCGCTGGTCGGCAGAGGGTTCTCGCTGCTGTCCCTGCTGTTCGAACGGGGTGTGTTCGAGGGCGACTACCTGCGGGAGTGGCTGGGGAACGAACTGGCCGACCTGGGTGTCGAGACGTTCGACGACCTGACCCTCGACGACCCGGCGCCCTGGATGGGCGAGGACCAGCGCTACAGCCTGGTGGTGACGGCCACGGACGTCACCCTGGGCCGGCTGGTGCGCCTGCCGTGGGACTACCGGAGCGTCTACGGCGTGGCGGAGCCGGGCAGACAGCGGGTGGCCGACGCGGTCCGCGCCTCGATGTCGATCCCCTTCTTCTTCGAGCCCGTCACGATCGCCGATCCCGGCACCGGGCTGGTGTCGACCCTGGTGGACGGCGGCGTGCTGTCCAACTTCCCCATCGACACGCTCGACCGGCCGGACGGGCGGCAGCCGCGCTGGCCCACGTTCGGGGTCAAGCTGCTCCCCGCGTTCCGGGAGGACACGCTCAGGCTGCCGCTCGTCGGGGCTCCCCACCTGCCCGCCCTGCGGCTGCTGACGTCCCTGGTCGGGACCGCGATCGTCGGCCACGACCAGACGTACCTCGACCAGCCCTGGGTCAGGGCCCGCACCATCCAGGTCGACACCGAGGGCGTGGGGGTGGTCGACTTCGACCTCGACGAGCGGCAGAAGCTCCACCTCTACCTCAACGGCCGGACGGCCGCGGCGGCCTTCCTGTCCACCTGGGACTGGGACGACTACCGCGCCCGTTACCGTCCCCCCGCGAAAACCGGTGGCAGGGTCGAGACGGCCGGGAGTCTACTTGGCCCATGATCATGATCTCGGCCGCCTCCGGCGCGCTCGGCCGCCTCGTCATCGAGCACTTACGCACCCGTACGGAGGTGGTGGCCGCGGTGCGCGATCCCGGCCGCGCCCCCCAGGGCGTGCCGGCACGCCGCGGTGACTACGACGACCCGGCGAGCCTGCGCGAGGCGTTCGACGGGGCCACCCGCCTCCTCCTGATCTCCTCTCCAGAGCTCGACACCGCCCGCAGGATCGGGCAGCACCTGAACGCGGTGACCGCCGCCAAGGAGGCCGGCGTCGGCGCGGTCGCCTTCACCAGCTTCCTGGGGGCCGGCACCGGCGCGACCGGCATGACAGAGGCCTATCACGCCACCGAGCAGGCCATAATCCGCAGCGGCCTGCCGTACACGTTCCTGCGCCACCCCTTCTACAGCGACGCGTTCGTCCCGCGGGTCGTCGAGGGTGAGATCACCAGCAGCACCGGCGGGCGCGGCCTGAACACGGCGTTCCGGTCGGATCTCGCCGAGGCGGCGGCAAACGTGCTGACCGGTGAGGGGCATCTGGGCCGGGCGTACGACTTCACCGGGCCCCTCTGGAGCTATCCGGAGGTGGCCGAGGCGCTCGGCGTGCCCTACCGCGAGGTGCCCGACGCCGGGCCGGGCCCGATGAGCTGGATCAACGGGCAGATCCGCGCGGGGATGCTGGAGCAGCGGACCGACGACCTCGAACGGGTGCTCGGCCGGCCTGCCGAGACCGTCGTCTCACGCGCTCTGCGAGCTTTGTCCGAACACTCGAACCGTCTTGACAATTAAATTTGTCGGTGGCTACCGTGGGGACCACGACGGAGCCGACGACGGCGCCGGCGGACACAGACCGGCAGACACAGACCGGCAGACACAGACCGGCAGACAAAGAGGAGAGCGCCATGCGCATCGTGGTCATCGAGTTCATGAGCCTGGACGGCGTCGTGCAGGCGCCGGGTGGTCCCGAGGAGGACACCGACGGCGGCTTCGCGCACGGTGGCTGGACGCACCCGTTCTTCGACCCGGAGACCATCGGTGGCGCCTTCAACGACACGGTGAGCAAGGCGGAGGGACTGCTCTACGGCCGTCGCACCTGGCAGAACATGGCCGCCGCGTGGCCCGCGCGGGCCGGTGACCCGTTCGCCGACCGGATGAACGCGATGCCGAAATACGTGGTGTCCGAGACGCTGAGCGACGACGAGCTGACCTGGAACACCACGCGAATCCCCGGCGACGCGGCCGTCGCCCGCCTCCGCGAACTGCGGGATGCGGGCGACGGCGACCTGGTCGTCATGGGGAGCCCGAGCCTCGTGCGCACCCTCCTGCACGAGGACCTGGTCGACGAGCTCCGGCTGATCGTCATGCCGGTGATCCTCGGCGGCGGGAAGACGATCTTCCCGAGCGACGGCCGGCGGCACAGGCTCGAACTCGTCTCCGCGGCCACCGGCGGCACCGGCGTGCAGGTGTGCACCTACCGCCGGGCCGTCGAGTAGTGAGGATCTTCCTTCTTGGTTCTTCCGTATCAGGGGGTGGTGAGGTCGAAGCGGTTGACGGTGACCGCGCCGCCCAGGGACTGGGTGGCGTAGTTGAAGATGGCGAAGCGGTAGCCCATGAAGAACTGCCAGGCGTTGCCCATGGTGAAGGCCGGTCCGAATGAGCTGAAGTTCACTCCGTCGGTGCTGTAGGAGAATTTCGCCTGCCGGCCGGTGCCCGGGCGGATGTCGGCGTTGACCCGCAGCCAGATCCGCCCGCCGGAGATGGGTGTGGAGGCGGCCTCGGTGCCGGTGGACGTGGTCTGCCAGCTGCTGTTCATGGTCAGGTTGTTGGTCGCGACCAGGCGGGTCTGGCCGTTGTCGCGTCGGATGCCGATCCAGGCCGATGAGTCGCGCAGCATCGCCAGTCCGGCCCGGTCACCGTCGCGCATGGCCGAGTAGTCGAGCTGGATCGTCGCGGTCGAGGACGGGCCCAGGATGCGGTGGGTCAGGGTGTTGC